>JAEZLZ010000141.1 GCA_023415055.1 Bacillota bacterium | reverse complement strand
ATATTACCTCCCGATATCAATGAGGGGGATGCAATATTTACCGTATCGAACGGAGCGATTCGTTATGCCTTATCCGCAATCAAGGGTGTCGGAAAACCGGTAATCGAAGCGATTGTTGTAGAACGGGAGGAGAATGGACCCTTCCTTAATCTGAAGGATTTCGCTGCCCGCCTGTCCGGTAAAGAAGTGAATAAAAGAACAGTGGAAAGCTTTATCAAGGCCGGTGTATTCGATGGACTGCATCCAAACCGGAGACAGCTGATGCTGTGCTATGTTCAGATCCTTGACGATATCGCTGCGGATAAGAAAAAATCCTTAACCGGGCAGATGACCTTGTTTGATTTTGCCGGCGAGGAAGAGAAGAATGATTATGAGATGGCGATGCCGAAGGTAGCAGAATACAGTAAGGACCAGCTGCTCGCGCTGGAAAAGGAGGTTCTGGGCATCTATGTCAGCGGTCATCCGCTGGAAGCATACGAGAATAGAATCAAGAAAAATGTTACGGTCAATTCGAATGATTTTAATATTGATGAAGAGACGGATAGACCAAATGTTGAGGATGGCAAAACCGAGATCATCGGTGGGATGGTTACCTCCAAGACGATAAAAACAACAAGAAACAACAGTATGATGGCATTTATTACACTTGAGGATTTATTCGGTAACGTAGAGGTTATAATATTTCCGAAGGATTATGAAAAATATAAGACCATGCTGGAACAGGATAGAAAAATCTTTGTTCGCGGAAAGGTTACCGTAGAAGAGGAAAAGGCAGCTAAGCTGATTTGCCAGGAGATCATACCCTTTGAAAATATCCCACAAGAGGTTTGGATAAAGTATCCGAATCTGGAAAGCTTCCAAAAAGACGAGCAGGCGCTATATCATTTATTGGATCAGTTTGACGGTAATGATAGTGTGATCATATTCTGTGAAGCGGAGAAATGTATGAAAAAACTCCCTAAGAGTAGAAGCGTAAAGGCAGAGAAGGACCTAATTCAACAGCTGATAACGAATTATAGGGAAGAAAATGTTCGAATTACAGAAAAGAGTATTGAAAAAATAGGGAAAATAGATTAGAATACTGTAGTCTTTAGTTGTAGATGAAGCGGAGGTAATAATAATGGGAAATGTTAAAACAATAGGCGTGTTAACCAGTGGTGGCGATGCGCCCGGAATGAATGCCGCGATCAGAGCAGTTGTAAGAACCGGTCTGGCAGCAGGCTTGAAAGTGAAAGGTATCATGAGAGGATACTTAGGACTTTTAGAGGAAGACATCATAGATATGGATGCAAGAAGTGTTTCTGATATTATTCAGAGAGGCGGCACCATACTGTACACAGCTCGTTGTTTGGAGATGCTGAAGCCTGAGTTTCAGGATAAGGCAGCAGATATTTGCAGAAAGCATGGAATTGACGGTTTAGTAGTCATCGGTGGTGACGGTTCCTTCAAAGGAGCGCAGGTCTTAGCAAGAAGAGGAATCAATGCCGTAGGTCTCCCCGGAACGATCGACTTAGATATTGCATGCACTGATTACACCATTGGTTTTGATACCGCTGTAAATACAGCAATGGAGACCATCGATAAGGTAAGAGATACCTCTACCTCCCATGAAAGATGCAGTATTATTGAAGTTATGGGCAGACATGCAGGTTACATCGCTTTATGGTGTGGAATTGCGAACGGCGCGGAAGAAATTCTGATTGCCGAACGATATGATTTTGATGAGCAGAGAATTATCAACAGTATTATTGAGAAACGTAAAAAAGGTAAGAAACACTATATCATCGTAAATGCAGAAGGTGTTGGCGATTCAAACGGTATGGCGAAGAGAATTGAAGCTGCAACCGGTATGGAGACCAGAGCGACCATAATCGGTCATGCACAGCGTGGTGGAAGTCCAACGGCAAGAGATCGTGTCTATGCATCTATGATGGGAGCAAAAGCAGTAGATCTGTTAGTTGCCGGTGCCAGCAAGCGTATCGTTGGTTATAAAAACGGTCAATATGTTGATTATGACATTGAAGAAGCACTGGCAATGACCAAGGATGTTGATCAATATATGTATGATTTGTCGATAAAACTTTCAAAATAAGGAATAATAGTTGGGATTGAGAATGCACCACATCGAGGAAACACGAAGTGTATTCAAAATTGGTTCGGAACAGGTAAAGAATATGATAAATAAGGCTGATTATGAATTGTGACAACAAGGATTAATCAGCTTTTTTCGCAATAACTAAATTACCAAAAGCACCGAAGGTGCTTTCCTGAAGAAATATATTGCTATGCAAGCTTGCTTGCAATAGCAATATATCTCTTCAGGAAGAATGTGCGACGCACCTTTTGACACTTTAATCATTGTAGTACAACACCTTTTGACACTTAACCAAAATAGAAGGAGGAAATGAAATGTATCTTGTAAGTGCATGTCTGGCAGGGATTGAATGTCGATACGACGGGAAAGGGAAAGCGGAGGACGCAATCGTTAAGTTGGTACAGCAGGGGAAGGCCATTCCGGTATGCCCTGAGCAGCTGGGAGGACTCACTACGCCAAGAATAAGCTGTGAGATAGTGGACCGGCTCGGAGAGAGAAAGGTAATCAATAAGGAGGGGGATGACCGGACGGAAGAATTTGTTCTGGGAGCAGAGAGAACCTTGGCGATTGCAAAGGCCTTGGGAATCAAAAAAGCAATCATGAAATCGAAAAGTCCTTCTTGCGGCTGTGGTATGATTTATGATGGTTCTTTCTCCGGCAGACTGATACCGGGTAACGGATTGGCAGTAGAGCAGCTGCTGCAAAACGGTATTGAAGTAATCTCGGAGAAAGATTTTAGACTTTAAACACTTGAAAAATATACCAATTTATTGTTACAATAGGATGCACGAAATACATGAGTGGATGCTTAAAGTCTTATAAGAGAGAGTTAAGCAGAGCTTAGAAATGAGGAAGAAAATGAATGGGAGAATGAAAAAACTTTTATCGTACTATAAGCCACATCTGACATTGTTCTTTGCCGATATGTTTTTTGCCTTACTGGCAGCAGGAATTTCATTGGTCTTTCCGATGATTGTACGTTATATCACAAACGAAGTACTGGCGAAGCATGGGATCAGTGAGGCGTCACCGATGATATTACGGCTTTTGTTTGCCATGCTGGCTTTTGCCATACTTGAGTATATCAGTACGTATTTTATTGCATATCAAGGTCATATTATGGGCGCACGGATGGAATATAATATGCGTAATGACCTCTTTGAACATTTTCAGAAGCTTTCCTTTAATTACTACGACAATCAGAAGACTGGACAGCTGATGTCCCGTATCACCAATGATCTCTTTGATATCTCGGAATTGTGTCATCATGGTCCCGAGGATATTGTTATTTCCATTATCAAAATGGTTGGTGCTTTTGTAATCTTAATGAATGTCAACCTTCCCTTAACCTTACTGATTTTTGCATTTCTTCCCCCGATGTTTCTCTTTGCTTATTATATGAAAGGAAGGATGAACAGAGCCTTTCGTAAGAACAGGGAGAGAATTGCGGAGATCAATGCCAGGGTGGAGGATAACCTGTCCGGTATCCGTGTGGTAAAATCCTTTGCCAATGAAGACGAAGAGATTGATAAGTTCCATGAGAGCAATTCCAGATTCGTGGAGAGCAAGCGTAACAGCTATTGGAATATGGCTGGTTTTCACTCGGGGCTGACACTGTTTACATCCTTTATTAATATTGCAATGATTGCAGGAGGAAGCTTATTTATCTCTAAAGGAGTGATCGGTATCGCCGATCTTCTGACCTTCTTACTTTATGTGAACACGTTGATTGACCCGGTGAAGAAGCTGATCAGCTTTACGGAGACCTTCCAGAACGGTATGACCGGTTTTGAGCGCTTCTGCGATATTCTGGCGATTATGCCGGATATTGTAGACAAACCGAACGCAATTGAGCTTCGTGAGGTGAAAGGTAAAATTGAATTTGAGAAGGTTGCTTTCAAATATAATGACACCAGTAACGACGTCTTCCGTAATATAGATCTTACAGTAGAAGCGGGGGATTATATGGCACTGGTCGGCTCCTCCGGCGTTGGAAAGACGACGATGTGCAGTCTTATTCCCAGATTCTATGAAGTATCCGAGGGCAGCATCCGAATCGACGGGAAGGATATCAGGGAGATTAAACTGAAGTCATTGCGTAAAAATATCGGGATCGTACAGCAGGAGGTCTATCTTTTTGCAGGAACGGTTCTGGAGAATATCCGTTACGGTGATCTGGACGCAACGGAGGAAGAAGTCATTGTAGCGGCAAAGAATGCCAATGCGCATGAATTTATTATGGATCTGCCGGATGGTTATAATACCTACATCGGACAGCGTGGAATCAAGCTGTCCGGAGGTCAGAAGCAGCGTCTCAGTATCGCAAGAGTATTTCTTAAGAATCCGCCTATCCTGATCTTCGATGAGGCTACCTCATCGCTGGATAATGAAAGCGAGAAGGTAGTACAGGACTCCCTGGAGAAGTTGGCGAAGAACCGTACCACCTTTGTCATTGCTCATCGATTATCTACCATCAAAAATGCGAAGAAAATCTTGGTTTTAACTGAGGATGGAATTAAGGAGAGCGGAACGCATGAGGAATTATTAAAACGAAACGGAGTCTATGCGAATCTGTACCATATGACCTTCCGAAAGAAAGAGTCTGTAGTTGAAAATGCTGCAGAGGAAGCAGTATAGAATGAAGTTTTAAGTTTATATGAGGGGCTGTTGTAAATTGATATATTCTGCAACAGTCCCTTATTTTCTACCCTTTTTTGGGTGACGAGTTTCCTGTTTTTTATAGAATTTACATAATGTTCCTACATAATTCAAGAATTTATATGGAACGCTTTTTAGCATATACGCGTCTAATGATTAAGAAAGGAAGAAAGCACGAAAAATAATTCTACAGAAATTTCTATTGTTTACATCGTCTTTCTATACATGTATACTATTATATGATTACGAACGTAAGACGCAAACATGAAAGAATAATAGGTATGGTATAGGGGGATAACAGGATGCAAAAGGATAATCCAAACGACCTCTTTGAGAATGTACCTGGGTATGATATAGAGACACTAATGCGACAATATGGCAACGATGTATTGCGAACGGCATATATGTATGTCAAGGATATTCATACCGCGGAGGATATTTTTCAAGATGTCTTTATCAAAGTGAATCAGAAGCTATCGACCTTTGAAGGAAATTCGAGTATTAAGACCTGGATCATCAGAATTACAATTAATACCTGCAAGGATTACTTGAAAAGTGCCTGGAATCGCAGGGTGGTACCGATGATGGACTACCAGGAGGATGCAATAATCAGCGAGACAGATTATGATGATGTAGAAAAGCAAGATACGAAGGAATTGATTAAGAAATCAGTTCTTTCCCTGCCTGCGAAATATAAAGATGTTGTGCTTTGTGTATATTTTCAGGATATGACAATCACGGAAGCCGCTCAGGCACTAAAAATAGCAGAGGGAACCGCAAAAAGCAGGCTTTCACGAGCCAGGCAGAAACTAAAATCAATTTTAGAAGGGAGGATTTCAGATGAAATATAATAATAAGAACCAGAATGATAGTATTGAAAATGATGAACTGAATATCAAATCACATCTGAACACTTCTCTTGATTTAAGCGGTATCAGTGTATCGGAGGATTTAATTAATAGAACTCTGGCAGCAATTAAGGAGCAATCCGAAAACTCTCCAGAAGAAGCAAAAACAAGCTCCCAGGAGCTCGGTAAAAAGGTAATACCCTGGAATCGATATGTACGCGGTTTTGCAGGTGTTGCGGCAGCAGTCATTATCGTTGCTGTCGGTTATAATATTATTCAGCAGGCTCCCTTCGGTGCGAAGAAGTCAGCAGACATGGTAAGGCCGGAATTAACGGCTTCTTCCCAGGAGAACAGTACTATGATGGCCACGACAGAGGAAGCACCGGCGGCAGAGAGTAGTACATCAGATTCGTCAACCACTGCAAAAGATGAAGAGGATGTTCAATTTACGATTACGGCAGAGACATCAGATGCTCAGTTGAAAGCTGATGTTTCGGAGGAAAATAAGGACGCTTCTGATAACTCTGCAGAGGCTGGTAATGGACAGACTGACAGCAGTGTGGAGGAAGAGCAGCCAGAAGTTTATGGCACAGAGGGAGAAGCTTCGGATGGCACGGTTTCAACCCGTAAATTTGCGACGGTTGCCGGTACAACAAACGATACGACGACCTATAGCTTCCGTGATATATTTATCTCTTCGCCGGAGCAGGCAGAATATATTAAGATAACAGATAATCGTAATGATACTCAGGTTATACTGACCAATTTGGATGATATAGAAGAATTTTATATCATCATGGACAGCCATCAATTTACAAGTACCGGCAACGATTCCATGATAGACTCGAATTACACGATAGAGATGAACAGTTCTGCATTGGAGACGCTGTATACCATGTTTGTGGGTAATAATCTGACTGTTCGATGTACCCAGGGTGAGAATACCGTTGAAAATATTTATTATGTCGTAGATGATACCACCTTTAAACAGGAGTTGGAGGAGTTTTTCGTAGAACACAGTGAATAGTCAATCGGATTAAAACATAAAAAGGGACTGGCACGCTAAGGTCGATTTTTGGAAGATAAATGGCATTAAGGGGAGCCATTTCATCTATCTTTCAAATGTTATAGACTTTGCGACAGTCCCTTTTTTGAGAAGTGCGCCAGGGAGGTGCACTATATAGATCGTGATAAATTATAATATAAGTATCCTTCATATTATTTCCATTCGGAAAATATATATCATCACACTATCAAGCAAGATAGGTGGATTTGATTAATGCAGATCCTCTTCTTCCGCTGCATCTTCTGCAGGTGCTTCTTCTGCTGGCTCTGCTGACTCTGCTTCCGGAGCCTTTGCATTTGCGGAATTGAGATTGATCGGAACATAGCCCCGTGTTTCCTCGGTCTCTTCTTCCGTGTCAAAATCCTCCAGATCATCTTCGAAATCATCAAAGTCGTCCGTATTATCCTTCTTGATATAATTCTTATAAACAAAATAAGCACCAGCTGCAATTGATGCCAGAGTAAGCGTACCAAATAAAAATTTTCCAACCTTTTTCATGTGCAAATCATCCTTTCCGTTTTAATATAATTATATACTATTATTCAATTATAATTCGGTTTCCAGTAAAAATAAAGTAAAAGTTCTATAAACTTGAATCATTTACCAAAACGTAGGATAGCAAGAAATGACTTGCAAAAAGGGTATACTATTCATGGCGATATCAATTCGCAATGAGTACTTTCTATTGTTATAGGATGAGAAGGTGACTGACGATTATTTACTTTACTTTTTGATCTAAATAAATTATTATGAAATGGGCTGTGAGGATTTCACATTTGAGGGAAAGGTAGGAAAATATTATGAATATAGGCCTGTTTTCGGAGACCTATTATCCTGAAATAAATGGAGTGGCAACCTCTGTATATATGTTGAAGAACGAACTTGAGAAACGTGGTCATAACGTATATGTGTTTACCACGACGACACCGGGTGCCCCGGATCATGAGCACAATGTGTTTCGTGTGCCCAGTATTCCATTCATCTTTATTACCGAACGCCGGGTAGGCTTATTTTATCAGCCGAAGCTGGCACATATTATAAAAAAATTAAATTTGGATATTATCCATACACATACAGAGTTTTCTCTTGGTATCTTCGGACGAATCATGGCGAGGGAGTTAGGCCTCCCTGTAGTTCACACATATCATACGATTTACGAAGATTATACTCATTATCTGACACATTTCAAAGCCTTGGACCGAAGAGCCAAGGCCTTTGCTAGAACCTATACCAAAGTATGCTGCAATACAGTGGAGCAGGTTGTGGTTCCGACAGAAAAGACAAGAAAGCTGCTGATGACCTACAGCGTGCATAAGGATATTTCTGTCGTTCCTACCGGTATCGACCTGAGCAAATTCGAGCAAAGCAGATATTCGATAGAAGAGGTAGAGCAGCTTAAAAAAAGTTATCAGATAGAACCGGGAGATAAGGTGATGCTCTATATCGGCAGAGTGTCGCAGGAGAAAAATATAGAGGAAATAATAGCAGCGATGCCGGAATATATGGCTCGTCGCACTGAGGTTAAGTTCGTAATCGTTGGCAGCGGACCGGCTTTATCGAAGCTGCAGGAGATGGTTGAGGAACTGGGATTATCGAACCGATTTGTCTTCACCGGAGCCAGACCATGGGATACGATCGGACTATATTACCAATTGGGAGATGTCTTTATCAGTGCTTCCAGAAGCGAGACCCAGGGGCTTACCTACATTGAGGCTATGGCATCCGGTATACCGGTGGTTGCAAGAGAAGATAAATGTCTGGAAGATATTCTGGAACAAGGTGTAAATGGATACGTGTTTACCG
>JAEZLZ010000136.1 GCA_023415055.1 Bacillota bacterium | reverse complement strand
TTGTGTTATTCGCATGACCTAATTATACCATTTTTGCGGATTCTTCGGAATCCGCATTTTTGATTTTAAGCATAAAAAGAGAGCTGTTTCTCCACTAATTAATCAATTAGTTTTGAAACAGCCCCTTCTGTTCTGTTTTGTTATAATAAGTAGACCAACTTAGGCTGGTGTCTCCAACAGTGGATTTATACATCCGAGTGTCAAACCGTCAGCCGCCTAATTATTATAGAATTCGATTAAGCAGGTTGAAAGCACAAGTTGTCTTTCGCGTAACGAGCAATTAAGGTGTTAAGTACTGTGTTAATTAAGGGAACTGTATGATAATAGGGCTTTCATACGGGATTTTCAGCTTTATATCCTGTACAGTTTCGGTGCCGCCAATATTCCAGTCCTCTTAAGCTGATACTCATAAGAATAAGCAAAACCAGTGGTACGCCATGATTCCGGTCCAAACCAGGTCGTACTTTCATCACAATTATGAACCGTTCCAAATGTGTTGATACGGTTACCATAACAGGTAATCTCAATGGTATGTTTACCTTTGGTTAAGTGTCCCAGAGATAAGCGATACGGTGAAAATGCTATATTCCCTGCTTCATGACCGTCCACTTTAACTGATAGTAAAGGAGAACGAAACTTCGCTATTTCCACAACATATGTTCCATCCTGCAGGGTTACTTCACATTGATAGGATATATTTCCTCCATAAAACGGAAGGCCCTGAGATGTCAGATTGCTAAATCCTATTTTATCATGTGGCAATACAACTGTCGATTTGTTACCATATATAGCTACTCCAAAATCGCCCAGAAGATAGCACCACTCCAGATTGCTCAGCTGATCATAATCCATTTCGATTATCAGTTCATTGATTCCTTTTTGAAGCAAAGGCAGATTGTAAATATGAATACTTTCATCAACATAATAGCCATTTCTGCTTAAGGGTACCTCATGATGGTTCCATGTAATTTTCATATTGGTTGGAGTCTCTATTGCTAATCTTACAGGCCTTTGATCAACCTCGGAAGATATCTGATACCGTAGCTTCAGTCTATGACTGCTCATTTCTGCCTTACCTTTTTTTGTCCATGGCTGAGCATAGGCTTCCATCTTCAACGGATACCCCAGACGCTCTCTTAAAATATTATCGATCCTTAGCACCTCATCCAAAGGATTAAAAGCTTCCCCGTCAAGAGAATATTCCGCCTGGTCAAGCATCAATACATTTGGCTCAGCCAACTGATATGATGTAACCGTATTAAGTATCTGAACCGGCTTTAGTTCCTCCTGTTTTGATGTGTCTGTTATCCTCTCGGCAGCACCGTCATTGGCTGTCAGATAGAGCAATAAACTGTCCTCTTCATAAAATGTATACTGGAGTATTGTTTTCCCTTTTCTATGTTCCACATAGCATCTGTTTTTATCTCCTGTCATGGCATCGAGAATTTCAACATCATAGTTTCCTGTTATAATTATTTGATATGTCTCACTAACCGGAATATCAGGATTTTCATTCTTTGTCCCATTGGCTATGAATACAATCCTATCATCACCAACCTCTCTCATCTGATAAATATAATGGTCACTCCTTATACCTCTCATATCAAACATATCCACAGTACGATAATCTGCAAGAGTACTCATTAATTCATCTTTATTAAAGGGAATTCGTATTCCTTTATTAGCAAGTTCTGAGGGCAGAGGACTCTCTGCTGCATCCACATACTTGCCCACGTCCCCCATAAAAATTACCTTACCGCCTTTATCCTCAAAGTCTTTTAACCTTTTAACCGTAGAGGAACGGTAAGTAACCAGACCCGGGACGATTATTACATCATAGGCCATCTCTCCCACCATAATTTTATTACCGGTCTCTGAGCCGCCCAGAGTCTCCCATAATGCTTCGGATATAAAATCAAAATCCGTCAGTCCGAATAAAAGCCATTCTGTCAGGTCTGAAAATTGCTTTTCCAGATTATCACGCTTTGATTTCGTCTGCTCGTCAGGGCCGAAGTAAAGCCAATAGCTTTCAATCGGATGTATTACTCCGATACGTACATGCGGCTTGCCACTCATCAAAGCCGTATTGACTCTGGCAAAGTAATCTTCTATTAATGAATATTTTTCACTCCAGGGTGACTGATATGAAATGGATGCCGGATAATCCCTCTTTGCCTCTCCTTCCATCGATACCCAGGACAAATGTTGTACTCTGTGAGTAACTCCTAATGCAGCCTGCCAATCACCCTGAAGCTTATGACCGCGAAAATCAAAATCCCAGTTTGTGACTCCATACAGTTCACTGGTTACTTCTGTACCTCCCATCTGATGGGCAGCACTTTGTGCTTGCTTAGCCGTTGTGTACTCTCTGCGGTCACACAGCATATCAATACCCGGAATTTTGAAACCACGGTAATGCCGCATCGCCTCTCCGAGTGCATGCGTCTGTGATAACAGTGTCGGCTCCTCCATCATATGACCGGTCAATGCAATATGATGTTCGTTACACCAGGAACCTATCGTATCTGAATATGACTGTGCAAAACGCTCTGCCAGATGGTCATGATAACGGTATCTCGCAGTTGATATTTTCCCCTCCGGAAGTTCCCAGAATATCTCGGGCAGATGATCCAGAAAGCTTTCACCATAAGTGTTATAATAGGTTTCTTCAAAATCATCGGTATAAGAAATGATGATTCCCTTCGTGTCATCGGCTCTGCCAATGGTCTTTTTATGAGTGAACTGAGGCTCATCGGTAAAAATAGAAGGTATTGTATCTCCGAGATCATCAATGAATGCTGCTGCATACTTTTCATGAGTAGTCTTAATAAAGCACTCTATTGCATCCTTATTCAGCGTGTCAACATAAGCCTGGTCATTAAACCAGGGATCGTCTGATTTAATCTCACGGTATGCATACCATATATTGACCCCTTCCTCCCCGTCATCCAGTCTGCGATAGCTTGTCAGATAACCGTCCGTCAGCTTCACTTCATATCTGGCAAGTAAATCTCCATCTCCCTGAATAGCTGCTTCTGCACTGCTTCCATTCCAAACCTTACCCGATTGAGATATTTCCTGCGGATCAGCTTTACTGAATACCAAGTACCTTGCTCTGTAGTTTATGTTCTTGGTGACCTCTCCTCCTCCAAATCCGGAAGGCCATCGGTCTTCATCATAAAGATATATCTTCATATTCAATTCTTTTGCTTTTTCCACACAGGCCTTTACCAATCCCATAAATTCTTCACCCATATATGGTGTATCAAGTCCGGTTCTGCAATGGATCGTAGCTCCGCCAAGCCCCATTTTTTTAAAATATTCAAGCTGACGCAGCAGTTGCTTCTTATCAAGACGACAGTTCCAAGCCCAGAAGGGGGCTCCACGAAACTTTGATGACGGATTTTCAAATTCACTTAAATACTTCTTCATTTTAACCCTCCGTGATTTAATTAAGCTATATTACTTTAATATATATACCTTTCTGATTCAGCCTTTTACTGCTCCACCGGTAAGTCCTTCCACAATCTGTTTAGAAAAAAGAAAATATACTATAATAACCGGAATTAATGTTATTATAACTGCAGCCATGGATACATTCATATATTTTGTAAACTGGCCGATATATTGATAAATAGCAAGTGTCAGAGTCTTTACTCTTTCTTTGCCTAAAAGTATCATGGGCATATAAAAATCATTCCACTGACCGATTCCGGTAATCAATATCATTGTAAAAATCACTGGCTTACTGATCGGAAGTATAATTCGAAAGAAAATCTTATAATCTCCCGCGCCGTCCAGTCTTGCAGATTCCTCCAATGCTACCGGTATCGTTATAAAGAATTTCTGAAAGATAAAGCAGGACATCGAAATTCCTGATATGTACACCAGAATCAAACCCAGAAGATGGTTCAACAATCCGATTTTTTTCAGCATGAGGAACAACGGCAACACACTGACCTGAACAGGTACCATTAGACCAACCAGAAAGTAACTCGTTATTAATGCTTTTCCTTTAAATTGGTATCTTGCAATTCCATAGGCAGTCATTGAGGAGAGCAAGATACATCCTAATGTGCCAAACACTGTTAATGTTATACTATTGCCAAAATAACGCAAAAAATTATCTTCAAAAAATACTGTATTATAACTATCAAAACTTATTTGCTTTGGTAAGCCGGTAAAATTCGTAATCAGATCACTTTTTGTTTTAAACGAATCGATGAAAGTCACTAATAATACAAAAAATGTAAAACAAGTATAGATTACTAATAGAATTGTTAAAATCCAACGCATTATTTTCGCTGACGGAGACAGAATCTCATGCTCTGATGCCTTTTTTTTCATATAGCTTGCCTCCTAGTTTTCATATTCAAATTTGGATAGTATTTTATTCTGTACGGCAGCAATCACGAACATTGTGATAAACATAATAACGCATATGGAAGCACCGAATCCCAGATCTGATTTTCCATTTAATGCGCTTCCGAAAGTATAGCGGTAAAATACCAAATTTACAAAATCCAGAGAATTGCTCACACCTCCGTTTGATCCGCCCAGAATAAATGGCATATCAAAAATAGCAAGCGCCCAAATTGTACTCATAGTTATGATAGAAGCACAGGCAGGAAGTGACATAGGAAGCAATATATGGATAAATCTTTGGCGCTCATTACATCCGTCAATCCGGCAGGCTTCCATGGTTTCCTGAGGAATGTCCATTAAGTTAGAATAGAATATCATAATACCCGAACCGGCACTCTGCCAGATAATCATGATGATCATCAGTTTAAACGCCCATTTCGGATCGCCGAACCATGCACCGCCACTTAACCCGATTTTATCCAGAATATTATTCAGATATCCTATATTTGGATCAAAGATAAGGGTTGCAAAAAAGCTAACTATCGTCGAGCTGATTACATAGGGTAAAAACACCATAAATTTAATATATTTATACAGTGGGATCTTAATGTAAAATATGTAAGCTAAGATATACTGAAGTGGTGTAATAACAAACCAGACGCATAAAAGATATTTTAAATTATTTAAAACAGCCCGCAAAAAGGTAGGGGCTATTCGTGAATCTGTGAATAGTGTTTTAAAATTATCAATACCTACGAATTTCATTGGGCCCAAACCGGACCAGTCAAAAAAGCTCAGATACAAAACGTATATAACAGGTACAATAATAAAAATTGTATAAAAGATAAAGCCTGGAGCGATAAAAAGCAAATGTTTTCTTTTACATCTCATAAAAACCTCCTAAAATGCTGGTTCTTAGCAAAAAGAACCAGCATTTATTATCGTTTAAACTATAGTTGATTTTGTTACTTCATTACTTCACTAATTTCGTTTAAGAAATCATCTACTGTTAAATCTCCAGAGAAAACTTTAGGGAAATCTTCACTCCATATTGTTGCAGCTGTACCGTCGGCTGAATGGTTTGCCAACACACTCTGCCAGCTTGTGTAGATATTACCTTTTCCACCCTCACTGATTTCCTTAGCAATATCAGAAGATGCTTCAATATCCTGACTAGCCGAAACAGCACCCTGAGACTGTACCCAGACGGTCTGTGCTTCTAAACTTGCGCAATAGTTAGCAAATGCCAATGCCGCATCCATATTCTTTGAAGCTGCATTCACAGAAAAGCCATTTGCCGGTGTACCAACAAGGCCTGTTGTTCCGTCTTCTGCCGGTACCGCAAATGCACCGAAATTCAAATCCGGATTATTTTGGCTGATCGTAGCGGCATCCCAGGAACCTGAGATACTCATAGCAGCTTTACCTGAAGTGAATGCAAGTATTTGTGCATTACCATCAGCTACTCCAAGCCAGTTATCTCCGTAATAGCCCTTATTAGCCCAATCTAGCATCAGATTTAAGGTGTCTGCCACCGGTTTATCTGTTGCAGATACGGAATAATCAGAAAGACCCTTAGTATAATTTACATCATAAGCAGAAAGGATTGGTTCAAATGCAAATAAGAGACTATAAGGATCCATTGCACACAGAGAAATCGGTGTATATCCGGCATTCTTTACAGTTTCAAGCAAAGCTTCAAATTCGTTAAAGCTTGTAGGTACTGTCCAGCCGTTCTCACTAAATAAGTCTTTATTATAATATACCGTTCTGGTGTCCATTGTCAGCCAAGGAATGGAATATGATTTTCCATCAATCTGAGTTATTTTCAGAGTGTTTTCATCAAACAGGCTCAAGTCAACTGCATCTGTAAGATTATAACATACATCATTTGTAACAAAATCGGTCATATTGCTGGTTGCCGTTCCGTTAGTCCAAAATAGATCCGGTCCATCCCCTGACTGAATTGCGGTAGACAGTATACTGTAATAATCCTGACCGTCCTTTATTTCATATTGTACATCCACATCCGGATATTGCTTTTCAAATCCTGCAATAACATCCTTGAGACTGTCTTCAAAACTATAGGCATGCTCCCATACTGTGATAGTTCCTGACACTGCATTGTCGGATGTTGTTTCTGCTTTATCGGCGCTTTCTGTCACATCCGCTGTCGTATCCTCCTGATTCGTATCAGTCGATGTGGAGCTATTACATCCGGCGAGCATAGTTCCCATCATAGCAACAGATAAAAGTACCGCCCCAATTTTCTTTAATTTCATAATAATCCTCCTTTTTATTTGAATAATAAAAATCAATTAACACTCATATTATAAAGAGAGAAATCCGTATATTCCATAAACAGACTTCTCTCTTTCCTTCAAATTATTATATTATTAATATCAGACCTATCATCATAGATTAAAAATCCTATAAACAGGTTCACATTCCTATATCGTTACAATCCGAACGATAATCTTTAACGGTTTGTCCGGTAACCTTTTTAAATACTCGAATCATATAATTTTCATTTGTAAAACCTGTCATTTCCGCTATCTGCTCCAGAGAGTAGCTTTGATTCTTCAAGTATGTCTTCACACGTTCTATTTTTTGCTGGTTGATATATTGTACTAGTGTCATCCCGGTTCTTTCCTTGAATTTCTTGCAGAAGGACGGTATACTCATACAATTCATAGCCGCCACTTCCGATAACGTAAGCTTTAAGGATAGATTACTGTTGATAAACTGGAACACTTCCGTGAATTCATCCTTTCGTAGCTGATCCAATAACTCTTCCTGGAACTGGGTTATAACCGATTTTAAATTAATTCTTAATGCATGAATATTCTCAGCAGACATGATTACCGGTATAAACTGATATTTGGAATTCCATTTTTTCTTCAATTCTTCATGAAAACGATATTCGTCCAGAACCTTATAGACTAGAGCATAGACATATTGAATTAAAGTCTGCTTTACTAGTTTGATATCACAGCTATTTTCTCTGCATTTTTTGAGAAAGGAATTAAATTCTTCCATAAACTGTCCAATTCCTTCCTCGTCCAGGAAATTATCCGCAGCAAAGTTTACCTCTGGTATTTCGGAATTGTCAGTACGGCAGCTGTCAAAAATATATTTATCTTCATCATAAAAGCAAAATTCCGATGCTATAACAGCCTTTTGATAACATATGGAAACTTCTCTTAAATCCCTGAATTCCGGACTAATTCCAAAAAGTAATGATTTATTAATATACTGTTCTACATTTCTTCTCAGCTCAAGCACATAATCTCTCACTTTGGCGGCACGTTCCTGCTGGCTTGTATCCGTATCGAAGCGAAAAATTATAAACATCTCCTTCTTATAAGGTGCGAACAACGTCCCCATATGGTATTGATTTACGATTCCTTCAATTAGGTGTATCAGCATGGTCTCTTCCACCTGACCTCCGAGCAGAGGCCTTTCATCTCCTGAATATGCATTTAAGAACTTAAGCACACCGATTATATATATTCCGTTCTCTTCAATCTGCACTGCTGTTTTATTTACAGAGATATTTTTTCTGGAGGGTAATGCAGAAATCTTTTGATAAACATGGTAGATCTCATCCAGCAGCGCTTTCTCGTTAATATTATGTTTTATCATATAGCTATCAGTTCCTAAAGAAATAGCTTCCCTGGCATACTCAAAATTATCATGGCAACTCAATATAATAATTCCATCGGCTAAATTCCTATTCCGGATTTCTTTTATAAATTCCAGCCCATTCATATCTGCCATCTCAATATCTGTTATTACTATATCAATCTGGTTCTTATCCAGAAACTCCAATGCCTCCGATGCCAGACCGAAGACTCCGTCAACAGAAATATCCTTCTTTCCGTCGATAAAGGACTGGATTCCGATTCTGGAAAGCAATTCATCATCAACGATAATAATCCGAATCATATTTCCTCACTTTCTGATAATGGGCAGTGTGTAGTCGACTGATGTTCCCTCTCCCAATATACTGGTAACCTGTATTCCATATTCTGCTCCGTATTCCAGCAATATGATCTGTTCAATATTTTTCAGTCCAATGTTCGTATGATTATTATCAGCAGATTTGTTCTGCCTCCATTGCTCAACATCCATGCCCATTCCGTTATCTTTGATAAGAATTCGCAGATTAGTGTCTCCCCATATTTTAACAAGTACCTCTCCGTGACAGATACTGCCTCTACCTAATCCATGTATAATTGCATTCTCCACTACTGGCTGCAACAAAAATTTGTGAATTTTACATTGCAGCATCTCATCCTCTGCCTCTATTACCAAATCGAAATTCATAAATCTTGCTTTCTGAATTACCGCATAATTGCGAATCAATTCCAGCTCACCTGCTATTGTATAATTTTCATCATCAATCCTGGCCGCATTCATTAGAATATGAATCAGGGAATCCGTCAGATTCTGTATATTATCCTGCTTATTGATCACCGCCATCCACTTTATGGTATTAAGTGCATTATAGATAAAATGTGGGGTTAATTGTGCAACAAGAGTCTGCATTTTTAGATTGTTCTTTTCTCTCACTTCTTTCTCATTATTTTCCATAAGATTTTTTATATCAAATGTCATTTTATTAAAGTGATTTGAAAGATTTGAAAGTTCACCCACCGCAATATCAGGCATTTTAATATCCAGATCTCCTGAGGCAAACTGATCCATAGAGTGCTTTAATACTCTTAATGGCCTAAAAACATATTTTTGCATCATATATAACATATTGAAAAGGAACAGGAAATATATGGTAGATATGATAATTATCATTCTTTTTAAGGGTGTGAGCAATTTCATCATATCATCAACTGCGATGGTACTTACAAAATACCAGTCGGGATCAAATAAATGATACGACGCCAGTAATATGTCCTCTCCGTTGATACTTCCGATTTTATATCCACTGACCTTATCCGATATTAACTGATTGACTTCAAAATGTTTCCCAAATTTATTGCTATCGGAGCAATATAAAATCGTTCCCTCCTTATTTATCAAATACTTAACGGAATTATCCACTTTCAGCTGGTCTAGTGCATCTGCTACCATGCTGTCATTAATCACCAAATATAGAATGCCTATATTCTTATATGTAGAGCTATTTAAGGTTCTTGCCATGACATAATGATTGGTATTAGCTTTTCCATATAGATTACTGATCGGATACCAATTACTGCTTCCGCCTGCATCAATGATTTCCTGTCGGTAGGGTTTCATCTCATCAAGCAAGTTCGAGTAGGATAAGTAACTGTGATATACCTTACCGTCACATTCCAAATAAGCTGACTTAATGCCATTATATGAATAACAGATAGCTGCTAAAGCAGCTACGATTGTATCTTCCTCTGCTTCATCAACATTGTCGGAAAGCAAGTCTACACAACCATTGTAGTATAGGGACATCGTACTTTCCTCATACTTCTCAATACTGGCTTTCACCTGAGTCGATACAGCAGTTAAGGTGTCAACCATATTATCTCCATAGGTCTTATTTGCATATTTCTGAAATTCAGAAAATATCGCTATCGTCAAAATGCCATATGGAAGTATAACCAAAATAGTAAATAAAAAGAATATTCGCGAGCGAATGCCATATCTGCTCATTCTCGTCCTAAAGGTCTTCATTGTTCAAGCCCTCAAAATTCAATCATATTATGAAATATTCTAATTATATCACTTAACCTATTATTTTTACATATACAAAAATTTATAATGTATTCAATATTTTATAAACATCCTATCTCCGGACATCCAACGACAACTCCAGAGCAATTGCAAACGCTAATGTAATTTTTTTCTTCGGCTGATAGTCCTTATCACTTCGTATTTTTGAAAACAGCTTTCGGTCAATATTTGCTTTCTTATACGCCTCAACATCCGATCTTCCTTTTTCATTAATCAATCGTAGCAGCATTTTCGAAAAAGTCTCATCCATTTGGTCAATTACATCATCCAGACTTCTTCTCCCATAATGCCCTGTGGATATCCCTAGTTTGATCTCCCTCATAATGGCCAAAGACATCGTTAATGAAACAGTAGATGAGAATCTGGATGTTCGGCTACGGCATCATCAAAGTTTCTTAATACCAGTTCATTATTATTGTAATAGCTTATTGCAAACGATACCGGAAGTCAAGCTTGGAGTGGAAGGGAATACTCCACTAAACCAGCTTAAGACGAAGGAATTTATAAAGTATTTTCGCTCTATTGCAAAGAACAGAGACCTATGACAAGACAAATCTCATTTTAGACTAGCATTCTGGATGAAAAAGCCTATAGAATACAAGCATTTTCAATTCTAAAATGCCTTGCACCTACTTGCACCACATTAACTAAACAACAAAAAATCTCTAAACCTTTGTATTTTTCAAGGTTTAGAGACTCTTCTAATCAAGGCGACAACCAGATTTGAACTGTTTTACACTTCCAAAAACCGCATAGAAAGGAGGGTTCCGTAATATCCGATTTGATTTGCATACATTTTGCATACAATATTCTCGGTTCCATCTGATTGAGATGTACTCAAGATTACCTTATTAATTATCATTCTATATCTATTAACAGGTTATAATTATAAATCCATTTTCTGATACATATTATGAAGATATTCCAAGAATTTTTCTACAACATGAACAGCTATGCAAAATATCTCTTCTTTCTCAATAACTGGCATGTCAAAATATAATGCACTCTTCTTGTTTCCTGTTTGTAACTCATATCCAATATACTTTGACATATCGTTTATGTTATTTAGAAACCTACCATAAACATCATACCTTGAGCCAAAATTCACTTCAAACTTTACGACATATTCCATATCGCAATCAATTATAATCAAGATATCTGAAGTTCCCGTACCTATTTTAATTTTATTCTTAGTAGCATATAAATTTTTAAATGTGTGTATTGGATTATACCATTTAATATTTTCCTGTAACGCATTCAAAATACCGTTTGCCATGCTATTTCCTTTAATTTGACCATCAAGTTGTATTCTGTAAGGCTTATCTCTATTTACGTTTGTTTGTGGTTCTTCTTTGAAATAAAATAATTCAAGATTTTCTTCTAAATATTTATTAATATCTTTAGGATTTTTATAATTTTTTACTTTAGTGACTAATTCATTTGATAAAGTTAAAAATATTATTTTAATATTGTAGGATTTTATATAATCAGTAATTTTAATTAATTCCGATTCTGAAAACTGTGGAGCTATTATAATAATAGTTACAAACTCATCTCTTGCTATTATATCAACTAATCTTTCTATTTCTGATGTTATTTTTGTGTAATCATCAGTAGCAGAATCTCTTATTGTGATTTCGCCCAAAATATGTGAACCATTAACTTCTGTTCCGACCATATCTATTCTGTTGTCATTAATATAAAACTCAAGGTATAAATTTACAAGTTTTATATTGACAACTTTCTCAATTAAATTTTTATATTTTATAACTATTGCAAAATATAGTTGTAAATTTTTATATTTTACTATTTTTTTCTTTAAACCAGGCATCCTCAAACTCCTTTATAGTGTTTATGTCTACACCTAAATTCCGAAATTCATTACTAAATTTTTCAAGATTCTTACCCTGAATATTTCTTTCACCACTAATGTATCGACTAATTGAAGATTGACTCACACCTACTCTCTCTGCTAACCATTTATTCTTAAAATCTTTTTCGTTCCTTATCTTTTCAATCATCTCACCAACTAATCTCATATTTATAAACCTTTCTATCATAATTAAAGTTCTACTATAAAGTACAAAAAAATAGCCATGGACTATTGTCAATATATATTTTTTGACCTTAACCCATGGCATATAAATTTATATTCAGTTGTATTATTTTTCTTAATTTGAATCTACTTCGAGTATACAAAACAGACCTCCATCAAAATTTAGTTAATATTTTTTATTACTATCCCCTGCTATTAAATTATTATACATAATATAGTATTACTATCTTGTCAGAGCAAGATTTTCATATTACTAAATACCTTTGCTCGAATATTTAAGTCAAAAACCTTAAATTTAAAAAAACCACAAAGATGTTTACTCATCAAGACGTTTGTTATCCGTGTTGTTAGTTTTTTAATTCTTATTACGTTATCTTTATCAGATACAACGAGAGAGAACACAAATAATTTGTCAGTGAAAAGGCCTGAGAGATAGATATATACTTCCTCAAATACTTCTGCAAGTTTAACAGCATTATAACTGTCATTAAGGTCTAAAAATACTACATTAACAACATCCTCCTTTATCGAACTAATGTAAATATGTCTACTCTGCATGTTATTCAGATTAAAGCTATTAAGTTTTTCAATTTTTGTTCCTGGCATTTTAGTTTGTAAATTCTTCAACTGTTGTACTGCCAAGGCATCCAGGTTCTCAATTTCATTTGTTATAGCAATACTTCCTTTTTCAAACCTGTTTAAAATAGCTGTATTCTGTTTGTCCTTATTTATTAATGTGGTATTGGAATGATAATAGTTAATTATATCATCTATGTTTTCAGCTTTTAACGGATACCTTAATATAAATTCATTAATGAATGCTGACCTCTTTATCGCAGTAAAACCTACTTTAATCGACTTTGTATTCTTGGAACTTTCTTTATCCATCAGGAATCGCAAAGTATATTTTTTAAGCTTTACATAGTTATTATTAAATATTTTACAAACATCCAATAGTTCGGCTGATTGTAGTTTCCGTATATCTCTCCATACCTGTGTCTTATTTTTACCTTCCAATCGCTCCATATACTGCTGAACATGAATTGACATCATAATTCCATGTCCAAACCAATATATTAGCTTTAGATAGCTCTCAAACGTTTTACAAGCCTCCTCTTTATCCCTATTTGTCATCATCTTTATATCCTCCAATCTAAACTCTTATCTGGTTATAAACTACTTCAAGTGTCTGTACAAAATTCTCCTTTGCTATAATCTCAGCCTCCCCGTAACTGCTCGTTATTACTTCCAATGCAATCTCTACCCCTTCACTTGACACATACCCACCATCTGGAGGACTTATATGACCTTCTTTCAATAGGTCATACAGTTCTTCCCATCTATCGTGGTCTTTATTGTACAAATCACTCAAATACTCTTCAAAACGACTTCTCCACTGGCTCTCAGTTATCCAGCTATCTCTAAGGTTTTTTTCTACGGTAAAATATTTATCTGCCAATGCAAGGTCATGGATAGCTGAAGAACTTCGATAGAAACTTTCAATTTGAAGCTGATTAGAGCATAAAGATTTACCTTTATCAGTTAAACGATATGCAAAGACTGCATTTCTTGACTTTTTATCTATAAATGGAACTTTTTCAATATAACCGTCCCGTCCGAAATTAGTAACTCGTCTATCTGCTATACCTAAATTACCTTTTAATTGGCCTGGAGAAAGGTAGCCGACTCTGCTAAATGCTTTCAACATATCTGCATCTTTGCTTGTTAATTTGCTTATATAATGTGATTTTCTCATGTAATACACCTCCTTTGTGTATGAAATGGTTTTTGCTTTTTATACAAATATACAATAGCTTAGTGATGATGCAAGTTGCCGTAGGCAACTAAAAATTGTTGTGACCCCTCAAGCTTTTAAGTGAGGGGGAAGAACAATTTTTCCTCTGATGAACGAAGTGAGCAGACCGAACGGAACGGCTCGGAAAAAAAGAGCTTGTCTCTGGTCGCCTGGTGGTCTATCAAGGCGATTTTTCCGAGCGAACCCCCTGCGAAGCAAGGGGCGTGAAGTGAGGTCTGCGTTCCCGCCTTCACTTATAACGAACCTATATTATAAAGATAGAAATTAAAACGTTGAAACA
>JAEZLZ010000121.1 GCA_023415055.1 Bacillota bacterium | reverse complement strand
GCTCAGGTTTACGTATTAACAAAAGAAGAAGGTGGACGTCATACTCCTTTCTTCAACAACTACAGACCTCAGTTCTATTTCAGAACAACTGACGTTACTGGTGTTTGTAACTTACCTGCAGGTGTTGAGATGTGTATGCCTGGCGATAACATCGAGATGAACATCGAATTAATTCATCCGATCGCTATGGAGCAGGGTCTTGGCTTCGCTATCCGTGAGGGTGGTAGAACCGTAGGTTCCGGTAAGGTAGCTACAATTATTGAATAGTCGCGTAGGCTTTAAAGCCTTGCATAAATAAAAAGTAAAGTCCGATAGAGCTTGCTCTAAATCGGACTTTCTTTTTTATTTATATAGGGCGCAGCCCGCGCATTCGAAGCTGCTTGCAGGTTCGAGGGTGTGCAAGGCTTTAAAGCTGTAACATTACGACCAAGACCGAGTGACATTAGTCATGAGGGCCGAAGGTTCGCTGCTTTCAAAGGGCGCAGCCCGCGCACTCGAAGCATTATACTAGGAAGCTTTGCTTCCTTTTTTGATTCTAATCTAAAATTATTGCTATCTTTAAATAATCTTAAGGATTTCTTTAAGATTTATTGAATATTTAATTATATAATTCTCGTTATATATCATTGAACCAATTTAATCCAATATATACAATGGTTTGAAATGAATATAAGTCAGAATGACGGCAGCAGAGAATTTAATAATAAAGCTGCTTCATGGAATGCTTGATACAACTTAAGGGAGGATTACAAAAAATGAAACTAGTCAAACATCCGATTAGGATACTTCTCGCTTGCTTATTGATTACTGTTGCAGCTTCTTTGGCTTCACCGGTTATAGCAAGAGCGGAAACAGAGACAAAAATAGCTGATACCATTAATTTAACTGGAATCATGCGTGATACGGACGGTAATAATATTATGGAGCATAAATATGTTACCCGAGCCGAATTCGCACAGATGCTGGTGCAGTCTTCGGTAAATGCAAGTAAAATTAAACTGTCAAAAACAGCAAGATTATTTCAGGATGTAAAAACAAGTAG
The DNA here is from genome assembly GCA_023415055.1 of Bacillota bacterium. Lineage (GTDB taxonomy): Bacteria > Bacillota > Clostridia > Lachnospirales > Lachnospiraceae > Mobilitalea. The sequence continues at coordinate 15,580 of JAEZLZ010000121.1, read as the reverse complement.
CTCCAAAGCCGCATTTATCCAAGCGGCAGTTGCAAAAGGTTATATGAGCGGTTATTTAGGGGGGAAGTTTAAACCAAATCAATCAATTACTCTGAAGGAGGCGGCATATGGAACTCTTGCTGTTCTCGGATATACATCACAGGACTTTGCAAATCAATTATCCGGCAGTAGACTTGAAAAATTCAGGGAGCTGGGTATTGATAAGAATATCAACCGTGAGGAGAAAGAGCGGCTGACGAAAACAGATTGTGAGAATTTATTTTATAATTTATTAAATGCGAAAAATAAATCCGGTGAAATTTATGCAGTCACACGGGGATATTCAGTAAACACAGACGGTAAGGTTGATTATCAGGCATTATTGGAGAAAACTACGAAGGGACCCATTCCGGCCGTGGAGGGATGGAAAAACAGACTTTCTAAAGATATATCCTCCTATAAAATATTCAATGGTAATTCAAAGATTATAAGAGAAAGTGTGGATGCTTACAGTATTTTATATGTTGCGGAGCAATCAAATACAATTTGGACTTATGATAATAAAATTTTCGGCTCTCTTGAGAATATAACCTATAATAATGGAAAGCCGCAGGAAATAACTGTATCGAGTAAGAGCTATATCGTTGAAAAGCCAGAGGACCTAAAAGACGTCATGGATGAGACGGGGATTAAGAAGGATAGTATGGTCGCAGTACTTCTGGGAAGAGATGATAAAGTTGCATATATTCTTCCTATGCAGTCTCGGGTTGCGGGCGGAGACTGGAGAGGAAGTTTAGGCTTTGAGGTAAGCCAGGGTACAATCTATAAAAACGGAGTCACTATTACAGACGCAGATGTAAAGAGTACGGATGTAATTTATTTTGTCAAAGAGGCAAAAACGGTCTGGGTATATAGTAAAATCGCTTATGGAGTCCTAAGCATGGTAACACCATCTGCCTCACTGCCGGAGAACATCATAGTAGTAGGCAATACCTATAATCTTGATGGCATGCCGGTTAATTCGAGTGCCTCTTCGGTTGAAGGATTAAGAGATATCACAGAGAATCGTTGGGGAAAAAGACTTCGTGAAAACGATGTTCAAGAGGGGGATAATGTAATGTTATCCTTCGGATATGACGGAAAGGTAGTAGAAATCAGTAAAGTAAGTAAGATGTCGGTAACTCTGACCGGATATGTACTTGATATTACGAACAAGGTAGTGAACAATGAGAATAAACAAAGCAGCGTAGAGCAAATAATCAAAGTAGCGGAAACGGGTGGAACCGTTCTCGATCTGGAATGTAACAATAAAACAATTGAGAAAGGATCCCTTGTCGAAGTAAGCTTTGTAAATGGACGGACTGAAATAACAAAACTAGCTGCCTATTCCTCGAACAGCATAACGGATTTGACAACTAGAAAATTTGCCGAGGATGCAAGGATTATTGAGGTCAAGGATCTTAAATTTACAAAACTGTCAGTGGCCAGAATGAAGAATGTTAAGTGGGGTGCCGGCAATGCCATATATGCCAAGGTAGATTCCTCTGGGGAAATCACAGACTTGATTCTCAGCGATGTCACAGATTCCTTCTATCAATATGGACTACTGAAAAAGGTAGTATTTCCGAATTATGAGAAGGGTATCTATGGAATAAGTTTAACCGTTGATCTGGGTGAAGAAAGCATCCTTTCACCCGGCGATATGCCCTGGGATGTTAACCCTGGCCCTAAAGCGTTTCGATTTGAAGGGAACACTTTAAAGGATATGAAAACCCTAAACCGTGTAAGACTGAAATATATTGATGGAAAACAAGCGAATACGGGCGAGGAGGTTTACCAAATTGCAGATGATGTAATGGTGTTTTTCTGCCAGAACGGAGAGTATTATAAGAGCAGTTTTGAGAACCTGCCCATTGGTGGCAGCTACAATATAGACGGATATATGGAAAATTGGCAGGGACCGATCCATGTTATCCTAGTGACTAAATAATGAAAGGATCGGGACAGATGAAAAAGATCACTTTTAAAAAACCAGGCAGTAAAAAAATAATTAGAATAGCCGTAATAATCATATTAGCGGTCGTAATCGTATTCTATTTTGTACAGAAGAATCAGGCATCCGTCGAGAAAGCGCCCTTTTTTACTGCACAGGCGACGATGGGAAGAGTAGAGACTTCGATCTCCGGAAAGGGAACCTTGAACCCCGCAGATCAATATGAAGTGAAATCGCTGGTGAAGGGGGAGCTGCTTTCGGCACCTTTTGAAGAAGGGGATACGGTCGAAAAGGACCAGCTCTTATATCAGATCAGCACCAGCGAGATCGAAAACAGCATAAAAGCGGCTGAAATCAACGTAGATAAAGTAAAGCTTACTTATGAGGATTATCTTGACAAACAGTCGGATCTTGAGATTACATCCATGGAAAGCGGTTATATAAAGAAGTTATATGTCAAGGAAGGATCATCTCTGCAGGCAGGTTCACCGATCGCAGACATTTACAACGGAGATAGTATGTACATCGATCTGTTGTTCCCCTCTTATGAAGCTAAAAAAACCTGGATCGGTAAGAAGGCACTCGTCACCATGGAGGCAACCGGCGAGAATCTGGAAGGAAAGGTAACCGAAGTCAGTGCCATGGAGGAGGTTATCGATGGTGGTGTCCTTGTGAAAAAAGTTACCATTCGTGTGAAAAATACCGGGGGAATTAAGTCCGGAACTCAGGCAGAAGCTACAGTTTCTGATATCACCTGCAGTAGTACGGGAACCTTTCGGCCTGCAACAGAGGTGACATTGGTAGCGGAAGCCTCCGGCAGAATTGACCGGATAACGAGTAAGGAAGGCCAATGGATCGAGAAAGGGGAAGCAATTCTTTCCTTATCCTCTAAGGATTTGGGTATGCAAATTGAAAGTACAGATTTAAGCATTCGAGAAGCTGAGCTGAACCTGGAGACACAGAAAAACCAGATGAAGCAATATACAATTACAGCTCCGATAGCGGGCAAGGTGATCACAAAAAACAAAAAACAGGGAGATACGATTGATCCGGCAGTTGATGCTCAGGCAGGACCAATGGCGATTATCTATGATATGACCTATCTGACCTTTGCCATGAATATTGACGAGCTGCAGGTTAGCAGCCTTAAGGTAGGTCAGAAGGTGTCAATCAAGACCGAAGCTTTCCCCGATGATACATTTGAAGGTATCATTGAGAAAATCAGCTTAAAAGGAAATACCAATAGCGGAGTTACCTCCTATCCGGTCACAGTAGAGGTTAAGGATTATAGAAATCTTATGCCCGGTATGAATGTAACCGGTAAGATAGTAATTGAAGAAGCGGATCATGTCCTTACGATACCCAGCACCGCTCTGCAAAGAGATAACCTGGTCTATCTACAATCGGAAGGCGCTGTTGCCGAGGAGGGTTCCGGGATACCGGACGGGTTTAAAGCAGTCCAGGTTCAGATTGGAATTAATGACGGAAGCAGTGTAGAAATTAAGGATGGACTTAAAGAAGGCGATACCGTATATGTACCTTTTGATACTGGCATGGATTCGATGGAAACCGGCGGCATGGTCGTAACGGAGTAATAGGAGGATTCATGGAAAAAGAAGCATTGATTGAGTTGATCGATCTTTATAAGATCTATAACATGGGCGATTCGGAAATTAAGGCGAATAACGGAATCAATATGACGATTTACCGGGGTGAGATGGTAGCTATTATCGGTAAATCGGGAAGCGGAAAGTCGACCATTATGAATATCATCGGGGCACTTGATACACCGACCAGCGGGCAGTATTTTCTGGAAGGTAAGGATGTGAGTAAATTAAAGGGAGATGATCTGGCGGATATTCGCAATAAGACGATCGGCTTTATATTCCAACAGTATAATCTATTGCCGAAGCAGAATATCATGGATAATGTGGCTCTTCCGCTGCTCTATGCAAGAGTGGGAGAGAGAGAACGTAAAAAAAGATCGATGGAAGTATTAAAAAAGGTCGGATTAGAAAATAAATATAAAAACTATCCAAATCAATTGTCCGGTGGGCAGCAACAGAGAGCCTCCATTGCCAGAGCCTTAGCAGGAAGACCTTCCATTATTCTTGCTGATGAGCCGACAGGGGCTTTGGATTCTAAGACCAGCAAGGAAGTGATCGAAATTCTACACCAATTGCATAAAGAGGGCAATACCATTATTTTGATTACGCACGACCGTTCCATCGCATCGGAAGCAGAGCGGATTATACAAATATCAGACGGAAGCATCGTCTTTGACGGCGATGCAAAGGAGTATAAACATGACAATATGGCAGACGATGAAAATAGTATGGACTAATATTATCAAAAACCGTATGAGGTCCTTTTTAACCATGCTGGGTATGATTATCGGAGTAGCATCCGTAATTCTGCTGGTCAGCCTCATGCAGGGTTTTTATACGAGTATGCTGGATTCCTATGCTGATATGGGAATCAATAATGTCAGTGTCTCCATAAAGGGCAGAAACGGAAATATGATGCTTACGGAAAAAGACATGTATCAGTATGCGAAGGAGCATCAAAGTGCAATCAAGGGAGTAACTCCAACCGTATACTTTCAAGGAATCATTTATAAAAATGTAGAAAAGGTAGAAAACTCTACTATGAGAGGGATTGATGAGTATTACCTTAATTTGGTGGGAAAGAAAGCAGAGACGGGGCGCACTTTTACTTATTCCGACATGTATACACAGCAGAAAGTGTGTGTGATAGGAAGTTATATTAATCAAAGACTATTTGGAGGAAGTGCAAGGCAGGGAGATACGCTGCGTCTTGACGGTGAGGAGCTTACGATTATTGGTGTTCTGAAGGCATCCTCCGATTCTTCGGAATGGTCTTCGGATAATTGCATCTATATTCCCTATACGACAGCTGCCAGACTGTATGGCTATGGCAGTGTAAGCTCCTATGAATTCTTTATCAAGGACCGGTCGCAGGTGTCAATCGAGACAGACAAAATAAAAGAATATCTCTTTAATACTTTCCGTGATACCAAGGCATATTCAGCAACGAATATGGTTGATATGCTAAAAGCAATTGACAGCGAAATGTCAATTTTGACTTCGATGATCGCAGGAATCGCAGGAATATCTTTAGTGGTAGCAGGTGTCGGAATTATGAATATTATGTTGGTTTCTGTATCCGAGAGGATCAAGGAGATTGGTATTCGTAAATCCTTGGGTGCGAAACACAGGGATATTATGCGCCAGTTTGTACTTGAGGCGGGGGTAACGAGTACCATCGGAGGAGCTCTTGGAATCGCATTAGGGACGGTTCTGACGATAGAAGGAGGTAAGCTTCTCAAGATCCATGCTATGCCTACGACAAGTAGCATGGTCTCTGCATTTTGTGTTTCTGTAGGAATAGGTATACTGTTTGGATACCTACCGGCACGTAAGGCGGCAAAGCTGAATCCGATTGATGCTCTCAGAAGTGAATAAAATGGATTAGTAGAGTGATTTTCTTGTGGAATTACTCATAACTTTATTAGAATATGCCGATATATTACTATAGTAATGTATCATACTCTATTATGAGAGAGATCATAATGAAGCTTCAGCTGATAAAATAGTATCCCGGTAAGTCTTACCATGAGGCTGACTGCTAGAATAAAGAAAGGCAGACTCTTTAGATAGCGGGGAATATAATAGTACGAACTGTAATTGTATTGCCATAGTCCAATAAATACGATTGCGACAAGGTAGGAGACGGAATTGGATGTGTAGCGAAGCTTCGTATAATTATACTTCTTTTTTATGGTTCCGAGCAGAAAGGAATCGTCCTTTCTGATATTTTGTAATAAAATATTTTGACTCTTCCTACTATAATCAATCACTGCATAAGAAATTATGGCAGGAAGAGTATTCAAAAACAGAAGAATATATAACGGTGTTACTGGGAATCTTAATATTCCCAGATAAAGAGTTGTGATCAGCAATGCAGAGGATAAGAACCATCTGCTGATCATTAATGCTTGATAAGATGCAATAGCTCGTATTTCCTTTTTCATAACAGATGCCTTTTCGTTCATGGAAATCTCCTTTTCAAGGTTTGCAGTAAAAATCATATTTCGTCACCAGAGATGCTAAGAATTATTATAAGTTATTTGCGATTATTCCTCAACCCTTGTTTTATCGATAATCTGGCACAGCCTAGGGCTAAAGTTTTTAAAATAACCTTTGAAAAATATTGGGAAAGCGTATATAATATATTCGTGTATGTTTAAGTTGCCGAAGATTGGAAAAAAATATAAGATAGAATAATTAATATACGAAGTAGTCTCGAATTCGTCGGGATCAATAATAAGAGGAAAGTCGCTTGTTCATGAGATTTCATGATAAGGAAAGGAGTAATTATGTTAGGTAGTGATATCGGTATCGATTTAGGAACAGCCAGCGTTTTAGTTTATATAAAAGGTAAGGGAGTTGTATTAAAGGAGCCTTCGGTAGTGGCTTTTGACAGAGACTCCAATAAGATTAAGGCAATCGGAGAAGAAGCAAGGTTAATGCTTGGTAGAACACCCGGTAATATTGTAGCGGTTCGTCCGTTAAGACAGGGTGTTATTTCTGATTATACAGTAACAGAGAAGATGCTTAAATATTTTATTCAGAAGGCAGTCGGCAGACAGAGATTCCGTAAACCGATTATCAGCGTCTGTGTTCCCAGCGGAGTAACCGAGGTTGAGAAGAAGGCGGTTGAGGATGCTACCTATGCGGCAGGTGCCAGAGATGTGCATATTATCGAGGAGCCTATTGCAGCGGCGATCGGTGCAGGTATAGATATCTCCAGACCCTGTGGCAATATGATCGTTGATATCGGTGGCGGTACAACGGATATCGCAGTTATCTCATTGGGAGGTACGGTAGTCAGTACTTCAGTAAAGATTGCCGGTGATGATTTCGATGATGCCATTGTACGTTATATGAGAAAGAAGCATAATCTTCTAATTGGTGAAAGAACCGCAGAAGATATTAAAATAAAGATCGGTTCTGCATTCCGCAGACCGGAATCTGTATCGATGGAGGTCAGAGGACGTAACCTGGTAACCGGCTTACCGAAGACCATTGCAGTTACTTCCGAAGAGACCGAGGAAGCATTGAAGGAGACTACCTCCCAGATCGTTGAGGCGGTTCACAGTGTTCTTGAGAAGACCCCCCCGGAGCTTGCAGCAGATATCGCTGACAGAGGAATCGTATTAACCGGCGGTGGATGCTTATTATATGGACTGGAAGAATTAATTGAAGAGAAGACCGGGATCACCACAATGACTGCAGAGGATCCGATGACGGCAGTTGCTATTGGCACCGGTAAGTTTGTGGAATTCTTAGCAGGTAAAAGAGACTAAGAACTAGGAAGTACGCATAAAGGTGCGCACTCCTTGTTTTTACGGGCAAGTAATATAGTGCCTATATCTTTAGTGTGTGTAAGTACACATAGGCTCAAACAAATGATACTATAGGTTTTTGTATTGCGGGAAAGAGGTTGATGGTATGGTAAAGGGATTGTATACAGCTTATACCGGCATGTCTAATGAGCAAAAAAGGCTGGATATCATCGCAAATAATCTTGCAAATTCGGCTACCGTAGGCTATAAAGAAGAAAGTGTAACAAGCCAGGCCTTTGATGAGATGTTGACTCTAAAAATTAAGGACGCCTCAGAAGCGTTTAATGACCGTCCGATTGGAAATATGAGTCTGGGGGTTAAGCTCGGAGAGGTATACACCGATTATGGACAAGGCTCTTTAAGACAGACCTCCAATACCTATGATTTAGCATTAGAGGGCAAGGGCTTCTTTACAATTTCAGTAGCGGATAAAGCAGGTAATGTTAGTAACGAATACACACGAAATGGTTCATTTACCATGACCAAGGATGGTTACATCGTGGACGAGGATGGAAATCACCTGATGGGTGAGGGCGGAGAGCTTCAGATACCCACCGATGCGGCAGCGGTTGTTGTCGATACAACCGGTGGAGTATATGCAGATGGTGTTTATGTTGACACACTCCAAATTGTAGATTTTGATAATTACGATTACTTAACCAAGCAGGGAGATACAAGATACAAGGCTTTGGAAGGCGCAACTGAGACCGCCGGCAAGGCTTTGGTGAGACAAGGTTTTACAGAGCAGTCCAATGTTAACGTAGTATCCGAGATGGTTGAGATGATCGCCATTACCAGAGCCTATGAAGCAAATCAGAAGATAATAAAATCAATTGATGGTACATTGGAGCTTGCTGCAAATTCTGTAGGTAAAGTTTAAGATGATTCTCAGGATAATTAATAGGAGGAATTGCATATGATGAGATCCTTGTGGACGGCAGCGTCCGGTATGATTTCACAGCAGACCAATGTGGACACAATTTCGAATAATCTGGCCAATATTAATACTGTTGGTTTCAAAAAGGAAGCAGCAGAATTCAAATCACTTCTGTATCAGACGATACAGGAACAGTCTACGGATAATAACGGAGACGCGAAGCCCTATGGTCTTCAGGTAGGTCTTGGGGTACGTAATTCTGCAATCACTTCGCAATATACACAGGGAACCTTAACCGAGACAGGCAATGATTTCGATCTTGCTCTGGAAGGCAGCGGTTTCTTCATGGTACAGACACAGGATGGGGGAACGGCTTACACTAGAAATGGTTCCTTCCGATTAACCGTAGGACCAACCGGTGTTACACTGGCTAACTCCGATGGCAATCCTGTACTCGATACTGAGATGCAGCCCATTGTCATCGAGGATCAGTATACGGCAACCGATATCACAATCAACGAACAGGGTGAACTTTGTTATCCGGATGAAACCGGTTCAGCATCGCCGATCGGAATTAAGATTGGAGTAGCTCAGTTTAATAATCCTTCCGGCCTTGATAAAGGCTCCAACAGTTTACTGAGGGAAACGGATGCCTCTGGGGCAGCACGTCTCGAGTCAACGGATGCCGCTTTGACACAGAGCAGAATTCGTCAGGGATATCTGGAAAGCTCCAATGTTCAGGCTGTAGATGAGATGGTTAACCTGATCGTTGCTCAGCGTGCTTATGAGATGAATTCGAAGATTATCACCGCCTCGGATGAGATGCTTCAACAGGCGAATAATCTGAGATAATGATAATTGGAATATTTCCAGACGGATGCTGTTTCATCCGGGAATAGGAGATAAGATGGATATGTCAATTGGATCAAATTCAATCAATTCTATATCCGCGAACTATTTAAAACAATCTTCAAAAGCCTCCGGGTTAGAGGCTGCGTTAAAGAATAGCGAGAACGCGACGGATGAAGAATTAATGGATGCCTGTAAGTCCTTCGAATCCTATCTCTTAGAACAGGTGTTTAAAGGGATGGAGAAGACCGTAATGAAGGATGAAGAGGAAGAAAATGATTACCTCGCTCAGTTTGGCGATCAGCTTTATGAGGAATATGCGGAAAAAGCTACGGAAAACGGAAGTATCGGAATTGCTCAGATGCTTTATGAATCTATGAAACGTAACGCGTAATTACATAATATAAGAAGACCAATCATGTCATTTCATACTGAATCCACGTTCCTGGGATGAGGTTGGAATGACATTTTCTTATCTTTTAAACACTTTAGGAGGGAAGCATGTCAGAGATCTTGGAAGGATATATTGCGAGGATCATTTTTCGCAATGATGAAAATGGTTATACGGTATTAAGCCTTCATGCAGAGGAGGAAGAGCTGACCTGTGTGGGAACCTTCCCTTTTATCAGTGAAGGAGAGTTTGTACAGCTCACAGGAGATTATACCGATCATCCGGTTTATGGACAACAATTTATTATTGAAGCCTATGATTTAAAGGAGCCGGAGGACCTGTATTCCATAGAACGGTATCTGAGCTCCGGTGCGATCAAAGGAATCGGTGAGGCACTCGCAGGAAGAATTGTGAAGCGTTTTAAAGAGGATACCTTTCGTATCATTGAAGAGGAACCGGAGCGTCTTTCTGAGATCAAGGGAATTAGTGCCCGAATGGCAAGGGAGATTTATTGTCAGTTTGAGGAGAAGCGTGATATGCGAAGTGCGATGCTGTTTCTTCAGCAATACAATATCTCGGGTAATCTGGCAGTAAAGATTTATACCGAATATGGTCAGAGAATGTATGATATATTAAAAGAAAATCCATATCGGCTTGCTGAGGATATCTCGGGCGTAGGCTTTAAGACAGCGGATGATATAGCAAGAAGGATCGGCATTGGAACAGATTCGGATTATCGTATTAAGGCAGGGATCATGTATACCCTGCTTCAAGCCGGAGCGGAGGGACATGTTTACCTCCCGGAATACGAGCTCTTGCAAAGAGGTAAGTCACTTTTGCTTGCAGATGAGGATTCCATTCACCGGCAGCTCACATCCCTTTCTCTGGAGAAGAAAATTATGATAAGGGATATGGGTGAAGAGAAGCATATTTATTCCGCCGTTTATTACTATATGGAGTTAAATGTTGCGAGGATGCTCCACGACCTGAACATCCGTTATGAGGTTCGTCCCGAGACAGTTCGAAAGAGAGTGACCGCGATCGAAGAACAGTTCAAGATCGAGCTAGAGGAGCAGCAAAGAACTGCAGTTACGGAGGCAGCAGGAAACGGTTTGCTAATCGTCACCGGCGGTCCGGGAACCGGTAAGACCACGATTATTAATACGATAATCAAATTCTTTGAATCCGAAGGTCTTGATATTCTCTTAGCAGCCCCGACAGGACGTGCTGCCAAACGAATGACAGAAACTACAGGGTATGAAGCAAAAACAATCCATCGTTTATTGGAGCTGTCAAAGATGATGGAGGATCAGGAAAATAAATTTAACTTTGAACGCAACGAACTCAACCCCTTGGAGACCGATGTATTGATTATCGATGAAATGTCCATGGTGGACATCAGCTTAATGCATGCACTTCTTAAGGCAGTATCTGTCGGAACCAGATTAATATTGGTAGGCGATGTGAATCAGCTTCCGAGTGTAGGACCGGGAAATGTGTTAAGGGATATCATTAACAGCCATAGCTTTAATGTGGTTAAGCTGACGAAGATATTCCGTCAGGCCACCGACAGTGATATTATTGTAAATGCCCATAAGATCAATGACGGTGAGCATATCAGGCTTGATAACAAGAGCAAGGACTTCTTTTTCCTAAAAAGGGAGGAGGCAAATGTAATTGCCGCAGTCATGATTAATCTGATCAAAAATAAACTCCCCAATTATGTAAATGCGACTCCGTTTGATATTCAAGTACTCACTCCGATGAGGAAAGGTGAACTTGGTGTGGAACGTCTCAACCAGATTCTTCAGCAAGCACTAAATCCACCGGCAAAGGAGAAGCGTGAAAAGGAATATCATGAGACGATTTTTCGTGAAGGCGATAAAATTATGCAGATCAAGAATAATTATCAGATAGCTTGGGAAATTAAGAGTAAGATCGGAATTACCACACAGACAGGCACTGGCGTATTTAACGGTGATGCAGGAGAGATAAAAGAGATCAATCTTTTCTCGGAGCATATGCTGGTTGAATTTGATGACAATCGGGTGGTGGATTATAGCTTCAACCAGCTGGATGAATTGGAGCTTGCATATGCAGTTACCATTCATAAGTCTCAAGGCAGCGAGTATCCAGCTGTCATCCTACCGATTTTGGATGGACCAAGACTTTTGTTTAACCGGAATCTTTTATATACTGCAGTGACCAGAGCAAAGAGCTGTGTCACGATTGTAGGTAGCGATACGATGCTTCAGTTTATGATTGATAATAAGAATGAACAGAATCGCTTCTCCGGCTTATGCGAGAGAATCCGAGAATTAAGGTAGCACCATCGAGTAAGTATGCTTAAAACAGGGTAGTTTATGGGGTGCAGACCGCATATCATAACTTTGTAGTGCATTTTTTGGTAAAATAAGATATAATAACGTAGTGAACATATCTCAAGTTTAATTGAAGATATGTGATCGGAGTGAAAGATTATGAACTGCTTTTGTTCATGATATATAATAATTTTAATAAAAGTATTTTGTAAATTTGGTATAGGAGGCGATTAATTTTGGCGGATACAACTTTAGTGATTATGGCAGCAGGAATGGGAAGTCGGTACGGTGGTATTAAGCAGTTGGAACCGGTCGGACCGAGCGGCGAGATTATCATGGATTACTCTATCTTCGATGCTATAAAGGCAGGCTTTAATAAGGTGGTTTTCATCATTCGTAAAGATTTGGAGAAGGATTTTAAAGAAATCATCGGAAATCGCATCGAGAAACTTATTAAAGTAGAATATGTATTTCAAGAGCTGGATGCACTGCCGGAGGGCTTTACCAAGCCCGCGGATAGAACAAAGCCCTGGGGAACGGGACAGGCAGTGCTTTGCTGTAAGGATGTTGTAAAGGAACCCTTCGCTGTCATAAATGCAGATGATTATTATGGAAAGGAAGCCTTTCGAATCGTTAATCGCTTTCTGAACGACTCGTCCAATCAGTCAAACCAATATTGTATGGCAGGTTTTATCTTAGGAAACACCTTAAGTGAAAACGGTGCTGTTACCAGAGGTGTCTGCAGAGTGAATGAGCAGGGAGTTCTTGTTGATATCGTAGAAACTTCGGGAATCGTACCAGCTTCTGATCACGCAAATGCCAAGAATGCTGCAGGAGAAGATATTACGATTGATTTGAATAGTGTTGTATCAATGAATATGTGGGGCTTTAATCCGGGACTGTTTTCTGCTCTGGAGACCGGTTTTGTAAGCTTTTTGTCCGGTCTTGGTGAGAATGAGCTTAAGAAGGAATATCTCCTTCCTACGGTCGTCGGTGAGTTGGTGAAACAAGACAAAGCAGAAGTAATCGTACTGAGGACGGCAGATCGCTGGTTTGGTGTGACCTATAAGGAAGATAAGGAAACCGTAGTGAAATCAATTCGTGCATTGATTGATCAGGGTGACTATCCTGTCAAGCTGTTTGCATAATAGAGGATACGAGCTTGCTTCAGACACTACTTGATATGATCTATCCAGTCCGATGCCCAATTTGTGAAGAGATCGTCCTTCCCAAGGAGCAAATGATATGCTATACCTGCCGAGAGAAGCTGGTCTATGTAAACGAACCGTTCTGCATGCGCTGCGGTAAACCCATTGCAGTAGAAGAACAGGAGTATTGCAGTGATTGTGAACGTAAGAAGCATCACTATGAAAAAGGATTTGCGGTCTGGGTTTATAACGAAGCGATGAAGAATTCCATCGCAAACTTTAAATATCGTAATAAGAAGGAATATAGCCACTTTTATATCCAAGAGCTAATTCGGGTTTATGCTAAGCATCTTCAAAAGCTGTCTGTGGATGCAATTATTCCGGTACCACTTCATAAAAGCAAGTATCTGGAACGAGGGTATAATCAAGCAGAACTTTTAGCAAAAGGAATCGGAAGAAAGCTGCAGATACCGGTTATCACAAAGCTACTGATCAGAAGTAAGAAAACACTTCCTCAGAAGAAGCTAGGAGATAAAGAAAGACTGTTTAATCTATCGGAGGCCTTCAAGGTCAATGAACGGTTTAAGGATTGCAAGTTGACTGGATTAAAAAGAGTTTTGCTTGTGGATGACATTTATACCACGGGCAGTACTATAGAGGCTTGTACGATTAGCTTAAAATCCTGTGGGATCAAAGAAGTGTATTTTGTTGTATTATGCATAGGAAAAGGTTACTAGGAGGATAAGGTATGGAAGTTAGAAACTGTAAAGGCTGCGGCAAATTATTTAATTATTTATCAGGACCACCATTGTGTCCGACTTGTATGCAGGCATTGGATGCTAAGTTTGATGTCGTAAAGGAGTATGTTTATGATCACCCTCGTGTTGGGATACAAGAGGTTTCGGAAAAATTAGATGTTCCTATAGCGCAGATTAGGCAGTGGATACGTGAAGAAAGACTTGCTTTTGCTGAGGATTCGATGATTGGTCTGGAATGTGAGAGCTGTGGAGTTACGATAAAGACTGGCCGCTTTTGTAAATCCTGTAAAGAGAAGCTTGCTAAGGGGCTTACGAATCTGTATTCAGAAAAAACTCAGACTCCACAAAAATTGAAAGATCTAAAAGAAAATCCAAGAATGCGGTTTCTGGATAACTAATATGGATAAGAGGCTATTTCAAAACGTCAACATAATTTAGGCGAGATTAATATGAATTCACCTAATATATGAAAAACGTAAGAAATAGCCTCTTTTATAAAATACTATTCAAAAATATTCTTTAAATTGAGAGTTTTATTTTGATAGCTCGATACCTACCTCTGTTATCTGAATGGTACCTTCCTTATACAATTTCCCGATTGCTCTCTTAAAGGCATTTTTACTGATTTTGAACTCCTGCTTTATTACCTCTGGATCTGACTCGTCATTAAAGGGAAGAGACCCCCCGGAAACTGCTAACTTCTTCATAATCATGTCAGAATCCATATCCATCTGAACATGGGATTTTTCTCTTAGACTAAGGGTTAATTTGCCGTCTTCACGGACATTGATTACCCTTGCTTTCACGGTATCTCCAACCTTTATCGGAGAGAATATCTCGTTTTTGGGAAGCATTCCGGAATATTTGTTATCCACTGCAACAAAGATACCAAAGGATTCGATCTCATCATAGACGATGCCGGTGACAAAATCATTTTTCTTGTAAGGAGATGACTTAGATAGTAAATCATATACCTTCATGGTTGCACAGAGTCGACTGCTCTTATCGACATAGAGTGAGATAAGAACCGAATCTCCTTCTTCCACCTTTCTGGTTTGCTCCTTGAACGGAAGCATAAGATCCTTCATCAGGCCCCAATCTAAGAAAGCGCCTACCGTAGAGACTTCTTTTACCTTCAGAACAGCCAATCCGCCAAGAGTAACCGGAACCTGAGCTGTTGTCGCAATCTCACGGTCTTCGGAATCTTTGTATATGAATACCTCTAGTTCATCGCCTACTGCGCAGCCCTCCGGAACTTCCTTGATCGGAAGCAATATAGTATGCTTGGAGTCTTTGCCTTCCGAACTTAAATACATACCGAAGTCGGTTTTCTTCACCACTTCGAGGGTTTGATATTTTCCTAATTCTATCATAATCGTTATCCTTTCTTTCTATCCTTAGGACAAGTGTTTTCCTTTGAATTCAACTATGGAATATGGCTTTTCGTTAATTGAATCTAACAGGATACGGTATCCGTCCTCTTCCTTAATTATCTTTGGTATGATACAATCTCCGATGATTGCCTGCATCCGGTATTCTACCCGCATGGAGCAGATCATAAAATTATCTGGGAGGTATTGTTCCGCCATTTTAATGTATTGCCCATTGTTAACATGATTATACGAGTCAATGTTTGATTTTACCACAATAAGAGGTAACTGCGGCTCGCTGGCGCCCTCGGTATCAATCTTGCGATCCGCATGCTCCATCGGATACGGGGGCTCTATCGTATAGCCATTCAGATCAGCCGGTATCCGAACGGGCTTCTGTGTAATAGTGTCCAGATATACCCAGACGGAATTGGCTACGGCAAGAACCTCTTTCTCTGTGTTAGTC
>JAEZLZ010000119.1 GCA_023415055.1 Bacillota bacterium | reverse complement strand
GCTTCAGACTTTTTCTTACGTCTTACGCTGGGCTTCTCATAATGCTCCCTCTTACGGATCTCCTGTTGGATACCAGCCTTCGCGCAGTTTCTTTTGAATCTGCGGAGAGCACTATCTAATGTTTCATTGTCTTTTACAATTACATTTGACATATTCTCACACCTAACCTCCCTCCAGTTGTGTATTGTGCGTAGACAACTGTTTGGGTATTTTTTGAATAGCACTAAAATGATTATAGCATATTTTTCAATTTCGTCAACCTATTTTTGTATTAATATGCTTTTTCCATAGATTGAGTTTTCTAAAATAATGTTGAAAGTGTCAAAAACACCGGTATGATTACCGGATACTACCAATTAACATACAAGCAAACTTCTGATTTTTATGCCCATTTCCGATTGTTTTGTAGTGTTTATGGTTTTGCGGTGAATTTGATACCTTTGTCCAATTATTATTTCCCGACTAGCTTTTTTTGAACACAATCGAAATACATAAATATATGGAAGTAAAATTTTAATTAATACTATTTAATCTGATTACCCAACACATCCTGCGACTTAGAAATCACAAAATCAATTCCTGCAGCATTCTTGCCACCGGCCTGAGCCATGTTGGGTCTTCCGCCGCCACCGCCGCCAACAATTGCTGCGAGCTCCTTGATCATATTGCCTGCATGAGCACCTTTAGCCATAGCACCATCGGTAGCCATTGCAAGAAGATTTACCTTGTCCGGTGCCATCGCGGAAGCTAAAAGGATAACGCCCTCCCCTAATTTCTCCTTTAACTGGTCACCCAGATTACGAAGCTCATTCATATCAACATCCGCAAGCTTTACAGCCAAGAGCTTCACGCCCTTAACCTCCACCACCTGATTCATAACGTCACCCAGGGAGTTGTTCGCAAGCTTACTCTTCAGCTTCTCGTTTTCAGATTTTAATGCTTTGATTTCTTCCAGATAATTCTCAATTTTATTTGTCAACTGGGAAGGCTCAGTCTTCGCTGCTTTTGCTGCTGCATTCAGTTCATTCTCCAGTTCATTGTAATATGCAAATACACCGTTGCCGGTTAAAGCTTCGATTCTTCTTACGCCAGCTGCGATTCCTGTCTCTGTCAATATCTTAAATACCGTAATCACTCCGGTATTCGCAACATGAGTACCGCCGCAAAGCTCCTTACTGTAATCACCCATGGAAACGACACGGACATCACTGGCATACTTCTCACCGAATAATGCCATCGCGCCTTCCTTCTTCGCTTCGTCGATGTTCATGATTCTGGTATTGACCGGAAGTGCGTTCGTAATCTGCTCATTTACCATTGCTTCCACTTTCTTTAATTCCTCTGCAGAAAGTGCCGAGAAATGGGTAAAGTCAAAACGTAGACGATCTTCGCTGACCATGGAACCAGCCTGCTCAACATGCGTACCAAGTACTGTACGAAGTGCCTTCTGCAATAAGTGAGTTGCACTGTGATTCTTCGCGGTTGCTGCTCTTTGAGTGGTGTTTACCTGTAAAGTAACCTGATCCTTTACCTTCAGGATACCCTTTGTTACGGCACCGACATGTCCGATCTTTCCACCCTGTAATTTGATCGTATCCTCTACTTCAAATTCAGCGTCCTTGGTCATAATTATACCGGTATCGGCAGCCTGTCCACCGCTGGTTGCATAAAAAGGTGTTTCCTTTACCAAGATCGTGCCCTTCTGTCCGGCTACCAATTCCTCGGTTATTTCAGTTTCTGTCGTTAATACAGTGATCTCAGAGGTGTAGGTAAGATTATCATAGCCTACAAAGGAGGAAGTAATGCCTGCATCAATCTGCTGGTACACTGTCTCCTCCGCACCCATATAATTGGTTGCGGAACGAGCATTTCTGGCCGTAACTCTCTGTACCTCCATCGCTGCCCTAAAGCCCTGTTCATCTACCTCAAAGCCCTTTTCTTCCAGAATCTCTTTGGTTAAGTCGATCGGGAAACCGTAAGTATCGTATAAGCGGAAAACGTCCTCACCGTTCAGAACCTTCTGATGATTCTTCTCCAGATCCTTTTCCATATCAGCAAGGATGCTTAAGCCCTGATCAATTGTCTTGTTAAACTTATCTTCTTCAATGGAAAGAAGCTTTAAGATATATTCCTTCTTCTCCTCAAGCTCCGGATAACCATCTTTATGCTCTTCGATTACAACCTTGGCAAGCTTGGCCATAAAGTTTCCTTCAATACCAAGTAATCTTCCATGACGTGCCGCACCACGTAATAATCTTCGGAATACATAGCCTCTGCCTTCATTGGAAGGAATCACGCCGTCGGAAGCCATAAAGGTAGTCGAACGAACATGATCCGTAATCTTACGGATGGAGACATCCTTTTTCGCATCTGTCTGATACTGGGTATGAGCAAGCTCACATACCTTATCACGGATTGCCTTCATCGTGTCCACATCAAAGATAGAGCTGACATCCTGTACTACAGCAGCCAATCTCTCAAGTCCCATACCGGTGTCGATATTCTTATTCTCTAGCTCGGTGTAATTACCATTACCATCGCCGTTAAACTGTGTAAATACATTGTTCCATACTTCAATATAGCGGTCGCAGTCGCAACCTACCGTACAATCGTCATGTCCGCAGCCATATTTTTCACCACGATCATAGTAGATCTCAGAGCAGGGACCGCAGGGACCTGCGCCATGCTCCCAGAAATTATCCTTCTTACCGAAACGGAAAATTTTCTCGGGGGCAACTCCGATTTCCTTCTCCCAGATCTCAAATGCCTCGTCATCCTTCTCATATACGGAAGGATACAGACGATCCTTTTCCAGTCCTACCACCTCAGTTAAAAACTCCCAGGACCAGGCGATAGCTTCATGCTTAAAGTAATCCCCGAAGGAAAAATTACCGAGCATTTCAAAAAAGGTACCGTGCCTTGCCGTCTTACCTACATTTTCGATATCACCGGTACGAATACACTTCTGACAGGTAGCAACACGCTTTCTGGGCGGGAGCTCCTGACCAGTAAAGTAGGGCTTTAAAGGTGCCATACCGGAATTAATCAGTAATAAACTATTATCGTTATGAGGAACCAAAGAAAAGCTGTTCAGGACCAGATGTCCCTTGCTTTCAAAGAATTCCAAAAACATTCTTCTTAAATCATTTACTCCATAAGTTTGCACGTTAGTAGCCTCCTATATTTTATCTATCCTTAAATTTTATAATAATCAGGTTAAGCATTCGCCGTTCCTGAGTCATTCCAATTCTCCCTCGTAACCGATTTTATTTTCGATGAGCTAATTCTGTCGTAATATCATCCCAGTCAAGGTTACATTCTGCCATTAATACCATCAGATGATAAAGGTAATCCGCTATCTCATAACGGAGCTCCTCTGCACCGGGGTTTTTGGCTGCGATAATAATCTCAGCTGATTCCTCACCGCACTTCTTCAGAATCTTATCAATCCCTTTATCAAACAGGTAATTGGTGTACGAGCCCTCCTTCGGATTACTTCTTCGATCCTGAATCACACCATAGACATCTTTAAATACATGGAACGCATCAAAATCCTTATATTCCTTCTTTACCAGTTCATTAAAGAAACAGCTTCTGCTTCCGGTATGACATGCCGGTCCAATCTGCAATACCTTAGCAAGTATCGTATCCTTATCACAATCTAAGGATAATTCCTTCACGTACTGGAAATGACCTGAGGTCTCACCCTTCAGCCAAAGCTCTTGCCGGCTTCTGGAATAATACGTCATACACCCGGTCACAACAGTCTTATTATATGCTTCCTCATTCATATAAGCAAGCATTAATACCTCATTAGTACGATAATCCTGAACGATTACCGGTATAAGACCGTTAGAATCCAACTTAAAATCAGAGAATTCAAGCTTACTCTCAAAGGTGTTTACCTCTACCTCTTCTGCCTTTAAGGCATGCTTTGCTTTCATAATATCCTTATTTTCAAAGAAATTCGTGGATACACCGATTACATTATTGATTTTCAGTAAGCTACTGATATCATTGCGAATCAGACTATCACGGATCATAACCGGAAGAGGTGAATCTCCGATCTTTTTGATCGTATTAGGTGACAATGCAACATGTTTTAATAATACTTTACCGACCTTATATTCCGCAAGCGTATGGCACAAATCAATTCCGTCCGAATCCATACAATCTATCATATCTAATTCAACCACTATTTTATCTAAACCGAATCGTTCGCTGGCTTCCTTTAATAGCCGTTTATTACTCAATAATGTATATTTTATCAGAATCGCCTCTGCTCCGGTGTAAATAGCCTTCTTTACATCCTCCAACCGTTCCACATGGCATCCGATCATAAAAGGAATATCAATCTTTTTACATAATTCCTTCGCTAGAGTCAAAAATTCGTCTCTGGATTTCTCATCCTTTGAATAGTTGTAAATGAACAGCTCATCTGCTCCTCCATAGGAGTATTCCTCTGCAAGCCTCATAACATTACCGGGGATCTCATTTTCCGCGTTAATATAGGGGATGATTTTTTTATAAGACATTTGTCTTTATACCTCCTTCTCAAACAGCTGTACAGCTTTCTTAAGATCGATCCGATTTTCATATAGGGCCTTTCCAACAATAGCACCGTACACCTTAATCTCCTGTAAAAGCTCAAGATCCTTGAGGGAAGAAACACCGCCGGAAGCGATGATATCAAGACCCGTCATTTCTACCATCTCCTTGGTATAAGGGATATTCGGCCCCTGCAGCATACCATCCTTGGAGATATCGGTGTAGACAATCGTACTGACTCCATATCGCTTCATCTCCATCGCAAGTGCGACTGCCTGATAGCTGCTTACCTTTTCCCAGCCCTCGATCGCAACCATACCATCCTTCGCATCGATTCCGATTACGATTCGATTGGACCCGAAGGTCATAATCGCTTCCTTGACAAATGCGGGATCCTTTACTGCTTTCGTCCCGATAATTACGCGCTCGATTCCCAGCTTCAGTTTACTTTCGATATCCTTGATGGTTCGGATGCCTCCGCCGACCTGTACCGGTATCTTCACCTCGGTAACGATGTTCTTGATTACTTCATCATTGACCGAATGCCCGACGAGTGCTCCATCCAGGTCTACAATATGGATAAAGGAAGCTCCGCTGGCTTCCCATTGTTTTGCTATCTTTAAAGGGCTTTCCGAATAGACCAAAACATCCTGAAAGCTGCCTTGTTTTAATCTGACACATTGTCCATTTCTAATATCGATTGCCGGAAATAATTTCATGCTGCACCTTTGCCTTTCTTATGTAAAAGTTAGTCGATCGAACCCTTGGTTGATAATACTCCTTGAATACGAGCATCTATGGTAGTTGCTTCATCCAGTGCTTTTGCAAAGGCTTTAAAAGCTGCTTCTATAATATGATGGTTATTATCGCCGCTCAGCTTTTTAATATGTAGATTCATTCCTGCCGAATAAGAGATTGCATAGAAGAATTCCTTTACAAGCTCTGTCTCCATATATCCAACCTTATCAATGGTAAGGCCAAGGTCATAGCTAAGATAAGGACGACCGGATAAGTCAATAGCACATAGTACCAACGTCTCATCCATCGGAAGTACGAAGGATCCATAACGCTTGATTCCCTGCTTATCTCCCAATGCACTTTTAATTGCCTGACCCAGAACAATACCGGTATCCTCAATGGTATGGTGAGAATCGACGTACAGATCTCCCTTGACTGCTAACTTCAAATCAAAAAAGCCATGTCGAACAAAGCTGTCCAGCATATGGTTAAAAAAACCGATTCCGGTCTCAATCTGAGCCTTTCCGCTTCCATCGATATTCAATTCCATACTTATCTCTGTTTCCCTGGTATTTCGGGTTATGCTTGCACTTCTGATATTCATTCCACTCGTCCTTCCCATTCTATATAATTATACAATAAGAGCAATAAATGTCAAACTTCTTTTCCTGGTCGTAATCGGGCTTCCTAGTCCTCAAAGCGTACCGCGATGGAATTGGCATGTGCTGTCAGGTATTCGGAGTTTGCAAAAGCAACGATGTCTTTATAGATTGGCTCCAGTGCTTCCTTCGAATACGAGATGATGCTTGATTTTTTAATAAAATCATCTACACTGAGGGGGGAGAAGAATTTTGCCGTCCCATTCGTGGGAAGAATGTGATTCGGTCCTGCCATATAGTCACCTAAAGGCTCGCTGGAATACTCTCCGATGAAGATAGCCCCTGCATTTTTAATCTTGGTCATCACCATAAAGGCATCCTTCATCATAATCTCCAGGTGTTCAGAAGCGATCTCATTCGCTGCATCGATTGCTTCCTCCAGAGTATCCGCAATCATGATATAGCCGTAATTATCGAGGGACTTTTGAATGATTTCTTTTCTGGATAGCTGTGCTACAAACAAATCTACCTCTTCCGATACCTTGTCTGCAAGCTCCCTGCTGGTGGTAATCAAGATTGCGGAAGCCAGTTCATCATGTTCTGCCTGAGATAAAAGATCAGCAGCAACGTATCTTGGGTTAGCCGTCTCATCCGCAAGTACCAGTATCTCACTGGGTCCGGCAATGGAGTCGATGCTTACATGACCATAGACCGCCTTTTTTGCGAGGGCTACATAGATATTGCCAGGTCCTACAATCTTATCGACCTTTGCAATGCTCTCCGTTCCGTATGCCAAGGCTGCAATCGCCTGAGCTCCGCCTACCTTATAAATTTCTGTGACACCTGCTTCCTTTGCAGCAACCAAAGTACCCGGATATACCTTACCATCCTTATCCGGGGGAGTCGTCATCGCAATCCGCTTCACTCCGGCTACTTTCGCCGGAATCACATTCATCAGAACTGAGGAAGGATACGCTGCCTTACCGCCCGGTACATAGACACCTGCCGCCGCAATCGGTGTAACCTTCTGTCCAAGTATCGTTCCGTTCTCCGTCGTGTCAAACCAGCTGTATTGCTTTTGTTTTGCGTGATAGCTCTCGATATTCTTTATTGCTTTTTGGATCACCTCAATTACCGATGGATCAATCAGTTCGTAAGCTTCCTTGATTTCCTCCTCTGTAACCAGGATATTGTCTTTCGTCAATTCCGCTTTATCAAAACGTCTGGTATAGTCAAAGAGTGCGGCGTCCTTTCTTTCCCTGACATCATTCAGAATATCTGCTACCACCTCGGCATATTGATCATATTGATTCGGGCTTCTCTTTAACAGGTTCTCTAAAATATTCTTCTTTGTTTCCGAATTTAGCTCTATCATTTTCATGGGATACTTCCATCCTCTCTTCTAATATTTATGAATCGATAATTACGAATCACAATTACTTTATAAATATTTTTATTTCGCAATTTCAGTATATTAATAGATATTTTCCTGATCTATATGTTTGTCTACAGAAACTCCTTCAGATCTTTGATGATCTTATTGATACGATCCTGCTCCATCTTCATACTTACTTCATTCACAACCATTCGAGCTGAAATATTACAGATTTCTTCCAGAACCTCCAATCCATTTTCGCGAAGCGTGGAGCCGGTTTCTACGATATCCACAATCACCTCGGACAGACCGACAATCGGTGCAAGTTCGATGGAGCCGTTCAGCTTAATAATTTCAACTGTTTGATGTTTTTTATTATAGAAGTAATCCTTCGCGATATTCGGATATTTCGTAGCCACCCGGATGAGAGCTCCATGTTGTAATAATTCTTTGGCCGAAGCAGGACCTGCTACACACATTCTACATTTTCCAAGGCCGAGATCTACAACTTCGTACATCTTACGACCTTCCTCCAATATGGTATCCTTTCCAACTACTCCGATATCAGCTGCACCATATTCTACATAGGTAGGCACATCATTGGCTTTCGCAAGGAAGAACTTTAACTTAAGCTCTTCATTAACAAAGATAAGCTTTCTAGAGGATTTATCCTTAATCTCTTCACAGGAGATACCGATCTTCTCCAGTACACCTAAGGTGTTAAGTGCTAAACGTCCCTTAGCCAGTGCTATCGTGATATATTTCATAATGATCGTCCTTTCTTCAATAGAAAATCAGTTGATGCAGATCTTTTCTGATCATCCTTACATAGATTATACTATTGCAAAAACTCTTTCATCGGCGCAGCCTGCATGCTTCCCGAAGCGATATTAACAACCTTAATCTCATTGGCATTATCGAGATATAAGATACCCCCGACATTCATTCGTTTTGCATAATCCGTATAATCTTCCGGTTTATACCCGATATTCGACTTCTGTAGAATGGTATTGATTCCATCCTTTCTAAAATGATTTGCCAGAGCAATTGCTTGTTTACGGTAGTTATCCTCGTATAAAATCAAGGTATCCTGCGCCTCGGGCTCTGTGAGAAGCTTCTGTCGGGAAAGTGCCAGCATTAATTGATCAATGACGATCGCAAGACCGATAGCCGGTGCTTCTTTACCAAACTGAACTACGAGATTATCATATCTGCCTCCGGTAACCACAGCATCACCGGTACCGTAGGTATAAGCTTTAAAGATGATTCCGGTATAATAGTTGTATTGGCTGAGCATACCAAGGTCAAAGGATATATATTTGTCATAGCCATATTCACTCATGATAACGTACAATTTTTCCAGACGTTCAATCGCTTTAATTGCTCGTGAATTCTTAGTCTGCTCATTGGCAAAGGAAAGAATATCTAAGGATCCGAATAACTCAGGAAGTTTCAAGAAGATACCCTTCAATTCCTTACTCATATCCTTGGTCATAATGATTTCTTCTACACCAAACATATTTTTATTAGATATCAATATGCGGAGATTTGTGATCTCCTCTTCTTCGGTAAAACCGGCTTCTTCTATCAAAGCCCGGAAGAAGTCAGCATAACCGATCTCCACTTGAAACTCCTTTAAGCCAGATTGCAGAAGGCATTCTACCGTGATTGCCAAAAGCTCAGCATCCGCCTCTACGCTATCATCGTTCATCAACTCTGCCCCAAGCTGAGTGGCTTCCTTTAATTTACCCTGATAACTGGAATTATTGATAAAGGTATTACCGATATAACATAATCGCACCGGTAGATTTTCTTCTTTATAATACTTCGCAATGCACCTCGCAATGGAAGGGGTGATATCCGGTCGCAACACCAGTGTATTGCCATCACGGTCAAAGAACTTGTACATATCTTTAGATGATACTGTGCCTCTTTCCTGGCTGAAGATATCAAAGAATTCAAAACTCGGAGTCTGTATATCGCGAAAGCCATGGTGCTCCAGTACATGATGGAGCTGTTGCTGCAACATCAATTTTGTTGCGCATTCCGTATTATAGATATCTCTGACTCCCTCAGGTGTATGTAGTAATTTGTCCTTCATATTCAGCACCTTGCCTTTCCCAACATTCTGTGAAATTGCTCCATATATTACTTTAGTATGGTAACGTGATAATTCGCTACCATACTAATATGTTTTTTCATTATAATTTATAATTTTCGCTATGTCAACCTAATTATTCTCTCTGCGTTCCAGATCCATCTGCAGAGTATGTAGATAATGAACACAGGCACCGCTTTGTAACGGAACCTGGTAAGTCTCATCCAACTCCTCATAACGAAAACTCTTTCTTCCACCCTGCTTTGCTCTTTCCCAGAATTCAAGTAAGCGTTCGAAAGGGAGATAGTAATAGACATCCTTCTTTTTAAAATATATCAAAAGGAAGGCTATGCCTCTTTGCTCTTCAAACTCCTTCATAAAAGTAATCTGATGCTCATGGACATTGTTTATGCTAAAGGTATCAACTGCGCATTCCTTAGCGTCAAAACATACCGGAATTCCCTGCACAACGCCGATATAGTCAACTGTACTTTTCTGTTCAAAATAAGCAAGGGTAATATGACGGTTTTCTTTATCAATATTAATCGGAGTGATCGGTGTTGGTACCTTCTGTATCAGCGCTAATCCCTTTTCCCGATATCTGTTATTCGTAAAGTTAATCATCTCCTCGAGTAAGGAGCCTCTTAATCCTCTGGAATTCCAAGATGGCATACCAACACCTCCTCTACAAGGAATCTGTAGTAAACAGATCCTTTTTTATCATTTCAAATTGCTCCGGAAGCTTTGCGATAAAACTCTTGCCGGAAAGGTATGATAATTCACCTGTTATCTCAGGAAATACCATTTCATAAGAATGAAGCAGCTGAGTCGATAATTCATAATTCGTTTTAAAATAATGGTTGGTTTTCTGATCACCGTACTTATAATCTCCAATGATTGGATGACCTATACTTGCCAGATGAGCTCTAATCTGATGCGATTTACCTGTAATCAGCTTCACCCGAAGTAGTGTATATTTATGCTCCGCATAGGCAATTGGCTCGTATTCTGTACAGATGTAATCCGAACCTTCCGAAGCTGTCTTTGATATATTTACCTGATTCCTCTTCTCATCCTTACTAAGGTAACCTTCTATTCGTTCCTTACTTTCGATCCGACCTTTTACGATACAAAGATAATACTTTCCAAGGCTTCGATCCTTAAGAAGTCTTGCCATCTCCTGCAGACCATATAAAGATTTACCGGCAATCAGGATGCCTCCGGTATTACGATCCAGACGATTGCAAACTGCCGGCTTGAAGCTGATCAACTGTTCTTTCGTCAGCTGATTCGTCGACATAAGATAAGATATGATATGCTCCACCATCGATATATCATCCTTCTCCGCCTTCTGCGATAGGATGCCAAGTGGTTTATTCAAAATCAGGATATGCTGATCCTCATAAATGATATCAAGATTGTGTTCTACTTGAGTAGTCTGTATCTCTTCGCTGAATAATGCAAAGGTCTCATCCGATAGAAACAGCTTTATCTCATCCTGAATGGATAGCTTTTCTGACCCGTCCGCTTTGGCTCCGTTTAAAGTTATATTCTTTTTCCGAAGCATTTTATAGATAAAGCTCTTCGGGGCCTTATTAAGCAGTTTCGCAAGAAGCTTATCCAATCGTTGCCCTGCTTCATTCTGTTGTACATAGAATTGCTTCACTCAACAACCTCCCTAAGTACCTCTGCCATAGTGTGAACATAATAATCCGAAAGCTCAATTTTCTCCTTTTGATCCTTCTCGGAATATTCATCATATACGGCACAAACCTTCATATTAGCATTCTTACCTGCCATCACGCCCTGCAGAACATCTTCAAATACCAGACAGTGCTCCGGTTCTACATTTAGGTCCTGTGCTACCAGAAGATAGATATCGGGGGAAGGTTTGCCCTTTGCGACCTCACAGGAGGTGCGGATCGAGGCAAAGTAATCCTTAATCCCATGACGATCAACAATGAGTTCGACCAATTCTCTTGAATTACTCGTAGCAATTCCGGCGGGTATATTATTTTGCTTCAGATGCTCAAGCAGCTCAGCAACCCCCTCCTTCAAAGGAACCTCGTCACGGTATTTCTCCCAGGCCATCTCATTCCAGTCGCTCTTAATCTGATCCAGGCTATCCCGAAGACCAAATCTTTCTTTAAAATATAAGGCTGTCTCGCTAAAGCTCATACCTTCGATACAGCTCTGAAGCTGTGTTGGCATCTCAATCCCGAAACGAGACAGATATTCGATATCAATACTCTTCCACATCCACATGGAATCGACCAAGGTTCCATCTAAGTCAAAAATTACTGCTTTTATATTGTTTAACATATTATCTCCACTCTGCTGCTAATCTGCGAATTATCATTAATATCGTTATTTATCATGAAAAAACAAATAAATCATCTCGTCACTCTTATAATCAATATATTCCGACCAGCAAATCTAGGTTTCTTTTTTCAAACCGGCTACTTCCACCCCGGTCAAATCACGATACTCACCCGGAGCAAGTTCCGAATCCAACGGTAAGCTTCCCATGGAAAGTCTTTTTAGATATATTACTTCCTTCCCTACTGCCTCAAACATCCTTTTCACCTGATGAAATCTTCCCTCGTGCAAGGTTAATTCAATCTCTGATATCTCATCCGAGCTTATGATGGTAAGTTTTGCAGGCAGTGTCAGCTCCTCATCCTTAATATCAACGCCTTGTTCAAAGAGCACCCGATCTTCTTCTGTAACTCTGCCCCTTACCTTAGCATAATATACTTTGTCCACATGTTTTTTAGGTGACAGCAGCTGATGAGCCAGTTCACCATCATTGGTGATTAAAAGCAGTCCTTCCGTATCCTTGTCAAGCCTTCCGACCGGAAATAAGTCCTTACATTTCCTGTCAGTAATCAGATCAAGAACCGTTTTGCTGACATTGTCGTTTGTCGCAGAAACGACACCGGCAGGCTTATGAAGCATAATATACTGGTGCTCTGCATAGCCGATCTCCGTATTGTCGAATAGGATTCGATCAATGTCGACAGATACCTTTTGCTCCGGTTTTGTACATATAGCTTCATTTACGCATACTCTACCCTTACGCACCCATTCCTTGATCTCACTTCGTGTACCGACTCCCATATCCGCCAGATACTTATCCAGACGTAACTGTTCCGCCATAATTATCTCCAATCAATCTATTCTATACCCATCTCCAACCGGGAAGATATTTATTCTTATAGCTTCCCTTTGCTGCCTTCAGCCAGCCGAGAGGAAATCCCTCCACACAGACCAAATACCAACCATCCGAAAGCTCCTCCTGCAGTTCGATTGCTTCGCACTTGAGATAACGAATCACGTTCGGATCCTCGAGCTTTAGCTTAAGAAGCCGGTCATAATCCGCTGTGGTTAAAGCACAAGCCAGTGCCTGGGAAGGCTCGAAGCGCTGCTTCTTCATCTCTCCGAGTAATAATCCCTGTCTCATGATACGAAGTCCCTTCAGGTTAGGTATTCCCTCCGGCAACAGATAAAGTCTGTCCTCATGAACATGAAGAAGCTCTTCCTTAACAGGAAACTTCAACTGTTTCACAAATTCCATTGCCTCTTCGGATACGGTACCCTTTGTCTTAAGCTCAGAGCCTGAACGCATCGATGCTGCCGAATTCTTAAGCTTCTTATAATTTCTTTGATCAACTACCTCATTCGTATTCTCTAGAACGATATCTATCTTTTCAGTCGGATCTTTATACAGCAGGGTAATAAAATGACCCTCACCGTCGATCTTATGCGGCCACAGGCGGATACAGTTCTTAAGCTCAGCTCTCTGTTCCGATGTGATCTGCGGTGGATTCTCTATCGTGTCAAGCCAATCTGGCTTGCCCTGATCAAAGCCTTCAAAGGAAATACCCAGCTCCTTTTGTCTAGCTGTATCCGGAAGTGCATTCATTACATGAAACTCCGGGCATTGCTCCATCAGATAAGCAATCGTACCTTCATTCTCCTCCGGAGAAAAGGTACAGGTTGAATATAACATATACCCTCCGGGTTTCAGCATCTTCGCAGCAAATAGAATAATTTCCTTCTGCAATTTATTATAATAGTCCACGCCGTATTGTTCCCAGTTCCTCATGATTGCCGGGCTTTTACGAAACATACCTTCTCCCGAGCATGGTGCATCGATCAGAATCTTGTCAAAATAACCCGTAAAATAATCCACCAGCTTATTTGGTGCTTCGGATACCACAAGTGCATTGCGAATCCCGAAGAGCTCGATATTCTTAAGCAGAGCCTTTGCTCTGGAATTACTGATATCATTGGAAACCAAGACACCTTCACCCTTCAGTCTTGCTCCAAGCTCCGTACTCTTGCCACCGGGTGCTGCACAGACATCAAGCACCTTATCCCCAGGCTCGATTGGAAGAAGACTTGCAGGAGTCATAGCACTCGGCTCCTGAATATAAAATACACCACCGTAATAATAGGGATGCTTTGCCGGCTGTTCCTCCGTGTCATAATAATAACCGTTTTTGACCCAGGGTATTCTTTTTATTGAAAAAGGACAGAAACGTTCGAACTCTTCCGGGCTTGTCTTAAGTGTATTGACACGTACTCCGCCATAATGTGGCTTGCTGTAACATGCCAGATACTCATCATATTCCTCCCCCAAAAGTGTTCTCATCCTGTCCTCAAATTGTTTCGGTAGATTCATTTTCTCACTCCTTATCTGAGGCTTTGTGCCCGGTAACGAGCAGAGATAAGATCCAGTTCCTTACTGAACCTAGCTAACTCAGCCTGATCCCCGCTCTGATAGATACGGAAGAATTCATCCTGAATGGTAACTACCTCCTGTTTATTGGCAACCTTATATAGATTCTGTATATTAGTAAGTATATCCGCTACGATATTCGCTTTAATCGTAAAGGAGTTCTGTGCATCCATAATTTCATCACGTACTACACTCATCTCACGGTCAAGGATTAGAATCGCTTCCGCAGCAGAGGTTAAGCGCTCTCGGATATGCTCCGGCATATTCTGCTTATATTTATATTGAAGAGAATGCTCAATGGTAGCCCAAAAATTCATGGCCAGAGTTCTGATCTGTATCTCAACCTGAAGCTCTTTCTTACCCTTCAGTGTTTCCACATCATAGTATACAATCAAATGATAAGAGCGATAGCCGCTCTTCTTCATCTTATTAATATAATCCTTTTCATTTTTGATACGCATATCGGATCTTTTCTTAATAATATCAACTACCTTGTAGATATCCTCCACAAATTGACAGATGATACGAATTCCGGCAATATCGTCGATCTTTTCTTCAAAGTTTGACAGCTCCAGATTCTTCTTCTGTGCTTTCTCTAAAATACTTGAGATAGTCTTTACACGTCCGGTTACCTGCTCAATCGGGGAATAGGCTCCCACATGCTTGTATTCATCAATGATATGGTTAAATTTAATAATTAATTCGTCAACAGCTAAGGCGTAAGGATCCAGTATTTCTCTCCAAAGTTGTATCTCCATTATTACTTACCTCCTATAAAACCAGTAAAATATGGCGCAAAAAGACAGTTAATCCTTGTCTAATACAAGCACCATCATAGCCAGAGCTGCTAAACCCGCAGTCTCCGTACGTAAAATACGTCTTCCCAAGGTAATCGGTTCCATTCCTGTCTGCACTGCCCGTTCAATTTCAGACTCCTCAAAGCCGCCCTCTGGTCCGATAAAAACACCGACGGTATTGCAATTCGTAAGGGTGTTCAAAAGCTCCCTGGTATGATCCATCCCCTTCGCATTTTCATATGGAATTAGGCTTTTGTCGAGGGTTTGTGCATAATCCATCGCCTGGGCATAGGTTTGAACCGGTTTGACGGTTGGAATAATCCCGCGTCCGGATTGCTTCGCAGCTCCTTCGGCGATCGCCTGCCATCTCTCCAGCTTCTTTGCTTCTTTCTTCTTATCATCTAATTTAACGATAACGCGTTTTGTCATTACAGGAATTATCTCATGAACACCGAGCTCTACTGCCTTCTGAATAATCAATTCCATCTTATCCTGCTTCGGTAAGCCCTGAAATAAGGTAATTCTCGTCGCAAGCTCCGTACCTGTATCTTTGGTTGTCTTTATATCAGCAATGATCTCGCTTTCGGCCACCCTACTAATTATACAATAACAATCTTTTCCTTGTCCATCGCAAATTACCAATTCTTCTCCCTGTTTCATGCGGAGAACATTCTTGATATGATTAACATCCGGTCCGCTGATTCGAACCGTCTGATTGGTTATTTGGTTTGGATCTACATAAAAACGATGCATGATAAGCTCCTTAGCTCTTTATGAAAATAGTGGTAAAATCAATCTTGTCCACTGCTATTATATATCAACAAGAACATACGTTCAACAACTTTTTATCTATCTTTAATATATATTTCAATGATTATGTCATCCCTATGCATCATTATATCAAATGGTATATGCAATCACAAGTGACTAGCAGGAAAGGCTGCTTATTATTTGAAACTTCCTTATCTATTTTTTATTACAGGAAAGTTTTCTTATAAAATCCTGAAACATAATCTCATTTAATTTCGTCTAAAAGCTATAGAGGAATTAAAAAGCAGGAAAAATCACTTTGTTATATAAGGAGAGGGAGAATTATGAAAAGAGCAATTTATATGGCATTTACCTTGATGACGGCCCTATCGATCGGAGGATGTTCCTCAGCGATTACTTCAAAGGATCTTTCCATCCTTGAGGAAGCGGAGGTAGCTTCCCAAAAATCATCAAATCAGTCAGTAGCTGCTGACACAGATCAAAAGTCTGAAGAACCAGCCTTGGATATCGTGCATGAAGCACCGGAGCCAACCGAACCTGCCTCGGATTCTGATCCCATCCAAATATCTGAGGAGGAAACCGAGATGGAGGTGGAGCTGGAGGGAATGAAGGAGATACTCCCTACAAGAGTCTATACCAGTGATCTTGGGTATCAGATACATATGGACGAACAGCGCTTTTCCTACGAGCGAATTGACGGCGCAGATGTATATAAAGTATTGCAGGTAGCTACATCTGCTTACCCTGATATTTTTATTAAAATATCAAAAACGGATCAAACCGATGATTATAATTATCTGAAAGCTCAGGAAGATAGTTTGAAAAACGCGAACTCAAAGGTTGAAATACTTGATCCTGTCAGCCTTGGTACATATGATGCTGTCCATTATCGATCCAGTTTTGGTGACACAACTGATTCCATCATTGAGAATGTCTATATCATTGAAGCAGACCAAAGCTACTACACTATAGAAACTCAATATTTTCTTGAAGCAGAAGAAGGCTATGGTGCCAGAATCACCTCTCTTCTAGAGACCTTTACCTTTACCGAAAATTAGTAAGCATTGTACAGCCAAGATAATCATACATACCCCTATATCAGATGTGAGTGCCCCACAGGGCACACCTACAATAGAAAGCACGCTTCGCGAACTTTTATTGTCACGAGTAAAATACTCCCGAACATGTACTTATATGCTTCGGGAGTATCTTTTTATCCTAAACTATATTTTTAATCATTATAAATGAATATCTAACTTTTCAATAATTAAAAATTATTTTTGAGCGACAAAGGAAATCCAATCTCCCATTTTATTTACCTCTACTATGGTAAAGTTATTTTTGAGAAGTGCTTCTCTTACCGCATCCTCTTTCATATAAATAATACCTGAGCTGATGAAGATGCCTCCGGGTTTTAAATTTTCACCGATTACATCGGATAGTGGGACAATAACGTCTGCAAGAATGTTGGCAACAACCATATCATATTTTTCTTTCCCAATCTCATTTCGGATACCATCATCCTCGATAATGTTGCCGGTGACAAAGCTTAAGCTTCCTTCGCGAAGCTCCAGTTGATTCACTACCGCATTCTCCATCGCAGAATTCGTGGCATTCGAATCAATATCAATCCCAAGTACCTCTTTCGCACCTAATTTCTTAGCGATGATGGATAAGATACCGCTTCCGCTTCCTGCATCAAGAATAACCGCATCCGGTTGAATAAATTTCTTAATACCGACGATACAGAGCTTAGTGGTCTCATGGGATCCGGTACCAAAGCTGGTTCCGGGATCAATCTCGATTACCAAATCGTTTTCTTGGCGATCCGTAAGCTGTTCCCAGGTAGGTTTTATCACGATGGTATCATCCACCCGGAATGGCTTGAAGAACTGCTTCCAGTTATTGATCCAATCTTTATCATCTGTCTGGGAGATCGTTATCTTACCGGTACCAATCTTAGTATAAGCGGACATTTCATTCAGGCCTGCCTTCACTTTCTCAAGTAGTGCTTCCATATCCTCTTCGACATCGACATAAAAGCTCACCTGCGCTGTCCCATCATCCTCATCGAGTTCCGGAAGAATATCAATAAACATCTGCTTTCTCTCTTCCTCCGTGATTGGAACATTATCATTGATTTCGATACCGGAGATACCGAAGTCATTCAGCATATCGCTGACCAAATCTATTGCCTCTGTGGTTGTATCCAATGTGAATTTTGTCCACTTCATAAACAGTCCTAAACCTTTCTATGGTTTCCGCTTTATCCTTCTTATTATAAATGCTTGGTCTTATTTATACTATTTCCAGAATTTCTTCTTACCCTTTTCATTTTCCGTGGTTTCAGTGCTACGATCGCTCTTACCGGTCATCGCATCATCAAATTTTTTCAGTAGCTCCTTCTGTTCGGAATTCAGATTCGTCGGAACCTGAACCACTAAAGTAACATAATGATCTCCACGAACCGCTTTATTTCTAAGACTGGGTACGCCCTTTTCACGGAGGCGAACCTTGGTATCCGTCTGTGTACCAGGCTTCACATTGTATATTACATCGCCATCCACCGTATTGATTTTTACATCACCGCCCAGTACTGCTGTTGCATAAGAAATCGGTGCCGTAGAATAAATATCATAGTCCTGTCTCTGGAAGATAGGGTGTCTGCTTACTTCAACCTCAACGAGCAGATCGCCTCTCGGACCACCATTGGTGCCCGGTTCACCCTTACTGCGGATACGAACACTTTGACCACTGTCAATGCCTGCAGGAATCGATACCTTGATCTTCTTTCTACTGCTGATAAAACCGGATCCGTAGCAATCAGCGCACTTATCCTTAATGATTTTACCGGTTCCTTTACAATCCGGACAGGTTTGAACATTACGAACCATACCGAATAAGGACTGCTGTGTATAAACCACCTGGCCCTTGCCACCACACTTCTGACAGGTCTCTGCACCGGTTCCCGGCTTTGCTCCTGTTCCGTGACAGGTTCCGCATTCATCCTTCAGGTTAAGCTCCAGCTCTTTTTCCGTACCGAATACCGCTTCTTCAAACGTGATTCTGACGGAGGTACGAAGGTTTGCTCCCTGCATCGGTCCGTTATTCGCACGTCTGGTACGTCCTCCACCGAAAAGGTCACCAAAGATATCGCCAAAGATATCACCCATATCCATGGAACTAAAATCAAAGCCGCCGGCACCTGCTCCGCCGCTTCCGTCAAAGGCAGAGTGACCGAATTGATCATATTGCCTGCGTTTATCGGCATCACTTAGTACAGCATAAGCCTCAGAAGCTTCCTTGAACTTTGCTTCCGCTTCCTTATCTCCTGGATTCGTATCCGGATGATATTTCTTTGCAAGTTGTCTGTATGCTTTTTTGAGCTCATCATCCGTCGCTGTTCTTCCGACTCCTAAGACCTCATAATAATCACGTTTATCCGCCATTGTTTTCTTCACCTTTCATAGCTATGCATTATATCGCTCGGAATAACTTCCTTACATTTCCGATCTATGTTAAAATCGCAAATAGGCAGTCAATGCTGACCGCCTTTTACTTTAATCAATAGAACCTTGGAAGAATGAATTTTGTTACAATTCATTCTTCCTAAGGCGACTGTTATGAGATTAATTATACTTCGCGATAATCTCCGTCAACTACATCATCATTGTAGCTGCTTCCGGTCGAACCGCCTGCCTGGCCACCGTTAAAACCGGACATATCAGGTCCCGGACCGCCTGCCTCAGCTGCACCGCTCTGCTCATAAAGCTTAGCGAATAATGCCTGTGCATCCTCCATTAATTTATCCTTAGCAGATTTAATGTCGGCTACTTCACCTTCACTCATAACCTCTGGATTAGATTTTTCAATTAATTCCTTCAGTCTTGCAAGGTCAGCTTCTACAGTAGATTTTGCTGCTGCGTCGATCTTATCTCCAACTTCGCTTAATGCTTTCTCAGTCTGGAATACCATAGAGTCTGCATCATTTCTTACATCAATTGCTTCCTTACGTCTCTTATCCTGAGCCTCGTATTCAGCAGCTTCTCTTACTGCCTTATCAATATCGCCATCGGATAGGTTAGAGCTTGCAGTAATAGTAATGTGCTGCTCTCTTCCTGTTCCGAGATCCTTCGCAGATACATTAACAATACCGTTTGCATCGATATCGAAGGTTACCTCGATCTGAGGAATGCCTCTTCTTGCCGGCGGGATACCGTCCAGACGGAATTGTCCAAGGCTCTTGTTATCCTTCGCGAACTGTCTCTCACCCTGTACGACATTGATGTCAACTGCAGTCTGATTGTCAGCAGCGGTAGAGAAGATCTGGCTCTTCTTGGTAGGAATGGTTGTATTTCTCTCGATTAATCTGGTAGCTACGCCGCCTAAGGTCTCGATGGAAAGAGATAACGGAGTTACGTCAAGAAGAAGGATATCTCCTGCGCCTGCATCACCTGCTAACTTACCACCCTGAATGGAAGCACCGATTGCTACACACTCGTCAGGATTTAAAGTCTTGGAAGGGTCCTGATTGGTTAACTGTCTTACCTTATCCTGAACAGCGGGGATTCTTGTGGATCCACCTACTAACAATACCTTCTTAATGTCTGCAGGAGTAAGACCTGCATCACGAAGAGCGTTCTGAACCGGAACTACGGTTCTCTCTACTAAGTCATGAGTTAACTCATCAAATTTAGCACGAGTTAAGTTCATATCAAAATGCTTCGGTCCTTCTGCAGTTGCAGTAATGAAAGGAAGATTAATATTGGTAGTGGTTGCAGAGGATAATTCCTTCTTTGCCTTCTCTGCAGCTTCTCTTAATCTCTGAAGAGCCATCTTATCGGTTGATAAGTCCACTCCATCGGATTTCTTAAATTCATCGATCATATATCTGGTGATTCTTTCGTCAAAATCATCTCCACCGAGTCTGTTATCACCAGAGGTAGCAAGTACTTCGATAACACCGTCACCGATATCGATAATGGAAACGTCGAAGGTACCACCACCTAAGTCGTATACCATAATCTTCTGTTCATGTTCATTATCAAGACCATAGGATAATGCTGCTGCGGTAGGCTCATTGATAATTCTCTTAACATCAAGACCAGCGATCTTACCAGCATCCTTCGTTGCTTGTCTTTGAGCATCATTAAAATATGCAGGAACTGTAATAACTGCTTCGGTTACCTTCTCGCCTAAATAGCTTTCTGCATCTGCCTTAAGCTTCTGAAGAACCATAGCGGAAATCTCCTGAGGTGAATATCTCTTATCATCAATCTTTACTCTGAAATCAGTTCCCATATGTCTCTTAATGGATGAGATTGTTTTATCAGAATTGGTTACAGCCTGACGTTTTGCAGGCTCACCAACGAGACGCTCTCCTGTTTTTGTAAATGCTACTACACTGGGTGTTGTTCTTGCGCCTTCTGTATTTGCAATTACAACGGGCTTTCCGCCTTCCATAACGGCTACACATGAATTTGTTGTACCTAAGTCAATACCTATAATTTTACCCATGTTAATATTCCTCCTTATTATTATATATAAAAGTTTTTATGACAGTGTTGGGAGGATCTTCCTCCTTAATAATATATAAAATTTTTAATAACTACGTCAGGAGGAAATACCTCCTGATAAGATTTATTAATTCACTACCTTAACCATACTATGACGAACTACCATATCCTTATAGAGATATCCCTTTTGGAATTCATCGGAAACGATATTATCACCCAAGCTGTCATCCTCGCCATGCATTACGGCATTGTGCAGATTAGGATCAAATTCCTTACCTACTGCATCGATCGGCTTTACTCCAATCTCATCCAGTGCCGATAACAGTTGTTTGTAAATCATCTCAATTCCTTGAGCAAAGCCGCTTTCCTTTTCTTTGTCAGTGATTGTTCCGAAACCACGTTCGAAGTTATCAACGATGGGAAGTATTTTTTCTATAAAGCTCTTTATTCCCATATCATACATCATAGATTTTTCTTTCTCGGAACGCTTACGGAAATTATCAAACTCGGCCATCGTTCTCATAAGACGGTCAGAAAGCTCTTCTATTTTCTGATCCTTTGCTGCCATTTCCTTAGCCTTGGAATTCTTGAAGAAAGCTTTACTGCTTTTCTCCGGCTTCTCCTGGCCTTCCTCACAAGTCTCAGTATCGATTGCGGCTTCCTCTCCTGCCTCCTGTGTATCGCAAACATCTTCCTCTGCTTGGCACTCTTGTGACTTTGATTTTGTCTGATCATCTATGCTTTGATTCATAGCATCCTTTGACTTTTCGTTCATCGTGTTCTCCTTTTCCATGGCAGCTTTCATAATTTCTACTGCTTTATCCATATTCTCCAAGCGATGACTACCACCTTTCTTGTATATTCTTCAAACTGAATTGTTTGGAGTATACTCTTATGTCTTTTTTTTAAAGATATCATCCAACTGGACCATTAAAGATTGCAAGGTATTTACTACCTTCTGGTAATCCATTCGTTTGGGACCGATGATACCCACCTTGCCATAGACACCCTCCTCAATCTCATAGGTTGCAGTGACTACGGAGCATTCCTTCATGGCTTCTACCGGAGTCTCATCTCCGATATATACTTGAATTCCACGATTATCTTCATCCTCTATCTTATCCTGTATCAACTCGGTGAGTGCTTTCTTCTCTTCCAGCGTGTAGAGAATCTCACTTGCTTTATCCTTATCACTCAGTTCAGGGTATCTTAAGATATTGGTTGCTCCTGAGGTAAATATCTCTATATCATCTTCTTCTGCCACTGCCTGCATAATTGCATCCAGAATATCATTCACCAGGTTTCGATAATCACCCGCCTGATCCTTCATTTGTGAGATGACAGGGAGATTAATCTCTCCCAGATCTAAGCCCTGTAAAAATGTATTGATAATAATATTAAGCTTAAGAATTGTTTCCTTATTTAAGGATGCAGTTAGTTGAATTATTTTATTCTTTACAATATTTCGTTCGAATACGATTACTGCTAAAAGTTGATTTTCATCTACTTCTGTTAATTGTATGAATTTTACTTTCTTTTTATAGGAAGGAGTAGATACCATTGTCGTATACTGGGTATTCACAGCAAGCAGCTTAGCAACCTGCTGAAGCAGGTTCTCCAATCGATCCGCTTTCTGAATCAGAAGCTCCTTCATATCCTCAACTTCCTGTACCTTATCCTGTAGCAGCATATCAACATAAAGCCGATATCCTTTGTCGGATGGAATACGTCCTGCGGAGGTATGAGGCTGAATAATAAAGCCCATCTCTTCCAGATCAGACATTTCGTTACGAATGGTTGCCGAACTTAAGTTGAGATCCGTATACTTTGATATGGTTCTGGAACCGACCGGTTCACCGGTCTCCAGATAATTACGGATGATAGCCTGCAAAATCTTTAATTTTCTTTCATCCAATTGCTGCATGACCTACCTCGATCCATAGTAAACTGTAATATCTCTTTTCGTTTTTGTTAGCACTCAACCCGATAGAGTGCTAATATCTATAAATAAAATAGCACCATCATTTTCTTTTGTCAAGGCAAATTTAGAAATAAATTATTAAAATACGGTGAGAAAGTCACTTAATACCAAATTTTTAATCCTTAATTAGTCCAACAAAAATTCTGCAAGAACCATATTACTGACATCGATCCCATACTCAGTTAGCATAATTTGCTCATCGGTTATCTTGATCAACTTTTGCTGCTGCAAGGTAAGAAGTATATTACCGTAGACTTGATCAATTGAGATTTGAAAACGCTTAACAAAATCACTTTTTCTTACTCCCTCACAGCGCCTTAAACCAAGAAACATGAATTCCTCCATCTGTTCTTCTCTGGTAAGAAAATGCTCTTCTCTTCTAATTCCCAGGCAATCTTCCTGCATTGCAGCTGATTCTTCAAATATAAGCTTTTCCTTTTGATATGAATTACAGGCATGAATATATTGCTTGCTATCCTGCGTATTGGAAAACCTTACTCCGTTCACAAAAGAGGCTGAACCTAATCCAAGCCCCAGATAATCCGTACCAATCCAGTAGGAGTTGTTATGTCTGCACTCGAATGATTCCTTTGCATAATTTGATATCTCATATCGATGATAACCGTATTCCTTCAGAATCTGTTTTGTCATGGCATAAATCCTACGGTCCTGCTCCTCGTCCGGTAGTTCCTTCTCATAGGGTGCACCCGGACGGTAACTGTCATAAAATGCCGTTCCCTCCTCAATAATCAGACTGTATGCAGAAATATGCTCAGGATTAAGCTCCGCCACCTTACGTAGTGATCTCTCCCAGGAGGATGCAGTCTGTCCCGGCAGAGCTGACATAAGATCCACATTGATATTACGAAAGCCAAGTGTCCTGGCAAGTTTAAAGTTATTTAGAAAATCTTCCAAGCTGTGTATTCTTCCGAGCTTTTTCAGTTCATCCGAATCTACCGACTGAAGTCCAAAGCTAAGTCGGTTAATTCCTGCCTCTTTATAACAGATTAACTTTTGTTCGGATACGGTTCCGGGATTAACTTCTATAGTTGCTTCCAGGCTTTCTTTCTCAACATGAAACACCAACCGGATAGCCTCCATAATTCTCTTAATATCCTCCGGATCGATACAAGATGGAGTTCCGCCTCCGATGAATATGGTAGGTACCCGGTAATGATTCGTTCTTCCCTCATAGCTTTTTATCTCCGTAAGCAATGCTTTTATATAATTCTTTTTGTTTTTCTCGGTTCCCGGTGCGGATAAGAAATCGCAATAATCACATTTTCGTACGCAGAAGGGGATATGGATATAAAGCCCTAACTCTTTTGGTTCCTTATTGCCGATAAGATAATCATCCTTCGTTCTCTCCAATTTACTTACCTCTCTTTAAGATTAAAGTGTCAGCAAGCTGACACTTTCGCGCCTGAGCGGGTTGCGAAGCAACTACTTCCTAACCGCGAAGTGCGCATACATTTGCGAACTTAAGTTCGCAATACGGAGTGCTTTTATATAATAGGACGCATTTTCTATTATATAAAAAAGCTGTTCCAATACCTCATACAGTAATGATGCAAGAGGATTAAAACAGCTTGTCCGTTATATAAATATTTTAATCCTCATCAAGCTTAAGAACACTCATGAAGGCCTTCTGAGGGATTTCTACATTACCGACCTGACGCATTCTCTTCTTGCCTTCCTTCTGCTTTTCCAAAAGCTTCTTCTTTCGCGTGATATCACCGCCGTAGCACTTGGCGAGGACATCTTTTCTCATCGCCTTTACGGTCTCTCTGGCGATTATCTTACTTCCGATAGCTGCTTGAATCGGTATCTCAAAAAGCTGACGTGGAATCTCATCCTTCAGCTTTTCACACATCTTTCTTCCTCTTTCGTAAGCACTTTCTGCATGAACGATGAAGGTAAGAGCATCCACTTCTTCCTTATTAATTAAGATATCCAGCTTAACCAGATCTGACTGAACGTAACCTTTCAGCTCATAATCGAAGGAAGCATAGCCTCGGGATCTTGATTTCAAGGCATCAAAGAAGTCATAGATGATCTCATTTAATGGCAGGTCATATTTCAGAAGTGCTCTTGTCGTCTCCATATATTCCATTCCGAGATAGACTCCGCGGCGCTCCTGACACAGATTCATGATGGAGCCGACGAATTCTGTCGTGACCATAATCTCAGCGGATACCATTGGTTCCTCAAGATATTCAATTTCTGACGGATCAGGAAGATTCGTAGGATTCGTAATATCAAATACTTCACCATTATGCTTATGAACCTTATAGATAACGCTGGGTGCGGTAGTAACCAAATCAAGATTATATTCTCTCTCCAGACGTTCCTGAATAATCTCCAGATGCAATAGTCCAAGGAAACCGCAGCGGAAACCAAAGCCTAAAGCAACGGAGGTCTCCGGTTCAAAATGTAGGGATGCGTCATTGAGTTGAAGCTTCTCCAGAGCATCGCGGAGATCCGGATATTTTGCTCCATCTGCCGGATACATTCCGCAATAAACCATGGGATTAACCTTCTTATAACCGGGCAAAGGGTTCACACAGGGACGCTTGTTATCGGTTACGGTATCGCCCACACGGGTATCCTTGACATTTTTTAGGCTAGCTGTAATATATCCAACCATACCGGCACTTAATTCATCCGTAGGAATAAATTGCCCCGGTCCGAAGATACCCAGCTCAACTACTTCTGCAGTAGCTCCGGTAGCCATCATTTTTATTTCCGAACCTCTCCTTACTCTTCCCTCTTTGATTCTGCAGAAGATGATAACACCCTTATAAGAATCATATTTTGAGTCGAAGATTAATGCCTGAAGAGGCGCATCTGCATCTCCCTTCGGCGGCGGTAATTTCGTTACGATTTGTTCCAACACCTGTTCAATATTCAATCCGGTCTTTGCAGAGATCAGAGGTGATTCATGAGCTTCCAAACCAATCACATCCTCAATCTCAGCGATTAC
Organism: Bacillota bacterium; assembly: GCA_023415055.1. Classification (GTDB taxonomy): domain Bacteria; phylum Bacillota; class Clostridia; order Lachnospirales; family Lachnospiraceae; genus Mobilitalea. The sequence goes on along the minus strand of JAEZLZ010000119.1, from coordinate 21,504 downwards.
ACGCTCCGGATCTGCACTTGGAAGATCAATCTTATTAATCACTGGGATGATATCCAGGTTATGATCCAGGGCTAGATATACATTCGCAAGAGTCTGTGCTTCTATACCCTGAGCGGCATCGACTACCAGAATAGCACCTTCGCAGGCAGCCAGGCTTCGGGATACCTCATAGTTAAAATCCACATGACCAGGAGTATCAATCAGATTAAAGATATATTCCTCCCCATCCTTAGCTTTATACACAGTACGAACGGTCTGCGCCTTAATTGTAATGCCTCTCTCCCGTTCCAAGTCCATATTATCAAGAACCTGTGCTGACATCTCACGGCTGGTAAGAAGTCCGGTCATCTCAATAATACGGTCAGCTAATGTTGATTTACCGTGATCTATATGAGCAATAATACAAAAATTTCTAATTTTACTTTGATCTACCGACATGTTATCCTCCTGTAAAATCGCATCTCAGTCTCACTTCACAGAATCTGAATAATGAGACAAAAATGCATACTTGATTTGATTATAACACACAGTTTTTCTTGTAGCAAGAAAATCCATATGGAACCAAACCTCCTGCGTAAGAATCTATTTCCTTTTGAGGTCGGTAAAGCTATCATGTATCGATTCGGCGATTTTATTCTACTGTCCCTGTAGTACGGCATTCAACACCTCTGCAAAAGGTTCCATAGCATTCTTTGCTGACTGCAGCGTGTTTTTGTATGTACCAAGCTCTATCAGAAGGCTTTTGGGACGAACATGCATATTATATCGATAGCATTTCAGATAGTTCTTATAAAATAGTCCCGGATACATCTTGACTGCTTTTAACTGCATCTGTAGGCTGAAGGCAATATTATCCTGTAGATTAGGATTATCCAGATAAGTAATCGGTCCATTCTCATCACGGCTCAGCCCGTTGAAGAGCATAACCTGTGCTGTTTCCTCCCCGTTAATGATGGTGGATCTTTTATCCGCGCCGTCCCGGTGCAGATCGATTACAACTTCAATCGTAGGATTTTCTTTAAGAATCCTGGTGATACCATCTTGGGCCACGTTGTATGCCTTATTGCGGTCAAGTTCTCCATCGACTATATCGTAGGTAGTAGTATCATGAATTACATTATAATGATATCGATCCTCCAATATCTGCGTCAGGTAACTTCCCACACCAACAACGGTATCCTCGGCTTCGTTCTCCCTGCTGTCGACATAGGTTTCCTGGGAATGTGTATGATAAATCAAAATCTGCGGAGCATCATTTTTCTGCTTCAGCTTCATATCCATCCCCAGTAATTTATCCGCATCAAATAAATCTTCCGTTATCTTGGTTGATGGGTCAACAATATAAAAATGACGAACCAAAAAATTAATATCCTTTAATTGTTCCAAGGTATAATCGATTACATTCCCGGGACTGGAGGCTTCTACGGTATTGTCGTCTTCCTTTTCTAAAACCGGAAGCTCACCTGAAGCTGATCCAACCTCCAGCTCATTTTTTGATGCTTGATCTATATATAATTCAGAATTAAAATAATCACTTGCCTGTTCGTTATAAATTGCTCCATTCGTCAGAATATATTCTTTGCTTAAGATAGAAAGATCCAGGGCATAAAGCTTGATATTTGGCAGCGCAAGAGAAGTGGAATAATCCTTATCATCCCGCGCTGTATCGGCCATCGCCTGAAAAACTGCATCCGCTTCTGTGCTTTCTGTAGCCTTCTGATCTTGCGGATTAAGGATTACATAATCCTCATTTAGTGAATATTCCTGTGCCTTCGCCATGAGACGCGATTTTTCATCCGTGAATCTTCCGACTGCAAAAGGATGACTCATAAGAAGATAAGGAAAGGGTTCCGCATCCTGTTCCGACTGTACATAGCTGATGAATGAAGGTCCGGATTCAAGCACCTTATCACCCAGATAATAAAGGAATGCCTGTGAATAGCTTACCTTGGCTTGACCAATTTCTTCCGCAAAGGAAATTGCAGCAAACCTTAGCAAAAGATAAACCGAACCAATGATGATTAATGTCCAGATTACGAAATAAATATTAAGACGGTACCCCGTATTTGTTTTTCTATCCGGAAAATGAATCCTACTCTTTCTCATGTCTGCCTCCCGCCAATCAGAGCGGCTTGCGCCTCAAGCCTGATTCATTATATTCGGGAATACGCCATTTATGTCTACCGGTGTTCCGATTTCATACCGATTGTGCAAAGCAAGAATTCACAGCTTCAGAGATTGTATAGCTGATCCGTTTGATGGATTCATCAATGTTCTTTGGTGTAACAAACATGTTTTCAATCTGCTGCTCTCTAATCTCCGAGATAAACTGATTGATATCGTTTTCATCAAAACCGCTTTTCTCCATGTATTTTGTAAGAGTATCTGCTACGATTGTCGCAGCATCGACCACCGTTGGTACACCGATGGCAATCACCTTTGTTCCAAGGCTTTCTTCATTTAGAGCTTTTCGGTTGTTGCCAATGCCGGAGCCGGGACTGATACCCGTATCCGTTAATTGAACTGTGGTATTGACACGGTTCACACTACGGGACGCCAAGGCATCGATTACAATTAACAGTTTAGGCTTTGTCTCATCGATAATTCCTTTAATAATTTCTACCGTTTCCATTCCAGTCTGAGCCATCACTCCCGGTGATATTGCACTTACACTGCCCAGATGATGTTTTTCTTTAAATTCATTTCCGTACTCCCGGATCAGATGTCGCGTGATAAATAGATTATCCACTACCTGAGGACCAAGTGCATCCGGAGTTACCTCGCGATTGCCAAGCCCAACAACTAATATTTCTTCTCGCTTCAGATTACCTGCAAGAAGCTTTAATTGTTTTGCAATCTCTGATGAAGCTGGTTTATAATAATCTTCACTGGCTCCATTAATCTTCGGAGCTTCGATGGTTATATAAGTTCCAACCGGTTTTTGCATGGCTGTGGCACCTTTTTCATCCTTAATCTCTACTACTGAAACCCTAATATCGTTCTTTTCGTCATAGTTTTCCGTTAACACTACACCCTTTATTTCTACGTCATCCTCCGGAAAGCTCTCTCGCATCTCCAGGGCCAGGTCTGTTCTGATTTTATTATTCATTTTTTTCCTCCAAGCTTAGTTTCATATTTTTTTCAACGAAAATCTTCTATATCTGTATTTTTTTCTAATGCTATTATTTTTTTACAAACTATTTAAAATTATGTATTGACATAACAATTCGAATTGACTATTATATAATAGTATGTTTCCATTAGAACGTCCGTGTCCGGATTTAATGAAACAAAGTATTCGAGCGACTGTACCCAGGCTTTCATCTCACTCTCAATTTGGTGTACCTGGCAATATAGTTGATAATAATTTTATATTTGGAGGTGTACAAATTGGCTAACATTAAATCTGCTAAGAAGAGAATTTTAGTTAACGAGACAAAAGCTGCTAGAAATAAGCAAATCAAGTCCAAGGTTAAGACTATGATGAAGAAAGTAGATGCTGCAGTTGCTACAGGAGACAAAGCTCTCGCTAAGACAAGCTTAGTTGAAGCAGTTACTGAGATCGACAAAGCATGTTCTAAGGGTGTTTATCACAAGAACACAGCTTCCAGAAAAGTATCTCGCTTATCTAAAGCTGTTAATAATATCGCATAATTTGAGATGTGCGCCCACCGGGTACACTCATAAGAAAGGCTGCCGTTACCGGCAGCCTTATTTTTTTTAATATATTCCGCTCTTCTGCACTTCGATGTATTTGAGAATAAGCTTTACTGCATCAAACCTTGTAATATTGCTCTTTGGATTGAACTTGTTCTCAACATCGGAGGTCATTAAACCATAGCCCTTAGCCAGCGCTACCGCACCCAGATACTGTGTATCGATTGAACTTTCATCAGCAAACCCCGTCTTATAGATCCCGGTAAACTTCGCCAGCTTTTCCAGTCCCAGTTTATTGATAAAGGTCTGTGCGATTGCTTCTCTGGTGATCAGGCTATTATTCTTTACTGTTTCCTCTTTTGCACTATAATATCCGATCTTGTTGAGTAGCTCATTTAATTCGCTTACGGTTATTGCCTGATCCGGTAGGAAGTTTTCTCCTTCGAATCCGATATTCATATCAGCAAGTAATAATATATCACGATAATAGGTCTCATTTGTGATATCTTTGTAGGTGTACGGCTTTTCTTCCGTATATACCTCTCCCTGATAGTTTAATTGTTCTCCGGTAAAGGGGGAGATGTAAGTCGGATTAATCTCGGGATGATACACAAGTCGTACTTCATATTTTACTGAAGATAAATCCGTAGCAGAAGAATCCTTCACTACCTGATTAATCTCATACTGAAGCTCATAACCTTTATTACTGAGGTATGCATCCATAGCCTTCTCAGCAGTCATGACACCCTTAGAGGATTCAAAGGAGATATTCTCATTCCAATATGCTCCATAAGAGTAAATTTTTCCGGTTACACCGTCTACACTACCGTAGATATTGTTATAAGGATACTCAATGCCCTCATTCACTCGGTTATATTGATAATGATAGCCACCGTAAACCGGCAGATCATTTTTATAGTAAACAACATAATCATCCTTCGTATCGGATAACACAGAATTCGGGAATTGGCTGTTCATCTGTTTCTTCAAGAAGTTCTCAAGGATAGTCTGCGCTTCCTTCTGGTCGTAAGGAATCTTGACCGTCGTCCATTTCTTATTAATCTCATCAAAATAGCTCTTCACTGATGCATAGAAGCTGAGAATCTTACCAGATACAGCATCAACCGAGGCATAAGCATACGCTCTGTAATAGCTCTTATCCTTCTCATAATTGATCTCTCTTGGATCACTCAGGGTGATGTTCCATACATAGGATGATGTTAAATCACTATCATCTGTTTTACTTAAGGTTGCTTCGTATGAGGTCAGATCTTTATCCAGATATAAGGAGGAATTTTCTGTAATCGTCTTAATTGCTTTATCCTTAGAGATGATATTCTTCAATTCCTTTACCTTTGCAATCTCCTCTTGTGTCAGCTGATAGGAAGCGCCGGCCATTTTTCCTTCTGCAGTCGCAGCATCCGCTGCTTTTTCCATTCCGCCGCGGGTATTCGACCACTCGGTCTTACTCATATATACTTTTCCGGTTTTTGCATCGATAGAGATGTAAGACTCTGTGGGTTCATATACCAGAAATGCTTTTTTTGCCATATTGCCTTTCCGATCATATATCGAGAAATAATCAGAGCGGTAAAACAGCTTCATCTTCATATTATTCTTGATCAGCTCCGTCGCCTTTTCCTTGGTGATCTGTGTTGCTGCGGAAGGTATCTTCGCATTATAAAGCCAGTTTACATAAAGTGCGGTAACCTTTCCTGTAGTACTGTTCACATATACCTGCACCGTATTATCCGGGAAAGGGATCCCATTCTCCAGTCTCCGATATTGATATACATAATTGCCGCTATAAACACTGTCAAAATTCGCATTCACATATTCCAGCTTACCATAGGTCTCCGGCGCAACATCAGAGATAAATTTCTCTGCTGTGCTCTTTAGCTCCTTCATCAGATACTTCGAGATTCCATTTTCTGTTTGTGAAGCATCATAGTGCGAAAAGCTTGTGATATGATAGCTTTCATCGCAGCTTACGCTAATCTGTGAATTTCGATCCGTTGTGCTCCAGGTTAAATTCCAGAAGCCGTCGGAATAAGTGCTACCATCATTAAAGTAATAGTTAAAAACAGAATACTGAGACGGAACAGTAATCTTCGCTTTTACCGCCTTAATTGCTCCCTCCAGAGCTGCATCCGATGGCTGAGAGGTACTTCCGGCAGGCTCTCCCTTAATAATTGAAGCAGGCTCACTTGTCGCTGAAACCTCCTTAGACATTATGTTTGTTGTAGCTGCACTTGCATCCATCGAAACTGAGGAGGCAAAAAGGACACCACTTAACATCAATACAAATAACCTTCTCATATGAACTCTCCTTTATTTAATATTTTTGACTATAGAGGAGAACGCTTCTCCCTTTCTCCCTGACTGTTTATTTATTACTTCGTCTATTAGACGATGCAGAAAATTCCATGGTTGCAATTATTTATAACATATACAAAATAATTACATATCTTTATAGTAATGTAAGCACCCGTCATTCTAATTATGATCAAGCAGTGATTCTGTCTAATACAACAACAAATCACGCCACAGCTTCCTGTATCGAGCCCCACCATTATGACTGACATATCTTCTATCCTAAAAGTGTGCACACCGCACTAAGTACTTTTATGTATGTAATGCACTTTTTCTTTACTAATTCATTCTTCATATGACATCTGCATAGTAGAGTGGTGAATATATACGCATAGGTATGCAGATGGTGCAGACCGGCCGAATGCGGATTCATTATACCGCATTAAGGAAAGGCAAACCAGATGTATGCCTATGCGTATATATTCACCTAGAATACTATCCCTGACTTATTAATACGGGAATTCGATATAAAAACGGGAGGTGCTGCACACCTCCCTACAAGCGGAAGCGGTGGGATTCGAACCCACGAGCCCCGTTAGGGACTACCTGATTTCGAGTCAGGGCCGTTATGACCACTTCGATACGCTTCCATCTATAATTATTATAAACCATATATGGTCTATATAATTAACTATATTTAATTATCTTTTGCTAAAGGTGACGATGAATAGCTCAACACCGATCTTCTCGAGCATACGTCCTGTTTTAACCTGTTCTTCAATATCTATGCAAAAATCAAGTGCTTCCTTTAATCTTGTACTGCTGAAATTCTTAGCCTGACCAAGATATTTATTCACCGCAAAGGGCGGAACTCCTACCATCTCACTGATGGAAGATGCATTGTATCCAAGCGCTTGCAGATTCTTTGACTGCATTAGAATGTTAAAATGTCTGGAAATCAGATAAAGGATGGACATTGGCTTCTCTCTTACGGAGAGAAGGTCATAATACAAGTCCAGTGCTTTACTTTGCTGCTTTGTGCCGATGGCATCAATCATTAAAAATATCTTGCCTGTTATTTGAGTTGTAACTACTGCATCAATATCCTCCGGTGTCACAATCTCTTTGCCGTAAGTATAATTAATCAGCTTCTCAACCTCATTACAGATATTCACCATATCGGATCCCGTCTTCTCAAGAAAATAATTAATTGAGGCTTCGGTAATCCTTTTCTTCTCCGGCTCCAATAAAGAAGCGACAAACAGCTTTAAGTTCTTTTCATCCAGTCCATTCATCTCGGACACGGTTCCCTGATCCCTGATTAATTTAAACAGCTTGCTTCGTTTGTCAATCTCTGTTTCAACAAATATCACCACTGTAGTCTCGGGAGTTTCATTAAGAAGCTCACTCAGCTCACTCTGCGCCTTAAACAATCCACTGTTCTCGATTACAATCAGCCTCTTGTCACTGAAGAAGGGTAAAGTTTGTGCTGCTTCGTACACCCGTTTTGGCTCAACATCTTTCCCTTCAAAGTAAGAGAAGTTCATATCACCGCCATCCTGCAGAATTCCAGCTTTTAATTTATCCCGGTACAGCTTCTTCAGATAGTCCTCGCTGCCATAGAGAAGATAGAACTTTTTGAAGTTTCCGGTTTTGATATGCTCCTTAATTACCTTCATAGATACTTCTCCTCGTTTGTCAGAACATTATCTATTCTACTCAATTCCTATGTAAATTGCAAGCAATAAAATAGAAATTTACACTTCAAATTATCAAATTATTCTATTGTACCAAATCGGCTTAGAGGTTTAATACGAAAGATAGCACGACCGCCGATATTTTCTTTCTTAACATTACCAACCTCCTCGGTACGACTGTCCTTGCTGACACTCCGATTGTCTCCCATAACGAAATACTCATCCTCACCAAGTGTAATCGGTTCGGCTGCTCGGCCCGGATCCGTGATCGGATCCTTTCCATAATGCTCCTCCAGTATTTCACCATTAATATAGATATCACTGCCTATAATCTGTATGGTTTCTCCGGGCATTCCGATGATTCGTTTTACATAATACTCTTCATTCTCACGCCCATAAGGATAGAAGACGATAATATCGAAACGATCCAGCGCATCGAATCGATAGGATAATTTCTCGACATATAAATGTTCCCCGTCCTGCAATGTATTCGCCATTGAGGAGCCATCTACAATAGTTCTTTGGATCACGAAGGTTGGAAGAATATAGATACATACGAAAACCAGTACTGCATAAAAGATTAAATCATAAAGGAAACCCCTAGCACTGCTTTTTCCCTTACTCTCCGGTTCCTCCCCTTCTGACGTTTCTGCAATCTCTTCCAGTTTTAATTTCTCTTGTGCCAGTATCTCTTCCTCACATTGTCCGTCTTCATCATAATTTTTGTTATCTGTTGCTTCCATATAACATCCACGATCGGCCTTTGTCTTACTTACTCCCCGAGATTTTAAGACACGGTAATCTTCCTTTCCCTACATTCCATATACCGTATAATGATAAAGCACTTTCATATAATGATCATATGAAAGTGCTGATGATTATGTTATGAAAAAATTCCGTTACGAAATCATTCAATCATAACAGTTTATTGTTGATTTTGGTTGTCTTTATTTGTATCATCATCACCAACAATTTTTACTTTGGAACGATATAACTCCTCTACTGCAATGGATAACGGCTTCGGATAAGTAACATCAACTAACGCAGCGGATCCGTCGATAATTTGTCTTGCTCGTCTTGCTGTCGCAATCACGATGGAATATCTGCTGTTTACCACCGGCTGCTCTCCGGGCTCTACCTCGCTGTTTACTACTCTCATTAAATCCGTATACGATGGATGTAACATAATATTTATCTCCTTCCTATTGGTTCAGGTTATTTTTTTAATTAATCACTCAGATCGGAATGATCTGAACCCTCCTTCTGGTTCACTCTTCCTGCAATTGTCTCAGGTAACAAGGAGGATAAGATCAAGTGCCCGCTATCCGTTACGATGACCGCTTTTGTTCTTCTTCCACAGGTGGCATCAATAGCCAAACCGGTATCCTTAGCGGTCTGTACCATTCGCTTGATCGGAGCGGCATCCGGACTGATAATCCCTATGATTTTACTGGAATTCACAACATTTCCAAAGCCAACATTCACTAACTTATTCAAAGTTATTCCTCATTTCAGTTGCTTCTATTCAATATTTTGAATTTGCTCTCTTACCTTCTCGATCTCAGTCTTTAAATCAATTGCTTTATTTGTGATCTCAAGATCATTTGCTTTGGAGAGAATCGTATTTGCTTCACGGTTCATCTCCTGCGCAATAAAGTCAAGCTTTCTACCTACATTATCTCTGTCATTTAATGCATCCTTCATGTTGATAATATGCGCGCGGAGTCTTACTGTCTCCTCATCAACACATATCTTATCCGCAAAAACCGTAACCTCAGTAACAAGAATGCTTTCCTCCACCTTGGTATCACCAAGCAGTTCTGCAACCTTTGCCATAAGCTTATTCCGATATTCCGTAACAATCTCAGGTGATCTTGTTTCAATGAAATCAACCAGCTTGAGCATGCCATCCAGTTTTGCTACGATATCCTGCTTTAAATGCTCGCCTTCACTAATTCTTGTCTCAACGAAACGACTTGCAGCCGTCTTGACAGCTTCCTCAACTAATGCCCAGAGTTCCTTCTCATTAATCGTCTGTTCTTCCAGTGTAAGCACTTCAGGATATCTCGAAAGAGCAGATACTCGTATATCATTCTCAATACCGAATTCCCTGCTCATCTTGTCCAGATTCTGATAATACTCCCTGGCCAGATCCGCATTATACTTCACACATACGTTATTCTCCGTATAGTCTTCGTATGTAATATAAATATCAATCTTACCTCTTCCAATGTATTGCTTTAATACATTGCGGATGCCAGCTTCAAAAAAGCTAAGTTTTTTTGGCATCTTGATTGAAATATCGCAATATCTGTGATTGACTGCCTTCATTTCAACTGTTATCTTCCGATCAACTCCGGCAATTTCACAACGCCCAAAGCCTGTCATACTCTTCAACATAAATACACACTCTTTCATGTTTTGTAATGATCATGCTCATAAAAATCACAATCGTATTTTATTATATCCAATTAATTATAATAGAAATACGAAAACAAGTCAAGTCAATGAACAGGAATGTTTTTAAACGTTTTTAAATAAGGCAGTGATAGAGTTTCGGTGGCTTTAATCGCTGATCAAGAAACTGCAATATCCTAATTTTTTGAATAAGAGCTCGATAGCAGCTGCATCATCCAATTTGGTATACTCTCCGATATAGATAAAATAGCGACCCTTCCTTTTTATCATCTCCGTCTCAAAGCCCATGTAGTTGATAGGTATTTGATGTTCAGCGGCTTCAGCATAACTTTGAAATGCTCCGATTCCGACACGGTAATGATAATTGGATTTTTTTACATAATCTTGTGCCTTCATGTTGAACGGCACCTCAGAAGGAAGCAACGACTTATAGATACCCTCCGCAATCTCCTCTGCTATATCAGTAAAGTGCTCATCAAAATTAAGATTTTCCTGCTCTGTTCGAATATATCCGATTCCGGACATAACTGCAGGCATATTAACATCTTTGATGAGCGGAATATCGGTTCGTGTTATTATGCCGTAATATTGGTATCCACTCTCTTTTAATTCCTGTCCGATATTATTAGCTGCCAATTCTGCAAGCTCATCATCTTCTCCGACATAAAAATCCAGTCCCGGAATATCGCTGTAGTTCGTTCCGCTTAATCGATGAATGGATACCAGGAGATCTCCGCCCTGTGTATTCGCAATTGCCACTCTTTCTAGCATAGGCAGATACACATCCGTAGTTCTGGTGTAACCAACTTCAATGCCCATCTGCTGGAGTAACTGACCAACCTGTAGTGCCAGTCTTAAGTTATCATTCTTCTCACTTCTTCGCTCATAATACTCACCGACATCACTGCCTCCGTGTCCAGCATCTAATATTACCTTCGGCATAATTACTCTCCTTAATTGGGATACTGCTTCTCCATTATATGAAATATCTTGTAAATGTTTCTGTCATATATAATCTAATGAAACCTTAATTTGAATATAAAAACAAGAAGGGTTATAATAAAATCAGGAAAAAGTAATTACATCTGATGCGTAAAAAGCAGCATAGAAATGAGGTGAATCATGTTCATATGGAATCGTGTTGAATTATATAAAGGAACATCTTTGAAAGAATTCTCCGAGTTAAAGAACTCTTTGGCAGCCGCAGGTATCAAATACGACTACAAATTATCGGATCACAACCGTCCGAACCTTAATCTAGTGGACAGTTACAACCGTGGGCATCTCACTTCGCAACCGAGATCTCTTACCGAATATACCCTTTATGTACATCATAAAAACTACGATGATGCAATGTATCTTACCTCGAACAGGCACAATCGATAGGTAACCTAATACCAGGAACAGAGCATAATTTTTAAAATGTGCCCTCCGGGCAAGTGTGGTCCAGCTTCGCTGGACACACCGCTTAAAAAAGGATCCCGCCGATTGAAGTGCTGGATCCTTTTCCTAATGTTTCAAGTTTTCATGCTTATATATTCATATTTCAAGAGCTCGCAATATTGTACTGCTTACTATTCGGCAAACATTGCCGTTGACAGATATCTCTCTCCGGTGTCCGGAAGTAATACTACAATCGTCTTTCCGGCATTCTCCGGTCTCTTTGCCACCTGAGTTGCAGCCCATAGCGCTGCACCGGAGGAGATACCTACTAATACACCTTCTTTTCTGGCGATCTCTCTGCCGGTCTCGAACGCAGCCTCAGTCGTTACCGTAATAATCTCATCGTATATCTTCGTATTGAGTGTATCCGGCACAAAGCCGGCACCAATACCTTGTAGCTTATGTGCTCCGGCCCGTTTCTCAGATAATACGGGTGAATCTGCAGGCTCCACAGCGATAATTTTTACACCCGGTTTCTTGGATCGAAGGTATGCACCGACACCGGAGATGGTTCCACCAGTTCCAACACCGGCTACAAAGATATCAACCTCACCCTCCGTATCCTTCCAGATCTCAACTCCTGTCGTTTCTTCATGAACCTTAGGATTATTCGGATTCTCAAATTGGGAAGGAATAAAGCTGTTCGGAGTTGTTTCTTTTAATTCCCTTGCCTTCTCTATAGCACCTTTCATACCCTTGGCACCTTCAGTCAGTACAAGCTCGGCTCCATAAGCCTTCATCAGATTACGGCGTTCAATACTCATAGTCTCCGGCATGGTAATAATAAGCTTTAAGCCATAGCTCGCACATACACTGGCAAGACCAATTCCGGTATTTCCGCTGGTTGGTTCAATAATCGTTGTATTGTCATTGATCTCACAGTTTTTGAACGCTTCTTCAATCATCTTATTGGCGATACGATCTTTTACACTTCCACCCGGATTAAAATATTCTAGTTTAGCTACTATCTTTGCTTCGACCTCATGGGTTCTGTTATAATTCGTGAGCTCCAGCAAGGGTGTATTTCCGATCAGTTCTGTAATTCTTTTCTTATACTCAGCCATATTCCTTACCATACCTTTCTCTTCGCCCGCTCCTTGCAGAAAATATCGGCTTCCTCATTCTGACGGGCACTTTTATGAAAATCATTATTATTCTCTATTCACTTATATTATCAAACGCATTTGATAAATCGTCAAGTATATCATCAATATGTTCGGTACCAATTGACAGACGAATGGTATTCGGACGAATTCCCGATGCAATCAGTTCCTCCTCATTCATCTGAGAATGCGTGGTGCTTGCCGGATGAATCACAAGGGATTTCACATCAGCAACATTTGCCAGCAGTGAGAAAATTTGCAATTGATCTATAAATCTCTTCGCCGTAGCTGCATCTCCCTTAACCTCAAAGGTAAAGATAGAACCGGCACCCTTCGGAAAATATTCAAGATAAAGTGCATGATATGGGTTATCCGGTAAAGAGGGATGATTTACCCGCTCCACTTTCGGATGCTTATTTAAGTATTCCACCACCTTCAGAGCATTCTCTACATGTCTCTCTACACGAAGAGATAAGGTTTCCAGTCCCTGTAGAAAAAGGAAGGAATGAAAAGGACTGATGGTAGATCCCGTATCACGCATCAGTGTTACCCGAATCTTGATAATATATGCCAGTGAACCTACCGCCTTTGTAAATTGCACTCCATGATAGCTGGAATTTGGCTCGGTCAGGGAAGGGAACTTACCTGAGCCTTCCCAGTCAAACTTTCCGCTGTCGATGATGACTCCGCCGATGGTTGTTCCGTGACCACCAATGAATTTGGTGGCAGAATGTACGACGATGTCAGCACCATGTTCTATCGGACGAAGTAGATAAGGTGTCGCAAAGGTATTATCAACGATCAAGGGAATCTTGTTGCGATGTGCTACCTCTGCAACCTTCTTCAGATCAACAATACTGGAATTCGGATTTCCTAAGCTTTCAATAAAAATAGCTTTGGTGTTTTCACGAATTGCTTGTTCAAAATTATTAGGATCGTCACCATTTACAAAGGTTGTTGTGATACCAAAGTCTTTTAAGGTATGAGCAAATAGATTATAGGTTCCTCCATAGATTGTTTGAGCTGACACAATATGATCTCCTGCATGTGCAATATTTTGTATTGCATAGGTTACGGCAGCAGCTCCGGAGGAAGTGGCAAGAGCTGCAATTCCGCCCTCTAAAGCAGCGATTCTCTGTTCAAACACATCTGAAGTAGGATTCATTAGCCTTGTGTAAATATTACCGCCTTCACTTAGATTAAATCTTCTTTCTGCCTGGGCAGAATCCTCAAATACATAGGAGGAGGTTTGATAAATCGGAACACACCTAGCACCGGTTGCACTGTCCGGTTTCTCCTGACCTGCGTGAAGCTGTAAGGTTTCAAAATGTAATCTTTTTTCGTTTGCCATATAGTAACCTCCATTTTCATTGTCGTACATTCCATAGTATTCATAGTATTTTACTATGTATTGTACGGATTGGTATAATCATATACTTATGGAGGATGCTTTGTCAATCACTTTCTTAGAATATTTTCAATTTTTTCCTTATACAGAGCACTTTTTTGTATTGGATCCAGTTTCCTATACAACGATAGTAAGCACGCTTCGCGAACTTTCTATTGTATAAAAAAGGATGATACAGTCACAATCAAATAAATTATGTCTGCAGCATCCTTCCCATTTCTTCTACCAATCGAATTATCTTTAGATAGAGAAATCGTATGAAACAATATTCAATTGCTTATCAACCAAATCCTGCAGCGTAATTCGATCCACAACAGAACAGATTGCTTCATAAAGCTCCTGCCATACCTCACGGGTAGCACAGCCTCCCTGCCTGGAACATTCTGCGTCCTTCTCAATACAATCAATCGGATAAAGACTTCCTTCTGTCAAACGAAGTATCATTCCTATCGTATATTCCGAAGGCTCCTTCGCAAGCCGATACCCACCTTGAGCTCCACGAATGCTCTTAACATAGCCTGCACGATTTAATAAGGAGATGATCTGTTCCAAATACTTTTCACTGATCTCCTGACGGGCCGCAATTGTTTTAATCGTAATATACTCCCCTGTATTATTTAATGCCAGATCCAACATTAGTCTTAGGGCATATCTCCCTTTTGTTGATATCTTCATGGCTAGACCTCCTTAGTATCCTCAACCGGGATTATTACTACTATATTAACATAGGTTTTGTATGAATTCAATCTATGTTTGTTTTTTTCCTTCGTTCTGCTACCCTAACCCCTATTTTAACAATCTCATACCATAACACACTAAGTAAAGAAACTAAGATAGTCAGAAGTAAATTAGCAGGAGCAAGAGGTGCGAAGCCTAAACGATGATTTAACGGTGAATAGATCATAAAACCTAATCCTGCTAATATCATCAAATTGAGAATCCAAATAGATTTTTCCGATCTTAAACGATAAATCGTATGAATAATGAATTCTCGTTGCGAACAATTAACGAGAACCAACAGTATACTGGATAGCACCAATACGGTAAATCCGCAGCTTCGTGACAAGTCTACCGGAAATCCCTTCTTAAGCATTCCATAATACAAAAAGAAAGAGGCAAAAAAGATAATAATACCCTGCAGCAGACTTTTGATATAGCCACGGCAATCCATTAGATTATGAGCCGGATTACGCGGAGGACGTCTCATGATATCGGGCTCTGCCGGCTGTCTTTCCAGAGCTACGGATACAGTAGGATCCATTACCAGTTCTAAGAGAACGATATGAAGAGGCATCAATAATAACTCCTGAGGCCGAGTTCCAAGAAGTGGTGCTATCAGGCAACAAAGTGCAATCGGTATATGAAAGGCCAGTACATATGCAATTGTCTTCTGGATATTTTGATAGATTCTTCTGCCATCACGAATCGTTTCCAGAATTGTCGTAACATTATCATCAAGCAAAATTAGATCCGCAGCCTCTCTGGATACTTCACTTCCTCTTTCTCCCATGGCTATCCCAATATCAGCCATCTTAAGCGCGATCGAATCATTTACTCCGTCACCTGTCATAGCGACTACATCCCCATTTTGTTTTATAGCTTTTACGATTCGCATCTTATGCTGTGGCATTACTCTCGCAAAGATATTACAATTCTTTACCAAATTATAAAGTTGTTCGTCGGAGGCTGCTTCAATCTCTTCTCCTGTTATTACCAGATCCGGATTTTTTATTCCTACCTTTTCTGCAATTGAGGCTGCCGTCATCGGATGATCTCCCGTTATCATTACAATCCTCATCCCCGCCTGGTAACAGGTCTTTAGTGCGCCTGCTATACCACTTCTCGGCGGATCTGATAAGGCAAGCATACCACGAAAGCTTAGCTTACAATCCGCCAGCTTCTCAGGTAGATTCTCTTCTTCCCCAAGCACGGTGTCCGCAAGTGCAATCACTTTATAACCTTGTTTTGAATACTTCGATAATTTGTTTAGCAGCTCCTTCTCCTGAGTTTTTTTTAGATTACATAATTGCATAATTCCTTCCGGACTTCCCTTGGCTACGATCACACGCTTACCTTCTGCCAACCATAATCTGCCCATCGCTTTCATTTCATTGGTAAACGGATATTCTCTTAGTAGTATTCCTTGTTCTTCCATAGAACATGCAATCACTTCAGCTTTGTTATTAACCTTTCGTCCAAGTTGAAGCTCTATATTTTGTTTGATACTGCAATGGCTACAAAGCTGCTCTCCGTAGTCAAGGCAGGCTTTCTCAACTGAATCACAAGTGTCTTTTCTGCTTGCCAAGGCCAGTATCTTACAGAATCTTCCTTCCTCCCTCTCTGCAATAAATGCATCGGATACCTGCATACGATTTTCCGTAATGGTTCCTGTCTTATCCATGCATAATACCGATACAGCTCCTAAGGTTTCGACTGAGGATAATCTTCGAACAAGTGCTTTCTTCTTGACAAGTCGCAGTGCTCCCATGGAGAAAAACACCGATAAGATCACAGGGAATTCACCTGGCACCATGGATAAAGCTAACACGATGCCTGCAAGAGCGCTATGGATAATTCGCTCCGACATGCTATAAGAGCTCAGATTAAAAAAAGTCACAAAACTAACCAGGATAAACAGAACAATAGCAAAATACAGACATTGTTTCGCCAACTTTTTTAGTTGGCGTTGTAGTAATGAATTTTCATTATCAAGTTGAGCCAGATTCTCGGCAATTTTACCGTACTCGGTGGAATTACCGATGCGATCCACGATCATTTTACCGGATCCCAGTACAACCATGGTGCCGGAAAAGCAATTGCCCCTGTTCTCGCGTCCATGAAAATGTAGATCCATGCTTCCTTCGATTGCTTCCTTACTTACCGCTGCGGATTCACCGGTTAAAATACTCTCATCCACGGATAAACCGGTACTAGCGATCAGATGACCGTCCGCAGGTATCTTATCTCCCTCCTGTAACAGTACCAAATCACCGGGAACCAACTCTTCCTTCGCTATGAACTGATTTATTCCTTCCCGGATTACCTCGACCTTGGGTTGTGTGACATTCTTTAGCTTCTTTAGCGCATTACCTGTTCTAATGTCCTGAAATAAATCAATCCCTATCACAAAGATAACAAAAAAAATCATTATAATCCCGTCTGCTCCGTCTCCTAAAATAAAATATATCACTGCAGAAACGGATAGCAACAGGTATATAGGCTCCGAAAGAATATTCTTTAACTGCTTTTTTATTCTGTTCTTTTTATGAACAGATATTTCATTTCTTCCGTATATTTTTTCTCGCTCCTTCACTTGGGATATGGTCAATCCTGTTCGTTCATTCATTCCTATTACCTCCTGGTCAAGGCAATGCATCGGCAGAGGTGTCCTAGGGCAGAAAAATACCTGTGGAACACGCAGATCAATTATCATCTGTCCCACAGGTCTGTGTTTCCTGCTGCTGATTATCAGCCCGGCCGCACGAAGAAATATTACGCCGCCTGATCAGATTGTACTGTAGATCGGCCCAGAGCCTATGCAGTGCAAGGTGATTTCCATGTTTCATCATATGTAGCAAATAAAATATGGTTACTAAGGCGAAAGCGGTGGGCAAAAATTTGGATTCTTCGTACACTTTTACAATAGAAATCAGTCGAAATTTGAAGTATAATTTTTCTTTGCATTCATACACTTGTAATAAAATTAATTATTTATATAAACTTTGTTAATAACCAGGAAGGAATTCTATGAACTACGATTTATTATTCTTAGATGTTGACGGAACTCTAAAGCAGGAGCCTCATACAATTTCAAAGCAAAACAAAGAGGCAGTACTTAACGCCTGTCTTGCAGGTAAAAAGGTATCCATTGCCTCAGGTAGAAATAAGAAGCTGATTCTTAATACGATCGATGAGCTTCAGTTAAACCATTACGGTAATTCGTATACGGTTGCATTGAATGGCGCCCATATCATTGACAACAACACGGGTGATACACTTCATACCGTTCCGATCAGTTCTCAGTTGATCTATCTTCTATTCCTAAAGGCTTATGAACTTGATGTATCCTGTCATGTTTATACTGAAAACCTGATCTATTTTAATTTCAATGATACTCACTTTGAATGGTATAAAAAGCTTGGATGTGACTGCAGACTTGTGGATATGGGAAACCCAGATCTAGGGTTGGCAGAACCGCCGCTGAAATTCTTTGTAACCAGTAAAGATACGGAAAAGCTGGAAGCCTTTCAGAGAGAAATGAACCATTCTACGATGCATACACTGAACGCCGAATTCTCCACCAGCACTTCCTTAGAATATACCTCGGTTCATGCCAGCAAAGGACTCGGTATGAAATATGTTTGTAATTTATTAGGAATATCTCCCTCTCAAGCAGTGGCTGCTGGTGAAGAAAAATGATATCTCAATGTTGAAAATAACCGGACTTGGCGTCACAATACAAAATTATCATTCAGCCGAAGCATCGATCTCCTGTACGGTTAGAAGCTCCTGATCAAGTTTTTTCTCTGTAGTTTTTGTTCCGACTTTGAATAGAAAACTGAGCTTAGTCTCCGATATAATTACCGCGATAAAGATAAGGCAAAATCCGATAAATAATCGTAGTGTAATTACTTCATGATAGAATATGACGGAAAACAATGCTCCAAATACAGATTCCAAACTCATGATAATCGCTGCCGGGGCAGGATGTGTATATTTCTGCCCTATGTTTTGCAACAAAAGTGCTACTGCCGTGGCAAATACAGCAAGATAGATAAGTCCAACAACAGAAGCCGTGGTCCAGTTTCTCGGAATATCTTCAAAAAGCAATCCAATCACCCAGGAGTATACTGCTGCAAAGCCAAATTGGATCACCGTGAGTAGAATCGGATCTCTGTCACCGGAATACTTTGCCAAGACTACAATATGAACAGCAAAAATAACGCCGCTGATCAGAGTCAGCCCGTCTCCCATGCGAATCGACAAGTCGCCGTTCAATGATACCAATCCAATTCCGATGATACTGATAAAAGCAGCTGCAATGTTGAAGCTATCCGGTCGCTTCTTATCCACCGGCCAGAAAAAGAACGGTACCAGCACACAATAGATTGCTGTCAGAAATGCATTTTTACCAGGTGTAGTATCGGTGATACCAATGGTCTGAAGGCTAAAGGCAGCAAATAACAGGGTGCCTAAGATACCACCCTTAATAAAATACTCTCTATTTAATTTCTTCAGCCTTTTATGAAAAATGATGCACAACAGAATTCCTCCGATTGTAAATCGGAAGGCCAACAGCATATGAGGCTGCATGACATCCATGGAATTTTTGACAACAAGAAAGGAACTTCCCCAGATTATCGTTGCTCCAAATAGTGCGATTTTTGCTGTTAAACTACGTTTATGATCCTTCATCCGTATCTCCTTCAAGTAATCTGCAAGTATTCTTACAGTTCATCTTCAATTATCCGTTTGCCTATTCTATCACAATTTCATCGTTCCTTCAATGACAAATGTGATTATGTAATACCAAAACTTCCAGATATAAGTTTTGGTATTGAAGTTTAACTAAGGAATGCGATAGCTTCTCCTGCTTCGACGAGGATAAACCGAGGGATAAGGTAAACCTTCCGGTTCTTTCCTATCATTGATACAATTCGTTTGACGAAAGCACAAGAACCAATCCAGACAATACTGATTTTCATATGCCTGCTCCACACGTTC
Organism: Bacillota bacterium; assembly: GCA_023415055.1. GTDB lineage: Bacteria > Bacillota > Clostridia > Lachnospirales > Lachnospiraceae > Mobilitalea. Next base: position 1,741 of record JAEZLZ010000119.1, on the reverse strand, counting down.
CATTGCAGCACCACAGGTTCCCGGGGGAGGCAGAATCACATCATCACCGGGCATCCAGTTCGCAGGTGTTGCGATATTATCGCAATCGGCAGTCTGTAAGGCAATGATAATTCTTTTCAATTCTTCAATATTTCTTCCCGTAGTCGCAGGATAATAAAGGATCGTTCGAATCACACCATTTGGATCAATAATAAATACTGATCTTACTGTTGCGGTTGTGGAGTTATTCGGATGCAGCATACCATATTTCTTTGCAATTTCCATGGAGATATCTGCAATCAGCGGAAAGGTAACCTCAATATGCTTGATATCTTTCCATACTAATTCCTTAATCTTTCGCAACCATGCGATATGCGAATAAAGTGAATCAATAGAAAGCCCGATCAGTTCTGTATTCAGTGCCTTAAATGCATTCATCTCATAAGCAAAGGTCATAAATTCCGTTGTACATACCGGTGTAAAATCAGCCGGATGGCTGAATAAGATTACCCAGCTCCCACAATAATCCTGGGGGAAATTTATCTCTCCCTGCGTTGTTGTCCCATGAAATGCAGGTGCCATATCTCCGATAAGCGGCATATGCACAATGTTCTGCTCTTCCATATGAGGCCTCCAATCGAAGGTATTTCATGACCAAGTATGAAGTTCTTCCCCTGCGTAGTCATGAATTCCTTCTCCTATCTTGATACTACATAGATATGATAAAGCACTGTAACTGCTACACCTTGACAAGTACGATTCGTATTGATCTGCTATTTCAATGGTCTGATTCAAACAACAAAAGAGGCCCTCCGACCGGAAGCTGTATAGTAATTTACACTATATCCGGTTTGAGGGCGTAATCTTTCATTATATAAAATAATCAGCTTAGTTGTCATCCAGGATGGTTCCATCCGTACCAAGAGTAATCACTCTCCAAGGAATCATGACACCATTATTCGCCATTGCAGTCTTCACTGCATGAACGATACCGCCGCAGCACGGTACTTCCATTCGAATCACTGTCAGACTTTTAATGTTATTCATACTGAGAATTTGTGTCAACTTAACAGAATAATCAACTTCATCAAGCTTCGGGCAACCGATTAACGTGATTTTATTTTTCATAAACTGATGGAAATTTCCATTTGCATAGGCAGTACAATCTGATGCAATTAATAAATTGGCATTGTTAAAATAAGATGCATTCGGAGCTACAAGCTGAATTTGTACCGGCCATTGACGAAGCATCGAAGGCATGGATACAGCATCCTCTGATGACTGTTTTGCAGGTGCCGGTGATTCCTTCGATTGTAGACTCATTGCTCTTGAACCGGGGCATCCACCGTGGAAGCCATGATTATGTTCCTCGGCTTTCTCTGTCTTCTGCTTTGCTATATTACGATTTACTTCCTCTTCATTATATTCGAGTGCCTCACGCTCCTCAAAGCTAATTGCGTTGGTAGGACATACCGGCAGACAATTTCCGAGGCCATCACAATAATCATCACGAAGCAGCTTTGCCTTTCCATCGATCAACCCGATTGCAGATTCGTGGCAGGCATTGACACATAGGCCGCAGCCGTTGCAAAGTTCTTCATTAATTTTTATTATTTTACGTACCATATAATTATCCTCTCTATACTTTCTTATATATTTTTCACAAAAAAGCCTTTATTTTAGCTCCTTTGTGAAATTTGTTTAAAAGTTGTAACAATGACTTCACATTAATTTATGGGCGAAAACAACATCTTTTCTGTTG
>JAEZLZ010000082.1 GCA_023415055.1 Bacillota bacterium | reverse complement strand
GGCTGACACATTTATCTACGGGCGTGTTGTCCCAATTTGAAATTCCGTCAGCCAATCACCTTCATTATAAAATAAAAGAGTGAAGGCTGCTTGAACCTTCACTTATATATTACGAATTTGAATTTGTTCTGCCGGATAAATACTTAAAATGCAATTTTTATCATCCGACGAAGGACGACGGAATTATCGGAGCCCTAAAGTATCTTAGTGAACAAGGGAGGGCCTGCGAATTTCTCGGATTTAACAGCTTAGATGAGTATGTCGTAGTAATTGATGGAATTAAATATTACGGTGGTATCAACGGGAATGTTGAGAGTAACTATTATGCCGCCTTTTCTGTTGTTGAGGATCTGGGACAGGACTATATCGACAAACACTTTTCAGACAGAGTTCAGCAGATTTTAGATTCGCTGAATAATGCGAGGTAGTGATCTGATTACAAGCAAAGGAGCATATGGGATAGTCACAATAAACCAGCGAAGAAGATGAGGAGAGAGACAATGGATGCATACAGCCCATTATTTATAAAGGCATTAATCGAAAATAACCTCGAAGCTCTGAGAAAAATTCCGAAATCGGATCTACATAATCATCAATCAAGAGCGGCAAATAAACACGATCTGGAGCAATGGCTGAAGGTTAAGATCCCTCCGTTTCAGAAGGTGAACTCTTTGATGGAGATGGATCACTGGTACCGCCAAAACATCCGAGGACTGACACCTACCCGGGAGACCTTTGAGCTAAAGATAAAAAGTGCATTTTGTGAAGCAATACGAGAAAATATTGTTCTTTTGTGTTTAAGTATAGGACCAGGTGATATGCAATATTTCAATAATGACATACTGGAATTTATCAATACAATCGAAAGGTATCGAGAAGAGATCGCACCGGACATTGAATTTATTCCGGAGATGTCACTCTGTCGAACCGGTAACGAAGAATCTAATCAATATCAGATCGATACATCGTTTGAGATATTGAAATTAAACTATTTCAAGTCAATCGATTTAGTTGGAGATGAGTATGTATCACCGGCTCCCTTTCGTGCCTTATATCAAAAATGTAAAGAACTGGGTATGAGAACCAAGATCCACGTGGGTGAATCTACATCCTTTGAAAACATTGCTAAGGCTATCTCGGAGCTTGATGTCCAGGAGCTTCAACATGGTATCTCGGCATCGGAGAGCCCGGAGCTGATGAAGCTGCTGAAGGAGAGAGATATCACCTTACATGTATGCCCTACCAGTAATGTAATGCTGAATAACACCTGTGATTATTCCTTCCCGCAATTAAGAATATTACTCGATCATGGAGTTACGGTAACTCTGAATACAGATGACTTGCTGATTTTTGACTCAACGATCAGCGAAGAGTATATGAAGTTATATCAAGGTGGTAATTTTACACCGGAAGAGCTGGATCAGATACGCTGCCACGGCTTAGAATACAGATCAAAACTAGGATGAATTTAAATAAGCTGTGAAAATTATTATGATTGCGGATGTGAGATGATTGAAGAATAAGAGACCGGTACTCGTGACATTTATCGCTGATTTAAATATTCTAAATTGCATATTATTGCTCATTTGTTTGTTCCCGGATTTTGCAAAACATCTTAGGATTATTGCGAGGAATCCAGACTTAATTGATAGTGTAATAAGTATATTGATGATCATTGTTCTGTCCGTAACGACCTATGGATTATTAAAATTAAGAAAATGGGGTTATTGGCTCATGGTAGCCTATAATATGTTCTTTCTAATAATCTCAATTCTGCTAGTCTTAAGAATTATTGAGCTGGAGCATATTTATCAAAACCTGATACCGTCATATTCAGGGTAAGAAATAAGTAATAAGATTATTACAACTCTACGGAGCGTTTATTGCAAAAATAGGTATGATTCGGTATGATCTAGGAGAAAGATGGAGGGATGCTCAGTGGATTGCAATAAAGTAGGAACCTTATTATATCGTCTGCGAAGAGAAAAAGGGATGACCCAAAAGCAGATCGCTGACCGGCTGAATATTAGTGATAAAACAATTTCAAAATGGGAGCGAGGTCTGGGGTGTCCGGATGTCTCTCTGCTTGGCGAGCTGTCAGAGTTATTTGAAGTGAATATTGAGCAGTTATTAGCCGGTGAACTTAAGTTGAATAATCTCGAGATAGGTAATCTGAAGCGCATTAAGTTCTATGTCTGTCCCAGCTGTGGTAATGTGATTACGAATACCGGGGATGCTGAGATTTCATGCTGTGGGCGAAAGCTATCCTCACTTAGAGCCCAGCAGGCGGAGGAACTGCATGCTGTGACGGTGGAAGACGCTGAAGGAGAATACTATATCACCTTTGATCATGAGATGAGTAAGACGCATTATATTTCCTTTGTAGCATATGTTGCAAGCGATAAGCTTTTACTCGTTAGGCTCTATCCGGAGCAGACGGCAGAGATTCGTTTACCTAAGATCAACGGAGCTAGATTACAACAAAAATATGGTGCCAGACTCTATTATTATTGTACGAAGCACGGACTTCAAGTTCTATAGAGCAGGCAACCATTAGAATTGGTTAGGCAGGTTAACGAAGGGTGTTTGTTATACAGATTTGGCCTATGTAATGCTGAAAGAGGAATAAGATCATGGAAAAGTTATCAAAAAAAGAAATTAAGGAACAATATAAAAACAGGGCTGTCATCGGAGGGGTATACAGTATCACCTGCACCGGAAGCGGCCGAAGGTGGATCAAATCGACCAAGGATCTTGCAGGGCAGAAAAACAAATTTGAATTTTTTACTTCGACAAATTTATGCCCCGAACCGGGAATGAGTGTAGACTGGAAACAGTACGGGGCAGAAGCCTTCTCCTTTGATATTCTGGAGCAGCTGGAAAAAGGAGAGTCTCAGACAGATAAAGAGTTCGCAGATGATATACGAACGATGTATGATATGTTTCTCGAAAAAAAGTGATCAACAATAGAAAGCACGCTTCGCGAACTTTCTATTGTTAGTGTGCCCGGTGGGCACACTTCGAATAATAATTTAGCGCAGTGCCGTAAAAAGTTAGATTTTGACGGATTGCGCTATCTTTATGTGGATTCCTTTTAGAAGTCTTTCATCAATCTTCTTGCTGTTTCTAAATCCTTCTTGTGTACATAAATATAGTATAAAAACATTCCTTTATTGTTTAAGCCAATGCTTTCCACTCTGCCGTGCTGATTTATCGTACTCTTTGTCTTATAAAAAAATGCGATTTTCTCTTCGTTAAGCGCATTTATCACGGCATTCAGTTTCATCAAATCCATGGTGATATATAGTTCTCTGCGATAAAAGATATTCATTTTAATCCTCACTTCTTTGCTGCTAAAGCCTCGCTTACTATATATCCTTGATCGTCTCAAGAAGATATTGATAGGTGTCTTCTATTACAGCATCATCCAGCTTCTGATCCAGAAAATATTCAATCGCCTGTTTCGCTTGGGCGACTAACATCACAAGACCGGTAATCCCCTTCATTCCAAGCTGCTTTGCCTGTTTGGTGAGCCTTGTTTCCAACGGATTGAAGATAGCGTCCACGACTGCTTCACAGTGCACAAACGGAGCTAAATCAATTGGCGATGCCTCCATATTCGGGTACATCCCCAGCGGGGTAGTATTTGCAATAATCTGAGCATCGGTATGATTAGCAAGACTATCCTCGTAAGTGATAGTCGAAGCGGAGGGGTGTCTGCTTACGATGAGTATTTGGGAAGCACCCAGATGACGAAACACGGCAGCAACTGTGTGGGAGGTTCCGCCGCTGCCCAGAATCAAGCATTTCTTTCCCGTGACATTGATCTCATTATGTTCCAGCAGGAATCGAAAACCGAAGAAGTCGGTATTATACCCGATATAACGGCCGGACCGGTTAACGATGGTGTTGACTGCTCCGATCTCGTTCGCCAAGGGGTCAAGTTCATCCAGATAGGGAATAACAGCCTGTTTATACGGAATGGTGACGTTAATTGCAGCGAACTCCTTACGTTGCATAAACGCTGTGAACTCCTCCTTGGATAGTGGTTTCAAATCATAAGTATAATCTGCGATTTTCTCATGAATGAGCTTCGAATAGCTATGTCCTAATTTCTCCCCGATCAAACCATAACGCATCATAGATACCACGCCGTCCTTTCCGAAGCTTCCTAGCCTCTGTCATTTTCTGCTCCGCTGTAATAAAAATCAAGGATATTTTATATCTTACTTCTTGCTTTACAGAATAATATAGATGACAAAAAGATACAAGTTATTTCTTGGACATTCTAAGTATATTTTTCCCTGACAGGGAATATCTTGTTTTAAGCAGAAGGTGGATAAGCCACCCTGCAACAGTGTAATAAGGAGGGAGCACTATGAACACGAAAGACGAGCTGTTGAAAATATTATCACTGAAGCTTCGAACAGTTTTTGGCAAGCTAAGTATTGATTTTGATCAGCTGCAGGAAATCCGGCTTCGTATCAATGCACCGCTTCTTATTATCTATAGTAACCAGGAGTCTTTTGTGACAGAAGAGGCCAAGCTGGTAAAGCAGCCGGCAAAGGCAATTATAATTACAAAGAATGAAATCCGCGAGACAATGGAGTACATAAGTAATTATTCTCTTTATGCATTTGAAGAGGAGATCCGACAGGGCTTTATCACAATCAGCGGAGGGCACAGGATCGGGATCGCAGGAAAGATTATCGTGGAGGATGATTCAATCAAGGGAATGAAACACATTTCCTTTATCAATGTGCGTCTGGCTCATCAGGTGAAGGGCTGCGCCGATGCAGTATTGCCGTATTTGATCAATCAGGAGAGTAAGGGAATCTACCATACATTAATTATCTCACCTCCTCGATGCGGCAAGACCACCCTGCTACGCGATATTATAAGACAGCTTTCAGACGGAAGCGAATTACTTCCCGGTATGAGTATCGGAGTCGTGGATGAACGCTCTGAGATCGGCGCTTGTTACATGGGCACTCCTCAGAATGAAGTGGGGATTCGGACCGATATTCTGGATTGCTGTCCCAAAGCAAAGGGTATGCTGATGCTGATTCGTTCGATGTCGCCTCAGGTGATTGCTGTGGATGAACTTGGTTCCAAGGAGGAACTGGAAGCAATTGATTATGTCATAGGCTGCGGGTGTAAGCTGATTGCTACGATTCATGGAAGCTCTCTGGAAGATATCAGAAGTAAACCGGTTCTGGGGGAATTGATGGAGAAAAGATTATTTGAACGCTATATTCTCCTGAACAACAAAAAAGGAATCGGGCATTTGGAAGAAATTTATGATGCCCAGTGGAAGAAATTATACTGCGTGAAGTAGGCCGTATAAGGAAAGGAGGACAACCTGATATGACTATTTTGAAAATTGTCGGATGTATTCTGGTAATCGCATCCTCTACCGGTATGGGCTTCTTCTTCAGCTCTGAGATGAAGTGCCGTATTGAGGATTTGAAGGAACTACGAAAATTAATCGGTCTCCTGAAGGGAGATATCCGATATGCCAATACACCGCTTCCGGAAGCAATCAGCGTAATTGCCCGGAGGTATAAAGGAAGCTTTTACCCGTTTTTTGAGCATGTAAGTAAAAAGCTGCAGGAGCTATCCGGACGGACCTTTTCCGAGGTGTGGAAGGAGGCTGTAGAGAAGAAATTGATCAATACCTCTTTGACGAAAAAGGACAAGAATCAACTGATTAGTTTTGGAGAAAATCTCGGCTATCTGGACAAAGATATGCAGATGAATACCTTTGAGCTGTATCTGTCACAGCTGGAGGAGGAGACTGCGGAGCTGACTAAGACGGTGAAGGAGAGAGCTTACTTATACAACAGCCTTGGAATTATGGCCGGAGTATTCATCTCAATCGTTATGATCTAAAAATTCGATGGCACGATATGCCGCAATGGAGATGCTTATGGATATCTATTTCATATTAAGAATTGCACTGGTGGGTATACTGGTGTCCGTATTAAATCAAATATTGAAGCAATCGGGACGGGATGACCTGGCCTTCCTTACTAGCTTGGCAGGACTGATATTGGTCCTATTATGGCTATTGCCGCATATAACGGAATTATTTATCTCGATTCAACAGCTCTTCAACATTGTATAGCCATAAGAGGGAAAGAAACTGGGAGGTCAATATGATACGAATCGCTGTTGCCGGACTTGTAGCTATCATTCTGGCGATTATTTTTAAAAAGGGTAAGGAGGAGTATTCACTTTATATCAGTATTGGAGCATGCATTCTAATTCTGATCTGGGGCCTTAGTAAGCTTGAGGTAATCTTTGATGCCATAGAACAGTTGCAGGGATATATTAAGGTCAATAAATCCTATGTCACTATATTGATTAAAATCATTGGAATCACCTATGTAACCGAGATAGCCTCCTCGCTTTGCAAGGATTCCGGATACCAGGCAATTGCCGATCAGATTGAGCTGGTAGGAAAACTTACGATTCTGGCAATCAGCATGCCGATCATGTTAGCCATTCTGGATACCATAGACAACCTGTTAACTGCGTAGAACACAAGAATGAGGTGAATGTTATGCACAGCAATCGAAGAAGGAGTTTAAGACGTCTCCTGTTTATTCCGTTTTTGATCCTCATCATGACATTAATCTCATCTGAGGAAGTGAGGGCATCCTCCTCGCAGACCTTTGATGGAAATAGTGATCTGGAGTCTTATACAGGTGAGGATATTGATTACTCAGACATACAGGAGGTGATAAAGGATGTGATGGGAAAGGAGAATAGTTTTGATTTCGGAGAATATGTAGGAAAGCTGGTGCGGGGAGAGCAGCCGTTTTCTATCTCCGGGGTGGCAAATGAAGTGACTTCATCCGTCCGTGGAGAGATTAAAGCTAACCTTACGACCTTCGGTAGCCTGATTACCATAGCTTTGATCGCAGCCCTGTTTACGAATCTGTCCATGGCCTTTAAGAACAACCAAGTATCTGAGACGGGGTATTATGTTACCTATTTATTATTGTTTGCTCTGCTGATTGGTTCATTTATTACAGCCTCACAAATAGCTGCAACTACGATCAGTTCCATCCTGGATTTCATGAGAGCACTGGTCCCAACCTATTTTATGTCGGTTGCCTTTACGGGTGGAGCTGCAACCTCAATGATGTATTATGAGGCAGTTCTTATGCTAATCACTCTGGTTGACTTTCTGCTGATAAAAGTGATTATCCCAATGATAAATTTCTACCTCATTATTACATTGGCTAATAATCTATCCAAGGAGGACATGTTATCGAAGCTCGCTAAGCTGATGGCAACTGCGATCAG
>JAEZLZ010000048.1 GCA_023415055.1 Bacillota bacterium | reverse complement strand
TTGATTTATCTCCTTGTGATGGGAAATATTGCCTTCAACGGTTATGTGTTCTTCTCAACTCAGTTTAATGGCTATGCCGAGGAGTTTCTTACAAATGCGCAGGTGAAAAAGCTTTTAGATAATGGAGAAGCTTTGCTTTCCTCTACAGAGGGGGAAGAATTTTATCGGATCGAAACCTATGGGGATAAGGTGCGTAACGAGTCTCTGCTTAACGGTTATAAGGATGTCTCCGCTTATTATAGTCTTATAGACGGTAATGTAACGAATTATTATAAATTGATGGAGCTGATCAGTCAAAGATCTGCATATCGCATTGATAACCAGGACAATCGAACGATTTTAGATGCTTTAGCGGGAGTAAAATATTTTATAGCAACGGATAAAAATGCGGCTCCTTATGCATATGAGCTGAAGCAGGTGAAGAGCATTCACTCGGAGGATTATTATTTACTGGAAAACTTGTTTGCCTTACCGTTAGGATATACTTATCACGAATATATGACGGAGGAGGAGTATCGAAAGCTTGACGTACTGGAGCGGCAGAATGCCATGCTCTACAGTGTGATTCTTGAGAAACCGACGGATCATGCAATGCCCACCGCCCAGGACATGGGAATAGGAATTACCAAACTGGATTATAAGATTACGGCGGATCAGGACATCGTGCTGGGGGATCATAGCATAAAGGTAAGGAAGGAAGGGGCTGCTATGACGCTCACATTTCGTGGAGAGACGAAGGCAGAAACCTATGTCCGGTTTGCTAATTTAAGAATAGATAAAAAAGCAATGCTGCTTCAGACCTTCAAGGTGAAGGGAGAAAGGGAGCCGATCAAGAAAGTAAATGTCCGGAACCGCTATCATAATACGTACTTTGGAAAGAAAAATTATCTGGTCAATAATGGGTATAGCAAAACTGCAAAGAGCTGGGCTACGATTACGTTTCCGGAACCTATGACCTACAATTATGACGAGATAGAGGTGTATAGCCTGTCCATGGAGCATGTCAAGAAGCAGCTTCAGGTTCTGGGGCAGGATACCCTGCATGATATTAAGGTAAATAATAATCGCATCGAGGGTGATGCAGATCTTAAGGAGAAAGGTGTTATGCTACTTAGTATTCCTTACAGTAAGGGCTGGAGTGCTGTGGTAGACGGAGAAAAGGCAGAGCTGAAAAAAGCGAATATAATGTATTCATCCTTGGAGTTGCCGGAAGGGACGCATCACATCGTATTAACCTACCGAACACCTTATCTGAACGAGGGGTTACTCTTGTCAGCCTCGAGCTTATTCGTTTTAATCGGCGTGTTTCTATATCATCGAAGAAAGGAGACAGCCAATGTCTGAAGTAATATCAATTGTTGTGCCCTGCTACAATGAGCAGGAGGTCCTCCCGATATTCTACCAGGAGATTACGAAAATCTCCGCAGCTTTACCTATACTGGAGTGGGAGTATATCTTTATCAATGACGGATCCCATGATCGGACTCTTGAAACGATCAAGCATCTTCGTGGATTGGATCCCAGAATTCATTATGTCTCCTTTTCCAGGAATTTTGGTAAGGAAGCCGCGATCTATGCGGGATTAAAGAAGGCAAAGGGGGATTATGTGGTTTTGATGGATGCTGACTTGCAGGATCCGCCGGAGCTAATCGAGGAGATGTATCATGCGGTCGTTGACGAGAATTATGATTGTGTGGCGACCAGGAGAGTGACGAGAAAAGGAGAACCGGTGATTCGATCCTTCTTTGCAAGATGCTTTTACAAGCTGATCAATTCCATCTCCAAGACGGAATTTGTGGACGGAGCGAGAGATTACCGGCTGATGCAGCGCCAGATGGTGAATTCGATTCTGGAGCTTACGGAATATAATCGCTTTACGAAGGGTATCTTTAGTTGGGTAGGATATCGGACCAAGTGGCTGGAATATGTAAATGTCGAGCGGGCTGCCGGTACGACGAAGTGGTCCTTCTGGAAGCTGTTTCAATATTCGGTGGACGGAATCATCGCCTTTACCACGGCTCCACTGGCGATTGCTTCGGTATTCGGAATGATCTTCTGTCTGATAGCAATTATCATGATCGTGGTTATTGTTATAAAGACGATGATTTTCGGTGATCCCACCTCCGGTTGGCCTTCTCTGGTATGCATCATCTGCCTGATTGGAGGGGTCCAGCTGTTTTGTACCGGTATTCTGGGTCAATATCTGGCAAGAACTTATCTGGAGACGAAACATCGTCCGGTCTATGTAGTGAAAGAGGAGGAATAACAGCTGCTTGTTTCTACAAATGTATAATGTTTTTAAAAAGTACATGGAATATATTCCCATATAAACAAAAAAATCACTTGATGAGGGATATTGATTAGGTTAAAGAAAAATCGTAGGAAAAAACTTAAAAAAGTACTTGCAAATGCCAGGCGCTTAGTGTATAATATCACGTGTTGTGACATTGATAGCGTTGAAACGTGAGGTTGCTACCGAGTTCGGTAGGTTTTCCGTGGAGCGAAGGTCAAGTTATGAAACTGGCGACAAGTCACTGTACCATATAATGTTCTGCCATCCGGCAGATAAAACGTGTGAGAAATTTCATAAAACACTGCAGAGGGCAAATCATGTTTGATTTGTCAAAATGTATGAAATATGAAGATACACACGGATGAGTGTACAGTCACCACTTGTCGTACTGAAATTAAGTGCGAAAAGGAGGCGGCTTTTTTTATGGCAAGTCAAGTAATGAGAATTAC
>JAEZLZ010000093.1 GCA_023415055.1 Bacillota bacterium | reverse complement strand
CTCTATAAGTAAATCTGAGCTTATTATTATACATTTATGAAAAATCTACAATATGTAGGTTTATTAAAGTTACCCTTTTTTAACCTGAAATTTCTCAAAATTCTTCTTGACAAACATTAGCAAGATTTTTAAGTAAACTCTTAAATCATAATACCATACTTACTTAATTAAATACAGTTTTCCAATAATATGGATACGCTTCTTTTCGAAATGAATCTCCCGCATTTTCTAAAATTGTGAATACCTTATTTTTGATTAATGCAAATTAATATATTCATTTGAGTATTCTGAATGGCACTCCAATAATAAAAGGCTATATCTTGCGAAGTCTAAATGACATTGTACTTGGTTATACCTAAGAATAATCCCAGATGATAATCTGGGGAAACCAACGAAGGCCCATGCTACGCATGGACCGGAGCGGAGGAGACATTCGAACCATAATCCTATCGTACAAATACTGAAATGAAAGGGGTTCTATCCACTTCTGATTTATGTACACATAATAGTGCACATATTTTATATGTAATAAATTACATATTTATTTTTTATTACCAGTAAGATGAATTGTAATTTTATCGGAACTACAATACTACTTCTTGGCTATATATTGTCTGTACTTAACAACCCATAAATATAGGTATCCCAATATATTGGATTACCTGCTTCATCATTATGGAATGATACATTCTGCCTAAGTTCTGCCTCTCTCTTTAACCCGATTTTCTCCATTGTTTTCCAAGAGGGTGTATTAAGTGGTGTACACTCAGCAAATACTCTATGAATTCCTTGTGAAAAAGCCCACTGAACTACTGCTTTAGCAGCTTCGCTCCCATATCCTTTTAAGTGATAATTTTCATTTAATACATAACCTAATTCTCTGGAATTAAAATCTCTGATTCCCAAGTATATATTACCTATCACCTTATGTTCTTCTTTTAACTCAATAGCAAGAAATTCTTCACTTCCACTACGATACTTGATTTCATCATCAATTTTATCTTCATTAAAATCAGGATATCTTTCAAATACTTTATTGACCCTTTGGAGCATATATTCTCCTAAATCATCTCTATCCTTCAATTCAAAATTTCTAATGATTAATCTTTCTGTTTCAATTCTCATTTGTTTACTTCCTCCTATAAATGGTGGTTTGACATTTAGCATAATATTACCACATAATACAAAAAAATGGAAACTGAATTTTCAAACCGCATATGCTTTAATACAAAGTATAACACCATAATTATGACTTCGAATAATAGTACAGATTATCTGGACTAATAGAATTTATAATATCATTACAATTTGCTATTACTAATATTAGGTAAATTATGGTATAATTAGTTAATGATAGAGATGATTAAATAAAGTAACTCAACGAAAGTTACGATCTTTATTGAAGTTAATTGCACCTTACTAGACATATATTAGAAATCATAGATTATACTGTTATATAAAGAAAGGACAACACTGTGAAATGGATGCTTCGATTATAACATATTGCAAGTATTCTAGTGACTTCACTCGTGAGTAGGTAGCTCATGCTTCACCTGATATTTATCGTCATATAGAAAACTAATAAGAATTGATGATGAAAAGAATACTTCGATATTTGTCAATGTTTAAAGAAAGGTAGGCCATGCCTGAGGTAATTAGTATTAGGGTTTTTCATGGCTAAAAATAAATCATGAGGAGGTTTATGAATGCACAGAATTATGAAAAGGTTTTTTAGCGTACTACTGGTATTCACTTTGATCTTTGGATTATGGGTGCCTTTGAACGCAGAAGCAGCAGAAAGTGTTGAAATCAACCTGCTTGGGACAAGCGATCTGCATGGCTTTCTCAGAGCACACGATTATGCAACGGACACAGCGGCAACCTTTGGATTAACTAAGGTTGCGTCCATTGTGCAAGAGGAACGAACAAAGGATAAGGATCTATTACTGGTAGACTGCGGAGATGCAACGCAAGGAAACTTTGTATCAGATTTTAGAAATGATAAAATACATCCGGTAGTCAATGCCATGAACATCATGAAGTATGATGCTTTTGTTTTGGGAAATCATGAGTTTAACTATGAATTTTCTAGTCTGACTAAAATAATAGAAAATTCAAAGGCTGCAGTTCTTGGAGCAAATATTTACAAAACAGATGGTACCAGGTTTGTTAAACCCTATATCATCAAAGAGGTTAAGGGGGTGAAGGTAGCCTTACTCGGTGTTACAGCCCCCCACGTTTCGAGATGGGAATCGGATACCAGCCACTATGACAATATGACCTTTACAACTCCTATGGATGAAACAGATAAGTTACTTAAGGAATTAGAAGGTAAGGCAGATATTATCATCGGTTTGTATCATTACGGAGAAGATGGCGAATATGATACTGAAGGTATGTATGAAGTTGCCAAGAAGTATGGAGACAAGATAGATGCCTTCTTAATTGGACATTCTCATTCCGTATTAGAGAAATATCTCGTTAACGGCGAATTCACCGATGAATATTCAAAAGCTTCTGGCACGGTATTACTGAGTACCGGATCCAATGGAAAAAATGTCGGAAAGATAACTTTAAATCTAGAGAAGACCGGTACGGACTGGAATGTTGTTGACCGAAAAATCGACAATCTTTCAACAACTGCTTACACAGAGGATACTGAACTGGTTAAAGCACTGGAAGAAGTACATAATGCAAGTGTAAAGACAGCCAATACCGTTGTTGGTAAAGTGGGCGAAAACTTCTATGATGAACCATTTTTCCTACCTGGAATCCCAAAAGCTGTTATCGCAGATGGACCGTTAATCGATCTGATTAACAAGGTACAATTAGAGGTTACAAAAGCAGATGTATCCTTAGCAGCTTTATTTGATGTAAATTCCAACCTAGAAAAAGGTGATTATAAGAAGAAGGATGGAGTTAAGGTATATAAATATGATAACACCTTGATCGCAGTTAAAATTACCGGTAAACAGCTTAAAGCAATAATGGAGGAACAGGCCGGAAAATTCTTTAACCAATACAAGGACGGCGACGTAACAATCAGCTTTAATGAAAACATCCGCCTATATAATTATGATATGTTTGCTGGTGTAAAATACCAGATTGATATCTCCAAGCCGGTTGGAAAACGAATCGTTAATCTTATGTACAAAGGTGCACCTCTAAAGGATGATGAAAAGCTTGTTCTGGCGTTGAATAATTATAGGTATGGTGGATTGTCTGCTTCCGGATTCATCAGCAAGAATCCGGAGGATGTGGTGTATAATTCTGCAGCGACAGCAGTTGTACCTGCAGTCCGTGACATGATCTCTGAATATGTTGCAAGCACAGGCAAATTAATGCCTGAGTGTGATAACAACTGGGAAATTATAGGGTATGATTTTGATTATGTAGGAACAGAGAAGGTATATGACATGATTCTGAAAGGAAAAATCAGTATCCCCTCCTCAACGGATGGAAGAACTTCCAATATCAAAGCCGTGAATATGAAGGAATTAGCGGAACAGGGTCTTATTACAGCAGCAGAGGCAAAGAGAGTGGAAGAAGCTTCAGTAGAGGTGGATACTGACAAAGAAAAAGCAGAAGAGGTCAAAGATGTAGTAAAAGAAGAAGTAAAAGATGAAGCAATTGAATATCTTGTAGTGAAAGGTGATTGCTTATACCGACTAGCGAAGAAGTTTAACTGCTCCATATCAGAAATATTGAAGCTAAATCCGAAGATTAAGAATCCGGATTTAATCTATGTAGGTCAAATTCTTGTATTACCAGAATAAAAAAATATGATAGGCAATCAAATAGTAGCGATGCTTTACCTATTAAGCTTACTTTCGAACTTTGAGTCCAGGATTGGACTGTCATAACGTAAAAAGGATATCCTGTGATCAAGGATATCCTTTTTACGTTATGACAGTGCGAGACGGCGCACGAGGTCCAGTGGACCTCGGTTTTGCGCGGACCGGAGCGGAGACATTCGAACCATAATCCTATCCTACAAATACGGAAAAGAAAGGGGTTCCATCCACTTCTGATTTATGTGCACATAATAGTGCACATATTTTTATTCTCTGAATTAAGACTTCTTATGTATCCACCAGGTATCATTTTGGTAAGGATAAAATCCAATACTATAATAGAATTGTTGTGATGAAAGAACATATGCATGTTTTGCGCCAAGTTTACCGCACCTGCTTACCCCTTCCAGAACAGCAGCTTTACCTAAGCCAAGCTGACGATATTCTGGTAAAGTGAAAACTGGTTCCACATAAGCATACTCACTGCCAGGAATATACCACATGCCACAATGAGCAGCGTAGTCACCGTTAGGAGCAACTACTAATATGCGCAAATCTGGGTCAAAATATGGTTTATCAAACCCTTCTCTATTTTTAACACTTTCCATTTCGGCTTCAGTGCGTTCACGTTTATTATCGAATCCCTTCCAAATCGCATCAAAAAATTTATCAGCGTCGAAACCTTTATCAGCAAAACTCATAATTTTGTACCCATACGGAAGAGTGTAGGTGTTATCATTAATATCGATTCGTAACATCGAAAGAATTTCATTGGTAGCAATAAAGCCTTTTTGAGCAGCTGAATGCTGATAAACTAAGTCTCCATTTGGTAAGGCTAACCTTATGTCTCCATTCAAATGTAAGTTATTTATTGCAAAGTCAATGAGTTGTGGCTTGATGTATTGGTAATCCTTGTCAACGCAAAAGAATGCCTCGCCAAGACCGTGGTCATATAATGTAATTCCAACAACTTTTCCATTCGATTCAGCTATACCAAATTGTGACTGTGTTGTATTTTCATGTGAATCGTACTGCCAAACCCATCTTGCCCATAACCAATTAGGCGCAACAACCTCGTTTTGATTAATGCGTATTAAGAAAGCGCAAACTTTTTGGAAATCATCGCAATATCCAGCTTGGTCAATAAAGTTCCTAATTTTAATATTCATGAATGAACTCCTTTTAATGCTGTTTTAATTTGAAGAAGTTATTTAACTTCTTCTGTTTGTCCTAAATAACTTTATATAATCATTTCACACCTCCGATTATAAATAAGATATAGTTTGTAATTGTCAAAAACAACGAACAGTTCTGTTTTAAAAATAGAAAGGGGCTTTCCAGCACATCCATTTTTTACGTACTCAAGAGGGTACTCAACATAAACTATTACAGATAACCAGTAATATCATAAAATGAAGTATTATGTTTCAATACTTACATAAGGATTTGAATATCATATTCCTTATCAAAATGATAGCCCAATTTTTCTGCTAAAGCTACTGAAGCCAAATTTGCTGCTTCCCATGCAGGGTAAATACTTCTCTTTAAACATTCTAAGATTAAAGAAGCAGCACATGCTGCTGCAATACCTTTTCTTCTATACTCCTCTAATGTTCCTATAGTTACACCGATAGTACTTTTATATGTATTATACGAGGATGCTATGCAGATAAGTTGTCCATCTTTATAAACAACATATCCAAGCCCTTTTTCCTTGAAATCCCTATATGACCTATAAAAGCAACAACCATCAGCAGCCCAGTCAATATTAAGAACCTCCTTATAAATATCTTCATCGATTAATTTAATTTCATATTCAGGGATAACATTATTGACCAATTGTTTCAAATGGTTCTTAATAAAAACATCAGGCTCATGTTTTAATGAATATCTCTTGGAAAAATTTAATTTTTCCGCTAAATATTCATTCAAATATGTAACCCATTGTTCTCCACAAGGATTAATAATTTTATAGCGGGCATTTGTTTCCAGTATCTGTTTTATATCGTCTGGATGTTTTATCTCTCCTAAAAGGTAGCAGAAATCTGCTGCAATAATTATTGCTTCTTCTGGTTGCTCGATATCATCTACCCATGCAGTACAGCTAGGATTACCCTCAAGAAACCATAACAGCATAATATCATCTTTTTTGCAGGAACATAGCTTGCTTAGCTTAAGGTTGTCTTCTTCGTTTATTTTAATCATTTAACTCCTCTGTTCATGTGAATATTTTTGTAAATTGGTACAATAACTTTGCCTATTATAGCACTTTATTTTTGATTTAACAACATATTCCAATAATGGATACACATTACATTTATGTATGGGTAAACAGTTATTGGATTTTTATACCATTTTTCAAATATCAAACAAGTGATTCAATCATATTCTAAGCATCAATGAAATCAGAATGAGGATGGCAAGCGAAAGAAAGTATCAGCTTTTGCGGAGAAGGCTTTATATGAAAAACTGTATGATCTTTATTTCGTACAGATTAGTACAACCTTAAAGACTCTTTACCCACTATGGATCGAGAAACGTAAAAGCGAAAACGTCTGTATCCGTACGTTCAGGAGAAATGAAAATCATTGGGATAAGTATTATGCTAATCATAAGATAATAACCATTCCGATTGAGAAGCTTAATGTTGAACAGATTGAATTGTTCTTTCATGAGACGATTAAGAAATTCAACCTGGCAACTAAAGAACTCAACAACATGAAATTTATTCTTACTGATATTATGAAGTTGGCTAAGCGTAGGAAGTATATCATAGATAATCCATTCAATGATGTTGAGATTAATACCAATTCATGCAGACCGATCGGAAAACAGACCGATACAAGCAGAGTGTATCTTCCTGATGAAAAGGAAAAGTTATTTCAGGCTGCAAATCATGAATTAACTGATTTTCCTGAACTATGCAACAAGGCTGATATAGATGTAAAGTCAGCACACGACATCAGGAGAACAGTAGCATCGGAGTTGTTTAATAATGGTGTACCAGTGGAGATTATCAGGAACTATCTAGGACATTCCGATATTAAGACTACTTGGGGATATATCTTAGATAAAGAAAAAGATCCTGAGATAGCTTAAACTTAAGCATTTCAGTATCTTTCTTATAAGCGCGAGACGGCGCACGAGGTCCAGTGGACCTCGGCTCTGCGCGGACCGGAGCGGAGCGGAGACATTCGAACCATAATCCCATCCTACAAATACTGAAAAGAAAGGGGTTCCATCCACTTCTGATTTATGTACACATAATAGTGCACATATTTTTTGACAATAAAGTGATGATATCAGCCAGCTCCATATGAAGCTGAAAAAGTACCATTTTTATTTTTATTAACATTCCATTGGTCTAAATGCGTTCTTGTTGCTTTTTCATATGGGATAAATGATGTTATTTTATAAGTAGTAGTCTCGTCGTTAATTTTTATATCAGTTACATGCATGAATAAAGCTGAAATAACATGGCCATTTAATAGACATTCAAAACGAATGGCGCCAACAGGCGAATATGTGTTAATTCTGGAAACCCCAATGACAATTAAAAGTACCGAAAATATGATTAAAATTATAAGTATTCTTTTTTTATGAATCATATGACTCTCCTTTCAAATAAATCCTGACCCGTTTTTGTAGATTTATCATACTGATAGCATTTAAATGGTAAATTTAAATTAAAGCAATGTAGTCCTAAATTATATACTCATGTCATGATACATAATACCATGCTAAATAAAATAAATAAACTAAATTTACCAAAAATCTGTGTACACCTTTTATCAATGTGTATCTTCTACACTTACTGAAATGGTGTATACTTTTTTGTAAAAATTAATTAATCATTTATATGGTCTTAGTAAGCGATTAATGGTAGTGAAAAGGTGTTTGTCTTTGACGGAGAGAATTTTAAGAGTGCCGGAGTCCAGATAGTGGAGCATCTGAAAAAGGAAAATGACTCGGAATATCGCTTTATTCTTCTTACTAAAATGGCAAAGGAAATCATAAGAAAAGCTAGAGTGCTTAATCCCGATGGTGAATTTATCTTTGAAAGAAATGGTGAACGAATAACTGCCAGAGCTGTAACCTATTGGCTTAGTAAATATTGCAGAGATGCAGGAATTACATACAAAAGCCCTCATTGCACAAGAAGGACAACTGCAAGCCGCTTGAGTACGGAAGGAATGCCCTTGGATAAGATAAGGGAAATTCTCGGACAGGTCGATGAAAGTACTACTCTTAGTTATATTTACAATCCCAATACCGAACAACAGAACTTAGACATTATGAATAAGGCTCTGAAAAAGAGTGATAGAAAGAACACAAAAAAGTAGTACACATACGGTGCACATATCGTTGCAACAAAAAATCCTTTGAAAATCAAGAGATTTCGCAAGCGCGAGACGGCGCACGAGGTCCAGTGGACCTCGGATCTGCGCGGACCGAAGCGGAGCGGAGACATTCGAACTTCGAGTCCAGGATTGGACTCGAATAAAGTAAAAAGGATATCCTAATCAAGGATATCCTTTTACTTTATGACAGCGCGAGACGGGATTCGAACCAGTCCCCGCACATTTAAATACTGATAAATAGGAGGTTTGCGACTTCTGTTATTTATCTGCACACATTCTTGCACACATAGAATGTGTGCTTTTTTAATGTAAATATTTGTGAAAGAATATGAACGATTCGTTAATCTAAAAATTGAACAGCGATTTTATGCTTGGTAGCATAGTCTGCAGCATATGAATTTTTTGGGGTGATTATGGTGAGTTTGTTGCAATCATTAAAGGTACATTCTCCGATTGATACTACGCTTTTCGGTATGGTGATTGTATTTAATTTAGCGCAAGAGCCAAAGGCAAAATCTTCCAACGTGGTTACTGATTCGGGTAGGAATACATCAGTTAACTTTGAACACTCAAAAAAGGCTGCATATCCGATTTCTTCAACTCCATCTGGAAAATTAACATGTTCCAGGGTTGTGGTACATGCTTCAAAGGCATAGGAACCGATGGACCGGGTGTCCAATGGAAGCGTAAAGTCTGGTTCAGATGTCTTTACCTTCAGTAAATTGCTATCAATCTTTAACATAGAGTCTCGGTCCAGAGTTTGTGACAGCCAGGGTGTGCAAAAGAAAGCATTATGACCTACTGATGTCAGACTATTCGGCAGCGATATGGATTCAAGTGCAAAACATCCATAGAATACTTCAAAGCCTAAGGTAGTAACACCTTCAGGAATAATAATGCTAGTTAACTTTTCACATAAAGTGAAAGCACAATTATCAATTAAAGTTAGAGTAGTGGGAAGAGTTACAGAGATTAAGCCGGAACCACCAAAGGTATAATTTTCAATAGTAGTGATTCCTTCAGGAATCACAATACTCTTTAAACTTGTACAACCTGTAAACGCATTTTTCTTAATAAACTTCACACTGCTTGGAAGAGTGATATTAGACAGCTTATAACATTCGCTGAATGCAGATGCTCCAATGAAAGTTAGTCCTTCCGGAAGATTGATATTTGATAAATTAATGCACATATTGAAGGCCCCATCATCAATCTTAGTAATTGTATCGGGTAGATTTACTTCTTCTAGGTTGCTGTCTGGTATGACATCTTCGGTGCCTATTGACGCATGAAAAAAGGCATCTGAACCTATTATCGTAACCGGGTATCCATCGATATTATCCGGAACCTTTGCTATTTTATTGTTTTTTAAATATTTGGTAATAGTAATTTCGCCATCCGCTATAGAGTATTCGAAATCTCCATATATGAGAGCTGATGACCTAGCTGGCGTCGGTGTTTCTATAGGAGGAGTAGGGGATATAAGCTTTGTAGGAGTGGGAGTGATTGTTTCTGTTGGTATTGTTGTATTAATAGCATATGGAGTACTTGTAGGAGCAATCCCGCTTTCTTTAAATGGGGTGATGTCTGCTTTTTTCGTTGGAAATGAAGTGATTTCCGAAATTTGTGTAGAAGAAAGTCTTGTGTTGTCAGTTAATGTAGGTACAATAGAATTTGTGGGGGCTTCCTTGGTAGCATGGCCCTTTATAAAAATAACGAATCCAAGTGCGATAAAAATAAATATAATTATTACAATAGTTATCTTAACTTTCAAGTGATATTCTCCTTTCGTTCAACTTTAAGTAGTTTAAAAAATAGTAGCTCAACCCTCTAATTTAAAATTTTATTTTTTAATTCTAAGCCATAAAATCAAAAGACTCAAAATATGTAATCTCTCATACACAATTGTAAACCGTTTTGAATTTAATCTATTTTCTGCGAATCTCATTATAAGATTACAACTATAGGAAGTCAATCGGCATATCTAAAGTGTATCCTCTACACTTTACAAAAGTGTACACTTTCACTACAGACATGATAACGGTTACTCGTTGCTACCTACGAGTAAACGGTTAATCATGTCATTTTTTTCGATATCGCAATTTCGATTATGACATATTATGTTTACATTTATGATGAAAGGAGTTGAAAATAACAAACTAAACGTTTAATTAAGTATAAACAAAAATCTAAACAGGCAAAAAACATTTGCTTTTATGAGGTGATACTTGTTATCTGATAAAACCTTATTGCCGGTAACCGGCTGTCTGTACGAAGAAAAGAAGAGTGAACGAGGTTCCCTTGACTCAAAACATTCTGTATCGAGATATTACCGACAAACCACTAATTTGAAGATTGTAGACTATTAAAACCACTCCGTTAATAATGGTTAGGCTGGATACCCTTTGACTGTATCTGTAGGAGTAATAATCACTAGGTGCCTGTGATTTTAATAAATTGGCGCGTGCTCAGCTTTAACAAAAACAATTTAAACAAGGGTGGTTAAGGCGAAAGGTTAATACCTTTCGTTTGGAAAATTTGTGCCTAAAGTACAAATTCAATCAAGTGCAGTTGCCTGCATAGAAAGAGGTAAGTATGGCTCGAAACAGAGAAAAACATGAATCACTGGTTCATCAAGTAGAGATGAAACTGAAATCAAAGTTGGCTATTGGTCAGTCAAGAAATGATGATAAGATGGCTGACAAGTTATTGCCATACTGATGGATTTTCAAATCGGGACACGGGTTGGAGAACTGGTTGTCCTGACAAAGGAAGAAATGCTCGATAATGAAGTCTACATTCATAAGATGAAGATTGTGGATGAGGAGAAAGTAGACGGTAAATATATCCGTAAAGGATATAAGATAGTGGAATATGTGAAGCATGATATCTCTTCCGGTTATCGTACCATTCCGTTAACAGACAAGGCTCAGAAGATTCTGGAAGAGGTTAAAAAGCTTTCTGAAGGGCATGAGTATCTGTTCACGCAAGGTAATGGTGAAAGAATGACAAGCAAAAGCTTTAATTACTGGCTGGCGAAGTATTGCAGAGATGCAGGAGTATCGTTCAAGAGTAGTCATTGCATCCGCAGGACCTTTGCAAGTAGGCTGTTTGCAGCGGGTATGCCATTAGCTGAAATCAGCGTGTATATGGCGCATGAGGACATTGAAACAACCAAAGGGTATATCTACAATTACCACGAGGTAGAGCAGAACCGGTCCTACATGAACAAAGGACTATGACCAGAATCAACGTAAGCGTCAAATTACTCGCCTAGGCTAAATGAAATTTTTGTGGCATACTTTAAAAAATGCAAAAAACTATTACTCCAATGCCAAAACAGACCGGCTGGGATGAGTGCAAAGCAATGGATGACAGAGAATCAAGTTAGTGAAAAATCGTATTACTATTGGCAACGTAAGGTACGAACAGAAGCTTTCAAACAAATGGATCATTCTTCACTGTTGCCTGTCA
>JAEZLZ010000077.1 GCA_023415055.1 Bacillota bacterium | reverse complement strand
GTGTTACTACTGCCATTGTTGTTCCATTTGCAGGACTTGCTGTTATTCCTTTTGCTGCAAATCCTCCAAAAGCAACATCTTCCGTTGATGTATCATTGTATGTAAGTGTTGCTACTATTCCTGTTAAATTTAAGGCTTCGCCGGCTGTATATATTAGGTCTGTGGGCTGAGTTTTTACTGCTATGCCACCTACTGATAATGCTCCGGTTGCTGCAAAGGTTACGGTAAAGCTTACTTTATTTCCTACTCCTGTTCCGGCTGTAGTTGTTGTTCCTACCGATGCTGCTCCTGCTACTGTCGGTGTAAATGCTACCGTTTGAAATTCCTTCCCATTTTTTGAGGTTAACTCTACCGTTGCAGTATATACTTGTCCTGCCTTGAATTTTCCACCTGATGCTAATGCTTCATTCCAGCTTACATTTGTTACAGTATAGTCAGCATTTGATGTTGCTGTTTCCACTTGTGCTGTAGTCTGTGGTGTTACTCCTAATACCGGAGCTGTAATTGTTGCTGATGCTGCTGTAATGTCTACTGGGTCTGGTGCTGTTACGGTAACTATATACTCCTGTGTTGACCCATCTGTTGCTGTTACCGTATACTCAACAGGTGCTGTAAAGTTCTGAGCTTCTCCTATATCTGGAGATATACTTACTCCTGTATGAGTTATTGTAGGTACTAATGCAGTAACATCTGTTCCGTATGGTACTGTCAGAGCTATTATTTTGTTTCCTTCATCTACTGTCCCAATTACATTTGGAGTTAATTCTTCAATACCACTCTCATATGTTAGTATATTGGTAAATGTATCAGTAAGTAAAGGTGCTGATGAATCCTTGTTGGTGCCACCACCAATATACTCAGTGGCAAATACCAAGTTGTTTCCGGATAAAAAAATTAAATAACACAATAAAATTGTCAAACATCCCTTTTTCATTTAATCAACCTTTCTAATAAATAATTGTGTCTTGGTTAATAGACCATACCGAAACAGTTCCTGTTATAGAACTACAATCAAATCTTACAGGAGTATAATTAGCACAAATGGCGTTCCAATTACCTCCATATAAGTAAGTATCTGCCGGATAATTGATTCCATCGGCTGTAATCATTGCATCTGCCTAAGGTGTCAATTCTTGAGGAACAGCATAAACATTAGTTGGTTGTAAAAACCAAAATCCTAATATCGTACAGTTACATTATTATCTGTTCTTGTTGCTGTTTCTAAACCATCACTCCACACCACAAAATGATATCCACTGTTTGGTATTGCTGTTACTGCTGTTGCATTTGTTCCTGCAGTGTAGGTTAGTGAAAGGTAAACATAAAATAATCCAACAAACACAAATAACATTATAACCCGCATGATTATCTGTGCGTTCTTTTGTGCCTTGTTTCTTATTTTATTCTTTCTCCTTACCCTTCTTTTATGTTTTAAGATAAAAGTGCGAACACCCTCACCTAATATGAAATATTAACATATTTTTTATGTAAAAAACATTTTACCGCACGAATCGTGTCTCCTATCGCACGAATCGTAAATTTTTGAATAAAAAAGCCACCTACCGGTCAATAGCAAAACCACTTTCCCCTTTTGTAAACGAGTTTCACATTTTGAAAGCGACCTTCAATTTTTGAGGTGAATTGCAATCCGAGCTTGCCGTTTTTCTTACGCTTTACATGGTATGATCTATGGTAGCAGGATGATTTTGGCGCGCATAAACCAGACATCACTTTTGACCTATAAATTTTGTACTCTGAAATTCACGTCTACTGGTATCTGGTATCTGTTTTCTTCAACCGGTGATTCCATATTCAGATTATCTTGCCTCAAAATCTGATGAGCTTGAGACCGGCATTGAAAATGTTATTCGAACATCCATCTATTACTGTGATTCGATGGATTCCTGGCAAAAGCCATCTGCTTTGCTAAGTCCTGATATACTATATTATTCAACCATAGATAAATAGTGGCAAAGATGCTAGGCGATATTGGAGGCGTCAAAAAAAGAGACTCTAGAGACCTTGTAATCCGCATATATAGCGAACTTACAGGCTTATAGAGCCTCTCTATATCATTTGGTTAAACAAATACTAAATTAGCATTACAAGTCTCATACGCTTCTCGAACTCTTTATTACAGAGTTCATCCTGCAAAATTTAAGCGTGCAGATTTCCATCTCCTGCATGGCCAAAGCTCTTGATACGGATTTTGATTTCTTCCTGCAAATCATTAAGATTGTGATTTGTTTACCGGTTGGCTACACTTTTCTCCTCCGTACAATGACTGAGACCCCATCTGGTATTATTGTAATATGGCAATCCTCTTTTTGCAAATACTTATCGGCCAATTCAATGGCTGCTTCCACAGAAGGCGCATAAGTCATCTGCATCGCCTCAACAATAGCTGGATCTGCCTCTGTCACAAGTATCACATGATAATGTAATAATATTCTGCATAAGATCTGTGCTTCCCACTGATCTGGGATCGTATCACTTCTTCCGGCTGCAAGAAATTTTCTCATGATCTTCTCTTTATCTTTTTCTTGTGCAAATGTGTCATAGAGAGACTGCCCACCGTGACCGTCCTGACAGCTGCTCACCATAATAATAACTCCGCCAGGATTACAAGTCGCCTCTGCTGCTGTCATTCCCTTGACAGACTGATAAATGTTCTGATCAAGTGGATATCCGCCGTTTGTGGTAATTACAATATCTGCGGGAACCGCATCGACACCACACATCTGATCTACGAACTTGCAGCCTTCTCGGTGTGCTTTGTTATAATCTCCTGCATATGCTCGAATCACTTTCTTGGATCCGTCTAAAACGACATTTACAATGAATTCTAGATTTGCCTTTTCTGCTGCATAGATCATATCTTTGTGTATGGGATTGCCTTCTATAATTCCTGTTCTTGCAAACGGACTGTCTATAAATTCTGAACAGTGATTTGCCATTACCGTCTCTGCACTAGAGATCCCCGGAAGCACACTCTTTCTTCCTCCCGAAAATCCAGCAAAAAAGTGTGGCTCAATAAATCCCTCTGCAATGAGCAGATCTGCTTCTGCTGCAATCCGGTTGATCTTTAACTCTCCTCCGGACGGAAGCGTCCCAAGACTTATCATATCCTCTTTCTTCCAGCTCTTATGTACAACAAACTCTACATCTTCTCTGTCCACAAATACTTCTCCAAATTTGTAGATCAGTTCCTCCCGTGTAGTTTCTCTATGAAATCCTGTTGCAATCAACACCGTTAACTTTGCATTTGGATTCCCCTTCTTGATTTCATCCATGACCGCTGGCATGATTACTTTACTTGGAACTGGCCTTGTATGATCACTTGCGATCAATACAATATGATCTTTTCCACGAACCATTTCCCTCAGTTTCTTTGAACCGATAGGATGTTCCATTGCCTCTCTGACGATTTCCTCCTCTTCACAGTCGCTGCGTACTTCGCCCGAATGGGGCTTAAGAATTGCTTCAATTCTGTAGTCTGAAATCACTGCTTCTTTTGTTCCCTTTCCATATGGAAGGATTACTTTTCTCATAAAATACCCTCTCCCCGAATTGGTACTACCACTTATGCTATTTTAGTCTTTTTAAGATTTGGTGTCAAGCCTATTTGATTACTATTGTATTCATTATCACTCGTTGTAATAAACCTATATCTTCATCCGAGGTATAGGTTTATTTATCGGTTTTGATACAACTATGACACAACATTTGACACAACTGATCTTGTTTTTCATCGTTTTTCAACGATGTTAGGCGATATTGGAGCGTCAAAAAAAGAGACCCTAGAAACCTTGTAATCCGCTTATATAGCGAACTTACAGGCTTTTAGAGCCTCTTATAAAATCATGTTATAATAATGCTAAAATCGCATTACTGTCCCATCTGCTTTGCAACTTCCTCTGCGAAGTTTTCGCTCTTCTTCTCAAGGCCTTCACCGGTCTCGAAACGAACGAAACGCTTAACAGAAATAGGAGCGCCAACTTGCTTGGATACATTCGCAAGATACTGTCCTACAGAAAGCTCGCTATCCTTAACGTAAAGCTGATCAACAAGACAGAATTCCTTTAATTCCTTGTTAAGACGACCCTCTAACATCTTCTCGATGATGTTTTCCGGTTTCTTGGAATTGGAAGGATCATTCATGATCTGAGCCTTTAAGATTTCCTTCTCATGTGCGATGAAATCTGCGGAAATCTCAGACTGATCTACATATTTCGGTGATAATGCTGCGATCTGCATTGCAACATTCTTAGCTGCTTCCTGAACCTCAGCATTGTTAACTGAACATTCAACATCAACAAGTATACCGATTCTGCCGCCGCCATGGATGTAAGACATTACAAAACCATTCTCAGCAACTACTCTTTCAAATCTTCTGATGTTCATGTTCTCGCCAATAATAGCGATCATAGAAGATAATTCTTCTTTAACAGTCTTAGTAGTATCCAGCGCCCACTTCTCAGCAAGGAAAGCTTCAAGATCTACAGCATTAGACTCAGCAACCTGCTTTGCAACTGCTGCTACATAATCTCTGAACTTCTCATTCTTAGCAACGAAGTCAGTCTCACTATTAACTTCAACGATAGATGCAGACTTTCCATCAGCAGGTACGAATGTATCAACAATACCTTCTGCAGCAATTCTACCAGCTTTTTTCTCAGCTGCAGCAAGTCCTTTTTCTCTTAAGAACTCAACTGCTTTATCCATATCACCATCAGTAGCTGCAAGAGCTTTCTTGCAATCCATCATTCCGGCACCAGTCATTTCTCTTAAATCTTTTACCATACTAGCGGTAACTTCCATCGTATATTCCTCCATTTTATTAGATTATATAGATACTAAGTTTATTACCTAAGCATACAATCAGCAGTATGACCTGCTTCCTGCTAATTATTCGGTAACAGCATCATCCATATCAACTTCTGCATCGTTGCTGTCAGAGCTAGATGCATCGGTTAACTGAACACCCTGGTTTGCTTCGATTACAGCGTCTGCCATCTTAGAAACGATTAACTTAACCGCTCTGATCGCATCATCATTACCAGGAATTACATAGTCTAATTCTTCCGGATCACAGTTTGTATCTGCGATACCAACAAGCGGAATACCAAGGGTGTGAGCTTCCTGGATACAGATTCTTTCCTTCTTGGGATCTACTACGAAGATAGCATCCGGAATCTTCTTCATGTTCTTAATACCGCCAAGGTTCTTCTCAAGCTTTTCCCATTCCTTCTTGAGCTCAATTACTTCTTTTTTAGGAAGAACGTTAAAGGTACCATCCTCTGACATTCTTTCGATTTCTCTTAATCTCTCGATTCTGCTTCTGATGGTCTTGAAGTTGGTTAACATACCACCTAACCATCTCTCATTAACAAAGTACATACCACAACGCTCAGCTTCTGACTTAACAGCATCCTGTGCCTGCTTTTTTGTACCTACGAAAAGTACGGAACCGCCTTCTGCTACCACATTCTTGATTGCAGTGTAAGCTTCGTCAACTTTACCTACAGATTTCTGTAAGTCGATGATATAGATACCGTTTCTCTCAGTGTAGATGTATTCCGCCATTTTGGGGTTCCATCTTCTTGTCTGGTGTCCGAAATGTACACCTGCTTCCAATAACTGTTTCATTGAAATAACGCTCATAATATACCTCCATTTGGTTGTTTTCTTCCGCATATATCATATTCTTAACAGACCTTAGAGTTAAGGCACCATGTATTAGAATCCATATGCGTGTAATTTGACTACGAAATTATAACATAAGTTTCAAGGTATGACAAGTATTTTTTTAATATGGGTTTCAAATTTGTCTCAGATGTTGATTTCAGATGTTGATTTCAGATGTTGATTTCAGATGTTTTCAGGCATAAAAATACCCCTATATAAAAATTGGTACATTTCCTTATCTTATATAGGAGTATCATATTATTCATAAAAATCGATTGTTTATTCTGATGTGAGTTTCGTTAAAATCTCATCATAGCTAACGCCGATCGGCAGAGTATAGGTTCCAACCCGGATTACACTGGCTTTACCTTCCTTTACAATATATTGATTAAAATCATCTGCGTCCTCGATCAACCCTTTCGTCACAAGAAGAGCTGCAACCTTACCGGAGGACATACCGGGTTTCACCGTAAAAGTAATTAATTCCCCCTGATTCACTCCATCATTCTTTGTTGGCTCGCTATCTTCTGATTGTTCCGGCTTTGTCGTAGGTATTGGCTTCGATGTTATCTCCGGTTCTTTTGTCGGTTCCGGAGTAACCGTAGGCTCCGGGGTTTTTGTCGGTGCAATCGTCGGCATCGCTGTTGGTTGTACAGGTGCCTCGGAAGGCATTGCTGTTGGCTTTCCACTGCCTAGCAACTCACTAAGCGATTTATCTTCAATCTCAGAAGCTTCCTGCATCCCTAAGGCTTTCGCCCGATCTATTATTTCCTGATCGGTTAGCTTTTCCTTTGGATTCGCAATTGTTAATATCAGAGTCGTAAGAACAATTCCTATTCCTAAGCCCCTCATATAGTATTTCAATTTCATAGGTTATACACCAAGCCTTTCGAGTTACTTCTTTCCCTTGAACAAATCAATTACTAATCTGACTTCACCCTGTCCAAGGCCCAATAGCTTTGATATTTCAACCACGGATCTTCCCTGGGAATATAGTGCCAAAATCTGTGTATTATTGTTAGAGCCGCTTACCGTGGACAACTCGGCAGAAGTTTCCATGGGACGGCTGATCTGCTTTTCCGGTTTTTCAATCTGTTCTGTCTTTGCTTGGTTGAGAGCTTTTGTTACCGCCTGAGTCTTCGCGTTCTTTACCGCCTGCAGCTTGTCATTTTCTGCTTTGCTGTTCAAGATATCCTGAACTTTCTTTTTTGAAGAATCAATCTCTCTGACGGTTGACTTTAGCTCTTTTTCCTTATCATTTAACATGTTATAAAGGAACACCACTTCTTCATGATTACGTTTGATTTTTTCCATGATCTGGTCTGAGAATTCATTCACAGCCATAATCTTTTCATTTGATATTTTGCTTAAGGCATCATCAGTTCGGATAATTGTCTCTTCTTTCACTTCCGACAGATAATCTTTCATTTTGTCTAAAAGCTGTCGCTTATCCTCTTCCGATATCTTATATTCAAGTGAAGCTAGGGATTTGCCAATCATCTGCTTTTGATTATTTGTCTGGTTATCCACTACAATACAACTAATGATGATAACTATGACGCCTATGATAATCAGTGCTATTTCCAATGGACTCATAAACTATTACTCCTGCACATTTATTTAGATCAAAATATCGATGCCTCCGCTTTTGGGGGTATCCTTTGGATCCTTTTTGTTCTCTTTTTCCTTCTTTTTGCTGTCGGATCCGGTATATTGATTGTTACCCTTTTCCTTGGCATCATATCGGTACTCCGTGTTTTCAGGCTTGGTAGTCTCAACCGGCTTATTATGCTCATGCTCTACCATCGTTTGAAAGTTTTTATTTATCATTTCCTGGGCATGCTGCGCCCTTTGCGCATCCATATGTCTGATCTGTGTTGCCTCCTGGGCTCTGATTACTTCAATGGGTCCTACCGGCATAATTCTTCCTCCCTGCTTCCTATCAATATAGCACATTAAGGTATCATTTCGATCGTTTCAACAGAGATCATCCCAGTCCAAATAGCTACATCAGAGGTATTACTTTTATATCTGCTCTGTCTCTGACGAATTTGCTATGATGGGTATCTTCACGGACAAAATGGATTACATTGGATATCACAAGCTTAGTTCCAGGATATACAATATCGGATACTTTAATCGAACCGGAGGAATTATTGTCGACTTCGATTTTTAACTCTTCATAACGCTTTCTGGATTCTTTGATCTGAGCCTCCAGCATAATGTTATTCTGAGTGACCTGTTTTAAGTATTCCATTTTTTCTTCATTCATCTGCGTCCCGGATGCGATTTTTTTACGAAACAGTATCAGGGCTTGGGCCAGACGTTCTTTATCGGCCAACATAGTAGCTATTCGTTTCTCAAGCTCACGAAACTCTTCAAGGACTCTGGGGTCAATTCCGACCTCAAGCAAGGTAGCCGTACCCATTTGTGAACCTGCTGTTTTTACAGAGATCAATGTACCGGAACGTATCTCTCCACCTGTAACAAACCCTCTCTTACCACCAACGATAATATCACCCTTAGCAGATACTCTACTATGAAGAATAGATTCTGTTGAAACATATCCTCCAGCTATTACTTCGGCATTTTCGATGAATTTCGTTATAATATTTCCATTTGCTCTTAAAATTCCTTTATTCATGCCCTGCATACCGCGTTTAAGAACGATATGCCCACCAGCTTCAATAAAGGCACCCTCAACAACACCGTTTACTTCGATATCTCCTTTTGCCTTCACTGAGAAGCCGGTAATTACATTACCACGAACGACTACATTACCCTCATATTCAATGTCACCGGTTGAGGCGTCTACATCCGCGTGTACCTCATAGGTGTCTGATACAAAAACACGGTTGTCAACCAGGCTTACATGTCCATCCACAGAAGAAAACATCTGCAGACCATCCTCGGATAAATAGATTTTATTACCATGTCGCAAGATACGGTTATTCACCTTATTGGGACGAATCATCACACCGCATACATCGATGCCCGGTTTTCCCTGATCCATTGGTGTCAATGTCGCTAACAGCTGGTTTTTGTGACAGTGACTTATCATATCCAATTGATGGAAATCGACAGATCCATCCTCGTTTCTCTTTGGCTTCAACGTAAGATCAGTATTAAAATGATAGGTAATCTCTGCATCACGCCCTTGTACTGCGGGTGTCGCTTTTGCTAATATGTAATCAGTACAGTATCTTCTTTCCTTCAAAAATTCCATTACCGCATTTTCATCCACACCATATTTCACACCTGCTCGGACTAATGACGTGATAATCTCATCCTTCATCATCAGATGACCGTTGTTGGAAGGCGGATAAAATCTAGCTTTTGCATACATACGATCTTCTGCAAGCTCAACCTTTATCATTTCATCAATAGTGAAAACCGGATAGTTAGATATTTTGACCTCTACGGAATCTTTCAGATCCGTAAGTGCCCGGCTAATGGCAACCTTGTCATATTCATAGATTTTTCTATCTACAAGATAATTGCTGATTTCTTCGTAGAAAACAGCTTCTCCTCCTTGCTCCGCATCATAGATTTTCAAATAGGTACCGTCCTGTTTGATTACTATCTGAAAGAAACCATTTCTACCGCTCATTCTTCTCCTCCCAACCTTTGCATCTTCCCCTGTGGTTAATATGCGTTATACTTTGAGATATCCATTTATCCTGCTATTTAAATTGCAAATAATTCCATGTTGTTTCCCAAGCGTACCTTCATTTTTTGCAATGCTTTTGTATGTAATTGGGAGATACGAGATTCGGATACCTCTAGAATTCGGCTTATCTCCTTTAAAGTTAATTCTTCATAATAGTAGAGAACTATAACCTTCTTTTCCTTCTCTGTCAATGTTTCCAACGTTTTCACAAGCAGATCCTTTAATTCCTGCTTTTCCAGTACTTTATCCGGCCGATCGAAATCGGTCGTAAGACTCTGCTCTACCTTTGATTCCGTGCCTTGTTCCATAAACTCGTCCAGCGATATAATGTTTGTTACTTTCGTCTGGTTTTGCCAGTTTTCTAACTCGTCCACCGATATCTCTAATTCCTGGGCAATTTCCTCATCACTTGCCATTCTACCGAATTTTTGTTCCAGACTTTGATAAGCCAGATCGATTTTTCTCTGCTTTTGCCTTATGCTTCTCGGTATCCAGTCCATCTTTCGGATTTGGTCCAAAATTGCCCCCCGGATTCGAAGCGAGGCATAAGTTTCAAATTTTACACCCTTTGTATAATCGAATTTATCAACAGCATCGATAAGGCCAAAGGTTCCATACCCGACCAAATCGTCATATTCTACATTATATCCGAGATACATGCTAAGGCGACCTGCAACTAACTTTACAAGACTTGCATATTCAATTATGATTTTCTCCTGAAGCTCGGGAGTTTTCCTTTTTGAGTAGTCCTCCCAAAGCTTTTGTTTCCCTTCAGCGTTCATAGTACCTCCAAAAACTTTTTAAGTTGTTTTATGCAGAAACTATTTCGTTTTACCGCCTGGACCTGCTTCCTCCGGCTTTTCTTCCTGGATACCTTCTGTTTCTTCCTCCGTAAGCTCGTCACCTTTCTTTGGTGCATTGATAATTGTCCTTACGATAATCGCCTTTATAATTAATCCTGCAATATAAAACAGGATCAATACGATGAGTAATCTTTTCAGGCCAAGGTTAACATTAACTTTATTAACAATATTGATAACGCTGGTTATTGCTCCAGCTAACAGCATAACAAGAGCCGGTATGTATCTTTCCCGCATTAGATCACCCACTATTCTATTAAAGAATTTTACGTTCCTTACCCACTGATTTGATTAACAGTGTACCGTTTTCGGGATAAAATTCGATGGTTCGTCCATAATTCGCTCCGGTATCCTCTGCCCGGATGCTAATTCCAAGTTGAGCCAGCTTAAGCTTGGTAGCCTCAACATTACGTTCTCCTATTCTCATCATATCACTATTATTACCAAAAGCAAACATTTGAGCGCCACCCGCAATTTTAGCAATCAGCAATCTACGGTCAGCACCACTCTCAATCATTCGCCTAATCAATAGATCAATCCCTGTATCTGCAAATTTTGCTTTATTCTCATTGTTCAGTATCTTTGTACTGTCCGGCAGCATTATATGAACCATACCAGCGATTTTCTTCGTTGGATCATATAGTACGATTCCCACGCAGGATCCCAACCCCAATGTAGTAATTGCATTTGGTGAGACACATACGTTAAGATCTGCCATCCCTACTTTTATCATTTCGTTCATGCACTCACCCTATAATCCTAAGGAAGTTAGAATTGCTCCATATGAATCAACCGTCGGTATTAAGATAAAATAACCGTTTACCGCTCTTTCATCGTCCACAAATTCAGTCTCAATTAATAATGCTTTATCACCAATTTTACCAAACTCAATAGCAGGAACACTCAAGATTGCTCCTGCCATATCTATTGCCATATACGGTACACTGGCCGTAATCAATATATTTGTTAACGTGGAAAGGGAGGACAGATAAGCACCGGCTATGATATTACCGATTTCGTTTAACGCGGATAGCTCCATTTCGTTAAATTCCAGTGATGTATTGCTCATATCACACATTAAGGAATTCACCAGATGTCTTGAAGCAGGCATATCCATCATAAACATCATCATTCCTTCTATCTGCCCTTCCAAAGTAAACAAAATACCTACTACCAGATTTTCAGCACCGCCGACGATATCGGACAGCTCCTTGAATTCCAGCAGATCAACCTTAGGAACCTTCATATCAATTTTTGAATTAATCATCTGAGATAGTGCAGTCGTGGCATTTCCCGCACCAATATTGCCAATCTCTCTGAGTACATCATATTGCATATTATCTAATTGATTTAAATCCAGATGGGACACCGTTTCTGCACCTCACTTATTATTCTTTTTCAACTACAATAGAAGGAACATTCAAGAGGTTAATCAGCTCTACACCGTATTTACCGATACCGATGCTATAGTTCGCCTTCTCGTCCTTTTCGTCATAAGTCAACTTTTCGATGGCTTCCTCCTCAAGAGATATTACTTCCTTCACTTCATCCACAATTAAGCCCACTGGTGCTGCTCCATTTTCCGGACGAACAATGATAATTCTTGATTTACCAGTATAGGCTTCCTCATCCATACCCAATTTATTACGAAGACTCATAACAGGCACTATTTCTCCTCTTAAATTGATAACTCCCTTAAAAAAAGGTTGGGATTTTGGAATTCTGGTAATACCCTGCATAACTATAATATTATCTATGTATTTGATATCAATGCCATACTGATTCTTATTAAGATATGCAATAATAAACTGTTTTGCTTCTGCCATATCTGTGCACCCCCCTATACTAAAGAATTGACATCAAGAATTAAAGCTACTTCACCATTACCAAGGATGGTAGCACCACTGATAATTTTATGGTTCTTAATGTACTTACCGATTGATTTGATTACGATTTCCTGCTGACCGATCAGTTCGTCAACTACCATACCGGCAAGCCGCTCACCCTTCTTTACGATTACTACCAGCAGTTCCTCGGGGGTTACCTCCGATTTCTTGCAGTCAAGAAGGTTACCCAAGCGAATAATAGGCACTACCGATCCTCTCAGATTAATTACTTCTTTTCCTTGAATCGTCTTAATTTCTGTAATCGGAACATCTTCAACGGTCTGGATGCTGCCAAGAGGAAGTGCGAATTTTTCATCACCGATAATAACCATCAGGGATTGAATAATTGCAAGTGTTAAAGGTAGACGTATAATAAAGTTCGAGCCTTCTCCAAGCTTTGTTTTCGCTTCGATCTCACCGCCGAGAGCCTCTATCTTTGTCTTAACGACGTCTAAGCCTACACCGCGACCGGATACATCTGTAATCTGTTCTGCAGTTGAGAAACTTGGTTGGAAGAGAATGTCAATGATATCTTTTTGTGTCATTCTCTGTGCTTGTTCCTCTGTAATCGTTCCTTTCTCCAATGCTTTTTTCTTAATCTTCTCAGTATTAATACCTGCGCCGTCATCTCTTACTTCGATAACAACGTTATTACCATCCTGATATGCATCCAGATAAATGGAACCGCAGGGATTCTTACCCGCCTTCTGTCTGTCCGCGTTACTCTCCAGACCATGGTCGGCTGCATTACGGAGTAAATGCATCAGCGGATCACCAATCTCATCAATTACGGTACGATCAAGCTCTGTCTCTTCACCGGTCATGAATAATTCCATTTCCTTATCCAGCTTCTTCGACAAGTCGCGGATCATTCGGGGGAAGCGGTTTACAACACTCTCAATCGGAACCATTCTCGTCTTCATAACTGATTCATGAAGATTTGTGGTTACTCGCTCTAAGTATTCGATCTGCTCGTGGAAGGAATTATCAGTCATGATTTCCTTATCGCTGCTGATGGAAATCAGACCGTTCTTAGCTATAATAAGCTCACTTACCAGATTCATAAGTACATCCAGCTTATCAATATCAACACGTACGGAACGATTCGCTACCGGCTTTGCAGGCTGCTTTGCTGCTGGTACATTGCCGGCTTTTAATGAATTGGTTTCCTTCACTGCCTGAGAAACAGCCGTAGTTGCTTCGTCCTTCTTTAAAATCGCGGTATAGCTTGCTATCTCATCCTCAGAAAGATGAATATAGTCAGCAACCACTTCTTTTACCTCAGATACATTAGATGCAACCGTAATCAGTTTATCCGGAGTTTCCTTCGTGATAATAAAGGCAGAATAATCAAAATCATATTTCTCATCTTCCAGATCCTGTGCACTTGGATTGAGCTTAATAATCTCACCCAGTTCTTCCAGGGTACGGTTTACCATAAAAGCTCTCGCACCCTTGAGTACACAATATTCTTGAATATAAACCGTTAGGCCGATTACGTTAAGTCCAAGCATCTCTGCTTTGACCATTGCTTTCTTTTCATGCTCTTCAATCTTTACATTCCGAAATCTCATCTTCTCATCTGTAGCTGCCGGTGCTGCAATGCTTTTTGTTTCCTTTGCCTTTTCAGCCGGCTTTGCAGCAGGAGCCTGTCCCAGTCCTTCGCTGAGTATATTATTTAATGCATTGATAATATCCTCGTTATCCTCTTCCCCTTCGTTCGCTTCGGATTGGATATTGCCGAGGTAATTCTCAAGTGCATCAAGTCCTTTAAATAAAATATCAACAAGAGCGGAAGAAGCCTTCATTTTTCCGTTTCTTATCTCAGAAAATACATTCTCCATATCATGAGTTAATCGCTGCATTCTCTTATAACCCATCGTTCCGGCCATTCCTTTCAGCGAATGAGCCGCACGGAAAATCTCATTGATTGTCTCTTCATTTTCCGGTTCACGTTCCAGAATTAATAAATGTTGATTCAGACTTTGCAAATGTTCTTTTGTTTCTTCAATAAATATCTCCAGGTATTGACTAACGTCCATCTAACGCACCCCCACATTCTTTATAATGGCATCCGATACTTCATTAAGCGCAACCACTTCATCCACCAGTCCGGTGTCTCTTATTACCTTAGGCATCCCGTATACAATACTGGTTTCTTCATTCTGCGCAATTACATAAATGTTTTGCTTTTTATTCAATTGTGATATTCCGGCGGTTCCGTCCCCGCCCATACCTGTAAGTACAACGCAGGTAATCTGACTAAAGTTCGTGTCCACCAAGGATTCATACATAATATCTGCACAAGGCAGTAATCCATGTCTTGCCGGCTCCTGTGTAATAGATATACGATAGGTTTGGTTCTCCTGCTTCTTTAACCGCATCTGGTACCCGCCTTTCGCAATATACACTGTGCCCTTCTGCAAGAGTTCTCCGTCCTCAGCCTCCTTCACTGTCACCTTACTTAATTCATTCAGTCGGTCTGCCAGGGATTTGGTAAAACCGCCCGGCATATGTTGAACAACCAGCATACCGGCATCGAGATTAGCCGGAAGATTCGGGATGACGCTGTGCAGTGCTTTGGGTCCACCAGTGGAACAAGCTAATGCAATCAGCTTATCTGCTCCCTGAGTAGCCGACTGGGATCTCTTCCTTGGTTCGGCTTCCTTGGCAACCACAGGATTATCTTCCTTCGAAGCTTCTGTCTTGGCTGCAGGTGTATAGCCTTTGGTAGCCATCGTCAGACACTCTAGCAGACGGTCTGAGAAAGAATTGCTCTTAACCTCCAGGAAGCTGTCTGGTTTTGTTACAAAGTCGAAGGCGCCAAGCTCAAGTGCACGTATTGTCTCTCTTGCTTCCTTCTTGGCAATGGTGCTGACAATGATGATGGTCGCCTTGATTCCTCTTTGTTTTAAAGCCTCTAGCAGTTCAATACCGTTCATCTTCGGCATGTTAATGTCAAGTAACACGGCATCAAAGTCTTTCCCTCTGCTTTGTAAAAGTTCCAGGCCTTCTAAACCATTTACCGCAACCTCAATTGCACGGTATCGCTCATCTGAATTAATTATATCAGAGAGTACCCTTCTCATAAGTGCAGAGTCATCTATTATTAAAATATTTTTTTTCATATTTTGCTATATACCTCCATTATGGCATATAATGTTACAACTACCAGTAAAGAGCATGAATGTGTTCGCCTTTGTTGTATATTCTAATTTTTATCATTTCTTCTTCTTTTGCGTTCCTGTTCGAATATGTATCGGATTAAGGTCTCTCTGTCTCTTTGCATAATATCGATAAATTCAACTCTATGCTCGTAGGCCCCGGTTCTTGTAAGAATACGTCCGGAATAAATAACATTTGCTGTCAGAACCAGCTTTTTCATCTCTCCTCCTGAGACGAAGTCTAATTTAATTCGAAGCTTATCACCCGGATTATGGGATAACTCAGAACTAAATCTGGCTCCTCCTCCACTCAGATCTGTAATAGAAGCAGGGATCCATTCTCTGTCTAGTTGAGCCAGCTTTCTCTTTGCTTCTGCCTGTTCGTCCGGATTACTGAATTGGTTGGTATTTAACCTCTTATCGAGTAATTCTTCTTCTATAGTTATTTGTCGGTATTCAATATCATGAATACACTCCAGCCGATAGTACTGCCTTCTTTGGAACTTCTCCAGATTTGTCGTAATACGAACTATAGTAATGATTGTCTTATTATCTCTGTGATTACTCAGTACTGTACTATTGCACTGGTATAATCCCTTTTCCGTATAAAAGCACAGATTAAAATTTTCACCTACCGGAAGAGGAATCGTTCTGCCCAAAACGATAGGTGCCGCTATGTTCAGTACATCCGCATCAACAAAATCAACTAATTGGCTAACAAAAGTCCTGGCACCCATTACCGGCTTACCGCTGCGACCAAGCGGCTTCACATCTATCTTATCGCCTATCGATAATACTTCACGAAGCATGTCTCCACCTCCAGTTCTATATATCTTAGTCTTTGCAATACTATCAATCTAATATTAAACCTATGTACTAAATTATTATTTATATTAGATTTCATCGGCTATTTTTATAATGGCTGAAGTAAATTTTATTTTTTTATACGCGAACGAAGCAAATTAGTGAACAGCTGAGCTATTCCTTTTTTGCTTTGAACGTTTAATGTATCATTTTCACAGAGAATATCCGCAAAGGAGGAAAGTGTTCTGGAGAACTCTGTGTTCGGATATAAAGTAATCACCGGCTTCTGTCTCATCACTGCCTTTGACACGCTGCTGTCCTGGGGAAGTGCACCTAGGTACTCCAGCTTCAGATTAAGGAATTTGTTGACAACTAAGCTGAGCTTTTCGTACAATTCCTTTCCCTCGTCGTAGTCATCAATACGATTAGCGATCATTTTGATCACAGTATCCTGTAAGGAAATATCTGTTTTTCGATTTAGCGTCTTTAATAAAGCATATGCATCTGTAATTGAGGTTGGTTCCGGTGTAGCCACCAAAAGTACCTCAGAACTAGCTGCCACAAATTCTAGAACAGAATCAGCAATACCAGCTCCTGTATCTATAATTATAATATCGGCACGTTCGTCTAATTCCACTAATTTTTGGATCAGGTACACAATTTGATCCTTCGTTAGATTCGTCAGTTCCTGAATGCCGGATCCTCCGGAGATAAAACCGATATTTTCCGGTCCCTCGGTTATGATATCCGTCAGCGTCTTACCTCGAAACATCAAATCTGCCAGGTTATATTGTGGTCGGATGCCCAACATAACCTCAACGTTTGCAAGACCAAAATCCGCATCGAGCACAATAACCCGGTTTCCCAATCTACTTAATGCAATCGCCAAATTAACAGAAATACTTGATTTGCCGACGCCGCCCTTTCCACTTGTAACTGTAATAACTCTCGCCGTGTTCCTGGGGGCAGCCTGTTCTTTCACTATTTTTCTTAATTTTTCTGCCTGATCCATATTATTGCCCCCTCAATAGTTGCTTTGCGATACTTTGCGCGTCCACTCTGGAGATATCATCTGGTACATTTTGCCCAAAGGTAGCATAAGATAAAGGTGCTTGTGTGAGCATGCGTATATTGAAAAGATTACCGATGCTGCTGGTCTCATCCAACTTGGTGAAGATAAGGTTGTATTTAATGATTTCAGAATAAGCTTCAGTTATCTTAACCAGATCACGATACTTCGTCGTAGCACTCAGAACCAGATAAATTTCCCTCTCATCCTCCGGTATCAAGTTAATTAATGTCTCGATGTCATCTCTCTGTTCCTTACTGCGATGTGATCTTCCTGCGGTATCCACAAAAATAATATCATAATCCGAAAATTCCTCTTTTGCCTGAAGCATCTCGTCCTCAGAATAGATAACCTTTAAAGGAATTCCCAATATATTAGCATAGGTTCTCAGCTGCTCTACTGCCGCGATTCGATAGGTATCCGCTGTCAGAAAAGCAACCTTTTCCTTCTCATTCACCTTAAACTTGGAAGCGATTTTTGCAATCGTTGTCGTCTTACCGACACCGGTTGGTCCGATAAAGAATACAAACTTTGGTCTTTTTCCGATTAATTCAATCATTTTCGGCTGACCAAGTTTTAAAATTATCTTCTGATAGATGCTTGCAAGAATATTATCCATGGAAGCATCTTTCTTGAGATTACCTTCAATTTCACTGATAATCTGGTTTGCGAACTTCTCATCTACTTCATTATTCACCAGCTGATTGTAAATCAGCTGAATGCAAGCCAAATTCTTATTTGCCTCAGCAGGCTTTGCTTCCTCGACCGAAGTCTCCTGCTTCTCCTTCTCATTCATTTGCTTCTCTAAAAGACTTTGAAGGTTGTTCAACTTAGCCTCGATGGCGGAAGGAGCCGAACCATTAATACCAGCACCTGTCGTATATGACATCTTCGCTGCAGGCTCATCATCGTAGATAATGTCCGGAAGAATTGGTTTGCGGAGAGGCATAGTAGGAACCTGGGGCTTCGGTTTGTCATTTTTGTATGTAATGTTTTCATCCACAGCAGCTGTAATCTCGACGAGAGGCTTTCGAAACAGTTTATAGATTCCTTTCGGCGATATGGTCTTAATATTCATGACAATAGCATCCTTACCAAGCTCTTCCTTGGCAAGCATGATTGCTTCTGTTTCCGTATTCGCTTGAAATTTTTTAATTATCACTATACTGTCACCATCCCTACTGACTGCAATTCTACATTTGAATCAATTTCATTATACGATACAACTATTAAATCCTTAAAATAATCCTGTGTCAAGCGTTTAAAATACATTCTTACGATCGGTGATGTAATAATAATCGGATTCTTACCCAAATCCTCCAACTTGTGCAGCTCTGTTTGTACAGATTCTATAATCTCTCTGGTCACCCCCGGATCCAGGGATAAATAAGCACCCTGCTCCGATTGTTTTACAGAACCCATAATCTCTTGTTCAACCTTAGGGTCCAGAGTCACTACACTGGTCATCTCACCGGAAGGGAAATATTTTATCGAAATGGCTCTCTTCAGGCTCTGTCTAACATATTCCGTAAGAACATCTGTATCGTGGGTTGTTGTAGCATAATCCGCCAAGGTCTCAAAGATGGTTACAAGATCACGTATGGAAATGCCCTCACGCAGGAGGTTCTGCAATACCTTCTGTATCTCACCGATATTCAGAAGCTTCGGTACCAGCTCTGAAATAAGTGTCTGATTCGCTTCCTGGATATTGTTTACCAGGTTCTGAACGTCTTGTCTGGTAAGTAATTCGTGAATATGGCTACGGATTACCTCAGTAAGGTGTGTAGCTATGATGGAAGGAGGATCCACTACCGTATAGCCAAGAGTTTCTGCTCTTTCTCTCTGGTTCTCTGTAATCCAGATCGCAGGCAGATGGAAGGAGGGCTCAAAGGTTGGAATACCTGTAATTTCTTCTTCAACATAGCCGGGGTTCATAGCCATGTAATGATCAAAGAGAATCTCTCCTTCACTAACCTGAATCCCTTTTATTTTAATGATATATTGATTGGGGTTAAGCTGGATATTATCGCGCAAACGGATCATCGGAACCACACATCCAAGTTCAAGAGCTACCTGCCTACGAATCAATACAACACGGTCCAGGAGATCTCCGCCCTGGTTCGTATCCGCTAAAGGAATAATTCCATAACCGAATTCCAATTCGATCGGATCGACCTGTAATAGCGAGACCACATTCTCGGGTTTTCTGATCTCGCTCGCTGCCGCTTCCTCCGAGGATACTTCGTGTTCTATCGCAGCAACCTCGACTCTAGACGCAATCATTCTGCCGGATATTATGAATATCAAGCCATACGCGATAAACAAAAGATCATTCAGTGGTGTCAAAATACCAAAGCCGATCATACTTCCACCTACTAGGTAGAGGGCCTTGGGAATTGAGAATAGCTGTTTCATCAACAGATCGCCAAAGTCTGCTTCCTTCGATACCTTGGTGACAAGAATACCTGTAGCAAGTGAAATCATTAGGGAAGGGATCTGGCTTACCAGTCCGTCACCGATGGTTAATATAGCAAAATGCTTGAAGGCATCCATCGCAGGCATCCCCTTGTAGAGCACACCCATAACGGTACCTCCGACCATATTGATGATCGTAATTACAAGACCGGCAACTGCGTCACCCTTTACGTATTTTGTAGCACCGTCCATAGAACCAAAGAAAGCCGACTCTTCTTGTATCTTTTCACGTCGGGTTCTTGCCTCGGCATCTGTGATTGCGCCGGTATTCAGATCGGCATCGATTGCCATCTGCTTACCCGGCATCGCATCTAGGGTGAATCTTGCCGTTACCTCAGCAACACGCTCCGATCCCTTATTGATAACCATAAACTGAACCAGAATCAATATAATGAAGATAATAATACCGATAACCAGATTACCACCGCCGACAAACTGACCGAAGGTAGTTACGACATTACCTGGTTCACCGGTCATCAGAATCAGCTTGGTACTGGATACGTTCAACGAGATTCGAAAAATCGTTGTAAACAATAAAATTGTCGGGAATGCCGACATATTAAGTACTTCCTTCGAAAACATCGCATTGAACAATACTACCATGGCTATCGATATATTTAATGCCAATAATACGTCCAGGAGGATGGAAGGCATCGGAATTATCAAAAATACGATTGCGGATAACAGGAACAATCCGACAATCATGTCATTTCTCTTCATAGTTACCTCCAGTGTTGACCAGTTATTACCGATCTGCTTGATTGCAGTTAAATATTTTTATTTTTAAGCCCGTATACATAGGCGAGTACTTCCGCAGTCATCTGATAAAGCTCCGGAGGAATTTCTGCTCCAAGCTCAACATTATAATAAAGCATTCTTGCAAGTGGTTTATTTTCCACAATTTCGATATGATTTTCCTTGGCAACCTCTTTGATCTTTTGTGCCAGATAGTCGGCTCCTTTTGCGATCAGAATCGGAGCTTCGCTAGAAGCTTTGTCATATTTAATCGCTGCAGCAAGATGTGTCGGGTTAGTAATTACAACATCTGCCGTTGGTAAAGCCGTCATCATTCTCCTCTGGGAGACTTCTCGCATTCTGGCACGGATCTTATTCTTAATTTGCGGATCACCTTCTGTATTCT
Organism: Bacillota bacterium; assembly: GCA_023415055.1. Taxonomy (GTDB): domain Bacteria; phylum Bacillota; class Clostridia; order Lachnospirales; family Lachnospiraceae; genus Mobilitalea. The sequence continues at coordinate 22,459 of JAEZLZ010000077.1, read as the reverse complement.
TATATTCGTCCTTGACTTCCTGTTTCGACATTCTCATGTCTTTTTTGAACTTCATTTTCTGATACAGCAGATCGCCAAAACCGATAACTAAAAATATTAAACTAATTCGCAGTCCCAGATCCAAAACCAGATTACCGACTAAAAGAATTGCTTGCTCGAGCTTCATATCATAAAGAATCAACAACAGCTTCCATTCATCCTTCAAGGTGTCATAAGCCAGATAAGAAATGATTATGATTTTCAATAGTTCTATAATAAGCTCGACAATTTTATCCTTCGATAATATTTTCTTAAAACCGCTAATCGGATTCATGTTCGCAAATTTTGGCTTTAATATTTTTCCGGATATCTTCCATTTTACCTGAAACAGCACTACCACGAAGGATACGAGCATCGTAGTTATAAACACCGGAATACAGATCAATAAAATCGTAAAAATTGTATCCTTAAGAATATTACCCGCGACTGTAAGGTTGAATTCTTCACTCGAAATCAAATCGATATTTCCGAGTATTTTATAGAAGTTCTTAATAAAACCGTCACTGATATAACCGATAAATACTTTGATAATAATAAAAAATGTGGCAAGACCAGAAGCTGTAATAAGCTCCTTACTTCTTGCTACCTGGCCTTCCGATCTGGCCTCACTCAATCGCTTCGCAGTAGCCTCTTCTGTCTTGTCAGCACCCTCCGCAAAGTATTGCAGGCGATAAGGAAGTCGATATACGGCATGATGTATTTGATCTTCTGCTGTCATCCTATCCCTTCCTTTTTCAATCACTTTGTCGAACATTCAAATATTGTTGAGTGAAGATGATTTCTCTTCACGTGAGATGATGATATATCATCACACTACTATCGTAACATCTGAATCGAATTCTGTAGCATCTCCTTCATCTTATTGAAGATAAAATCTGCAACTCCGGGTACCAGCTCCATGATCATAGCTAATACAATCAAACCAACGAAAATCTTTAATTGCATACCGATTACAAACATATTCATCTGAGGTGCAATCTTAGCCAGTATCGCAAGTATCGCATTGACTACAAGAATAGCTGCGAAGATCGGAAGAACGATGCGAAACCCGATCACAAAATAATCTGTTATAAATCCAATCATCAATTGATAGAGATTTGGATTAAAATTTGCTTTTCCAATCTCTATAATCTGAAAAGAATCAATAATCGCTCTTAAAAAGTAATGATGTAAATTGGTAATAAACATCACTAATAAAACAAGATAACCATAAAAATTTGCTGTGATGGTAGTCTGAATACTGGTAACCGGATCGATCTCACTGACCATTGAAAATCCGATTTCCATATCGATAATCTGGCCTGCAAAAGCTAGTATCTGGTATGCGATGTTCGCGAAAAGTCCCATGATAGCTCCGGCAAGCACTTCCTTAACAACTAGGACAGCTAAGCCTATCACTCCGGCATATTCTGGCTTTGCATACGGAACTGAATAGAAAAGGATTGTAGCTAAAAAAACAGACAAACCGGTTTTCACTCGAAACGGCACGTTTCTTAACGAAAAAAAAGGAGCCGTTAAGATATATCCGGTGATCCTCACAAATATCAACAACATAAATTCAAAGTTTTCAATCGTAAAGGTCATAGTGAATTAATGTAAAAGCTAAAATTAGAATATAATTCCACCATATAATCTTTTAAAGAATTCAGGATCCAGCTGCCTGCAATAATCATTACCAGAAACACGGCAATTAATTTAGGAACAAATGTGAGGGTTTGCTCCTGTATCGAGGTGACAGTCTGCAGGATACTAATAATCAATCCGACAACCAGTGATGCGAGCAGCATTGGTGCTGATGCTTTCAATACAAGATATACTGCTTGTCTGGCAATATCTATTATAATTGTTTCATTCATGCGTAGTCTCCTCCCGATACGTTCGGCACTCTGCCGCAAGCTAAATATAAATAAGCGATCTTACTTACAGCTGCGATCAGTAAAATGTCTGTACCAATTCTCCGATTACCAGATTCCATCCGTCTGCAAGGATGAATAAAAGAATTTTAAAGGGCATTGATATCATCGTTGGCGGAAGCATCATCATACCCATAGACATCAGAGTGGATGCCACTACCATATCGATTACGATAAACGGTATGTAAATCAGGAAGCCTATAATAAAGGCCTTACGCAATTCACTGATAATAAAAGCTGGAATAATTACGGTGATTGGAATCTCATCTGCAGTTTTAACCGTTCCCATTTTAGCAATATCCATAAACAGTCGAATGTCCTTCTCATGACCGCTCAACTGATTAAGCATAAACCCACGGATTGGTGCTATTCCGGCATCAAGCGCCTCCTCCTGAGTAATGGTATTATTGGAAAGAGGTTCAATCGCATTTGTATTGATCTGAGTAAAAACCGGAGACATGATAAAAAAGGTTAAAAACAGTGCTAAGCCTACAAGCACCTGATTTGGAGGAGTGGTTGTAGTTCCGATTGCAGCCCGCACAAAGTGTAGGACGATAATAATCCTTGTAAAAGAGGTTACCATGATTAATATGGATGGTGCAATTGATATTACGGTAAGTACCAGAAGGATCTGAAGTGTGGAGGACAGGCCATTCGCATCCTCATCGGTATTCAGAGTAAAATCCAGAGGTCCGAGGGAACCACTCAGATTATTACCGCTTCCTTCTGCGGTTGTTGTTACTGTATCCTTAGCGCTTTGCGCATAAACTTTCTTACCTGGAATTAGGATTATTGTACCGACAATCAAAAGGGCTATGATGATCGCAGAGAGAACGCTTATGAATAGTTTTGAATGTTTCTTCATAATTACCAGCCTTTACTCATTATTATTCTTCAGCTTGTCCAGGATCTGCTTAAAGCTTTGCTTTCCGCCCTGATAGGGCTCCTTGATCACAACCTCTGATTCGTCTAGTTCTGTAATATAACTTATGTTATCTTTACCTATGGAGATTACCACATATTTATTGCCGATTTTAACAATCTGTAATGCTTTATTCGGGGTAATACGATAGGAATCGATCACCTGAAAATTACTTTTCTTCATCTGGCCTAATTTTATTCCTCCAATAAACCTGGAGGTATAATAAGCAGCAACGAGAATTATGACCAGTATCAGAACCAGGCTGACTAATTGCCAGACACTGTCATAGGAGGACACGGTTTGCTTCATAAGCTCCTGCGAACTTCCCTCCTGTAAAGACGGAGTCGGTGTTCCAACAATTTTATCCATATCAATGCTCTCTAACAACATGACCAACGTCTTTCCTGTCATAATTACTCCTTATATATCTACTTTATAGCCGATCTTTATGTGTTATTAACCAACTGCCTTCTTTACTGCTTCCAGTACTCGATCAGCTTGGAAGGGCTTTACAATAAAGTCTTTTGCACCGGATTGAATGGACTCGATAACCATTGCCTGCTGACCCATAGCAGAACACATAATAACATTAGCGCTAGGGTCCGCTGCTTTAATCTTCTTTAAAGCCTGGATTCCATCCATCTCTGGCATGGTAATATCCATCATAACTAAATCAGGTTTGGTTTCCTGATACTTATCAACAGCCTTTAATCCGTTCTCTGCTTCGCCTGCGATGTTATAACCGTTCTTGGTTAAGATATCCTTGATCATCATTCTCATAAACGCAGCGTCATCACAAATTAAAATACTTTTCGCCATATTCATTCTCCCATCTTCTTCTGTTTAGATTTTTTGTTATGTTACTTTTGTTTTATAATTTCTGTTACTCGGATACCGAAGGCCTCTTCCATAACTACTACTTCGCCCTTCGCAACAAATTTACCATTTACCAATACATCAATCGGTTCACCGGCTAATCGATTTAATTCTATAATAGTACCGGGTGAAAAGTCCAGTATTTCTTTAATTGATTTACTAGTTCTGCCTAGCTCTACTGTTACCTCTAGCGGCACATCCATTAATAAATCAATGTTTTCCGGCTGCACTACGCCTCCGGTAAGGGGAGCAAAGGGAGCAAACTGAACTGGCTGAACATTGACATCCTGCACCGGCGGCATCATATAAGGCATAGGCTGCGGCATTCCCTGAGGTGCATAGCCCATATTCGCATAAGGGTTATAACCCTGAGGCGGTTGGGGCATTGCCTGTGGCTGTGGCTGTGGTTGAGCCTGAACGGGGGGTGCCTGTGTCTTTTTCGTTGTATTGTCTACCGGTGGTCTGGTCGGCATATCTGGCTCCATTGAGGTAGCATGGACAAATTGTCGGTACAGATCCCTTGCAAACTCAAAGGGATACAGCTGCATCAAAACGCTGTCTACCAGGTCGCCAATTTCCATATGAAAGGATACTCTGACAAAGCTTCCCTTTAGGAATTCTGCAATGTTTTCACCATTCATATTATCATATAGATCCACTACCGCTGAAGTAGGAGGACTTATATTTACTCTTTTCTCAAGCATCGAAGATATGCTTGTTGCAGCAGAACCCATCATCTGGTTCATCGCTTCACTGATTGCACTTAAATGGAGCTCTGTTAATTCGCCGGAGATATTTGTACCATCTCCACCCATCATCAGATCAGTAATAATCTTAACGTCTGTTTCCTTAAGAATTAATATATTATTACCGTCAAGACCATCCTCATAATAAATCTGAATAAATACACAAGGCCTATCGTAACTGTTAACGATGTCCTTCCACGTTGCATACTCAACAATCGGAGTAGTAATATTTACACGCTGGTTTACTAAGGAAAACAGGGTTGTTGCGGCTGTTCCCATACTGATATTCGAAATCTCACCAATTGCATCCTTTTCAGCATCAGTCAGTGTTTCTGTAATAGTCTTTTCCGGGCTATCTGTGTTCATGCCATTCAGCAATGCATTTATCTCTTCTTGAGATAGCATACCATCCATAGTCTGTTACTCCTCTCCTCTTTTAATAGATGAAATTTTTACCGCATAGGAACCTGAGGATGCGCCCGGAAGTGCGGTAAATTTATTTAAGTTACCGACATAGACGGTTAATTCATCTTCCACTTTTGAATTTAATTTAATGATATCCCCTCGCTGCATGTTCATAAAATCATTTACAGAAATGGTGCTCTTGCCAAGAACAGCACGTATGGGGACTCTTGCTTTTGAAATCGCAATCTCTATAACATCCTTATAGGATTTATCATCAATCATTTGCATCGTAGAATACCAGTACTTGGTATTCAATTTATCGATCACCTTTTCCAGGCATACATAGGGAAGACAAATATTCATCATTCCCTCAATATTTCCTACCTTTAAGTTTAAAGTCACAATGGATACCATCTCGCTTGGTGATATAATCTGAGCAAATTGAGAGTTTGTCTCGATTCTCAGAAGTCTTGGTTGAAGCTGTATCACATTGGCCCAAGGTTCACGGAGCAAATTCGTACAAACCGTAAAAATACGTTCGATGATCGACAATTCAATCTCGGAAAAATCTCGGACCTTTTCTAAGGGATAACCACCGCCTCCAAGCATTCGGTCAACAATGGTATAACCAAGATTATCAGCCAGTTCCAATATAATATTACCCTCAAGAGGAGCAAAATCTATGATACCAAGCAAAACCGGGTTTGAAAGCGCATTCGTAAATTCCGAATACTGAACTGCCTCAGAGTTTATTACCTCCACCTGAACATTCTTTCTTAAATATGCCGGTAAATTCGTAGATAATAGTCTTGCATAATGTTCGAAAATGATATTCATGGTACGAAGGTGTTCCTTGGAGAACTTGGAGGGTCTGGCAAAATCATAATTCTTGACCTGCTTTTCCGCCGTTTGCTTATAATCATCTGCGTCCAGTTCACCACTGCTTAACGCTGCAAGCAGGTTATCTATCTCATTTTGGGATAGGACATCACCCATTGTCATTTCCTCCCTAATCATTGCGGTCTTCCCAATGAGTATGTACGTTACTTTGCGTTGTCACAAACCCAAGAACAGGAAAAAAATTCTGGTTTCCCATTGGTATAACCACTAACATAATAACACAAAATAGTAAGAAAATCATCATTTTTATTTATAAAGCAACACTTTCATGGAAAGGAAGATATTTCTTACTGTGTAATCAAATCACCAATCGATACGTTAATAATAAAGTCAGACTTAAAATACTCCTGGATTCGAATGATAATCTGGTCCTTGATCTGATTTTTATTCGCATTGACTTCTTCCTTGGTGTATTTACCGAATTCATCCGATATAATCTCCTTGATTGCATTTTCATTCTCCGCAACCTTAGGTGACAAGGTTTCATACTGCTCATTCTTACTGTTCATAGATAGCGATACCTTCATGATCGCATAATGGCTCTCCGAATCCGTACTCTTTAGATTAATAGTCAGCTTATCCGCAATATTATAAGAAACAATATCCGATACTGCGATTTCTTCTTCCTGACCATCCGGAGATTCTAATTCCAGATCCACAATCGAATTTACCTTATCTACTAATTTCATGGTTTTGTTTGCCGAAGGTACAATTGCAAAGATCAGCACTGCTAAAAGCACCGTATTTATTAAGGTAATAGCCATGATTATAATCGTTAATATATTCTTCTTCATCTGAAGTCCCCCTGTGAAAGCTAATTTTACTTACCACTGTATTCATTGTATATTTTAATCTCAATTCTTCGGTTTTTTGCTCTACCATCCGCAGTCTCGTTACTGGCTATCGGATCGTATTCTCCTCGACCGGAATATTTTATGTGCGTGGGGTCCAGCTTACTATTATTGATCAGAAATTCCGCTGCATTCAGAGCTCTTGCTGAGCTCAGCCAGTTATTATCCTTAAAGCTTCCGCTTGTCATTGGGACATTGTCCGTATGACCAGTGATCTCCACCGTATAGCCCTCAAACTTCTGAAGAATCTCACCGATTTTCGATAAGATCGGTTTAGCCGCATCCTTGACCTCGGCATTACCGGAATCAAACAGAATGGACCCTTTTAAAGTCAATTGGACAAATTTATATTCCGGATCCATATTAAGCTCCACATAATCTCCCAGGTTATACTGCTCCGTCATATCAGACACCTGGTCATACATGCCGGCAGAAACGTTTTCCATTTCTTTCTCTATGCGCTTCAGTGCTTTTGACAGTTCAGCATCACCATTTCCTTCCGAGCTTTGATCACTCTGATTACTCTGATCGTTCTGCTTTGTCTCCTCTTTGTTGGAGTTATTCTCCTCCGCCTCCATATTAGAGCCTGTTTCCTTGCTTGCCTTACCCATATTGGTATAGTACTCACCAAGGTCTGTCAGCTGACTCATACCTGAGGATATCAGATTACCGGTTCCGATCGAGGAACCGCCTCCTTCAAAAATACCAATGGAATTTGCCATGGAAATAGCTATGTTTTCGAACTTTTCTGCGTCAACAGTTGACATAGAAAACAGTAAAACGAAGAAGCAGAGAAGTAAATTCATTAAATCCGCAAAGGTATTTAACCAAGGCGCATTGCCTCCGCCACCACCGGATTCCGCTTTCTTTCTAGCCAACGTTTTCACCGCCTTCTTCCTTCATCATAGCTCGGCGAGCTGGTGATAGGAAGGATTTTAATTTTTCTTCAATTACTCGGGGGTTCTCACCTGCCTGAATGGAAAGCAAGCCTTCCACCATAACTTCCTTTATCATGATCTCCTGTGCATTCTTCGCCCTTAGCTTTGTAGAAACCGGAATACAGATCCAGTTAGCAATCATCGAACCGTAGAACGTAGTAATAAGAGCAACCGCCATATTCGGTCCAATTGCCTTCGCATCATCCATCTTTTTAAGCATATTAACAAGACCGATCAGAGTTCCGATCATACCCCAGGCAGGACCCATGGCCGCAAGAGAATCCCAAAAGCCGATTTTACTTGCATGTCTTGCTTCAATACAATTTAATTCTGTTTCCAATATACTTCTTACCAGCTCGGGATCCGTACCGTCTACAATCAGAAGAACCCCCTTCTTAAGGAATTCATCATCAATACCGTTTGCAGCCTCTTCCAGAGCTAATAAACCTTCTTTGCGGGCAACATTGGATAATTCAATTATCTGTCGGATGGTCTGCTCTTCATTTGCCGGCAAGATTTTCATTACATGCTTAATACTTGCCAGATTTTCTAAAAATCCCTTCAAGCTGGGTGACATGGTAAGTACGCAGCAAAGACTACCACCGATTGTAATAAAAATAGATGGAACATCGAAGAAGTTCATAATGACACTTAAACTAGGTTGACCTACCACGATACCATATATTACCACAACAAAACACAACACTAATCCCAATATAGACGCTAAATCCAAAATTGCCACCTTCCATCTGCTTTATTTTATTTATCACAGAAGCTTATCTCTTCTTACATATCTCGACCAAATACTTCTTTTTTGTATAATATTACAAGATTTTTAACCTCTTGTCTACTTTCTTTTACTATTATTTTATTACCGGAAGTTAAGGTAATTACTGTATCCGGTGACTCCTCGACCTTTTCGATCATATCAGCATTAATGATTAATTTTGTATCATTTAGCCTTGTAACCTCAATCACAATCCCATCCTCCTGCACAATTATTTTACATAAAAAATGGGTGGCAGTGAGAACCGCCACCCATCATTACTGACATATGGCATTCCTATTCATACATCAGCCTTGTGTTATCTCTTCAAATTGATCAGTTCTTCCAACAAGGTATCAGATGTTGTTATTATTCTGGAGTTAGCCTGGAAGCCTCTCTGCGTTGTGATCATATCCGTAAACTGCTGGGATAGGTCAACGTTAGACATTTCCAATACACCTGTCGTTAAACTTCCGCCTCCCTGCGTCGGATCCTGTCCAATTCCATCAAAATCACCGGAGTTCTGAGTGGCTGCAAACATACTGCCTCCGACCGCCTCAAGTCCTGCGGGATTGGAGAAGCTTGCAACTGCGATTTGTCCCAGTAATCGACTGTCACCGTTATCATATTTACCATAGATCTTACCGGATGCATCAATATTCACACCGGTCATGTTACCAACCTGCTTGCCTGCACCGATGCCTGCCAAGCTTCCCTTGGTAGCTTCCAATGCGGAAGAACCGCTGGTCGAATACATGGTGATTGATGTAAAATCGATATCAATCGTATCGAAGGGATTCGGTTCTCCGGTAATAGAAAACTTTAAGCTCTTGCCTTCATCCTCACCTACACTGACAAATGCACCAGTGGAACCATTAAAGGTTAAAACAGGACTATCCGTGGTATCTACGGTAACTGTTCCATCCTCGCCCACTTCCGGTGTTATTTCAGCATCACCTAGGGTAAACGCCGTATATGCCGTCGGACCATAGGTAACATCTCCGGTATCCGGATCCACTATCTTCTCAACAAAGATGGATTGCCCATCCTCATCCTTGATATCGGTTATCCCAACATTATAGTTGTTGGTTGCATCGGACGCCTGCTTCACTACCATATCAGCCGTATAGCTGTGACCCATCTTATCAAAGAAGGTTAAGTTAACCCGCTTGCCGGTATCACTGGTCAGCTGAGTATCCTTGCTATCTATATTACCGGCTACATAGATATTAGTGGTTGCCTCAGGCTCGGCATACAGATTATCAGGAGACATGATTGTCAGAGGCGATACCGCAGCCGCAACTGTTTTTGTCTCATCATTCTTATCCACCTGCCATCCCATCACCGAAGCACCGGAAGAGGTACATAGAGTACCCTGGGCGTCGATATTAAAGGATCCTGCTTTTGTAAAATAGTTTGTTCCTCCGCTGTTTACGATAAAGAAGCTGTCGCCTTCAATCATAACATCAAAGGGATTATCGGTTCTCTGGGATGCACCGGCGGTGGTGATTGCAGAGGTGATTGATGCTACATTCGCTCCAAGACCGATCTGCATCGCATTTCTACCGGTGGTGCCGGTTGCTGCATTGGGTCCGGAAGCACTTTGGGTTGTTTGATAAAATACATCGGCAAAGGTTACCGAACTTGACTTAAAACCAATTGTATTTACATTTGAAATATTATTACCTATTACATCCATCTTTGTCTGATGTACCTTTAGACCGGATACACCAGAAAACAATGATCTCATCATAACTTAATGACCTCCAATTTCTGCTATCATCATAGGAATCCAATCTGTCATTCATGGATTTCCAAAGCCTCCCTAAGGTCCGGCTTTACATGATTACTGCTCCATCAATATTGGTAAACACTCTATCTTCGCCATCATTTACGGCTGTTATTACCGTATTATTCTTTACGTTAATGATAAAGGCAAGGTTGTCCACCATAACCAGGGATTCATTAATCCCTTTTTCACTTGCTTTCTTTGCACCATTCTCCAGCCTTAAAAGCTGATCATCGGTCAAATCAATATTTCTGCTTGCCAGACGCTCATTTGCATGTTTTGAGAATTTCAACTCACTTGCTTCATTTGCTGCCTGCTTGCTTTTTAGAATCTCGCTAAACGGAGTCCCGCCTTGCAGTTTATTCACACTGCCATTCGTATTCTTAGCTGCATTCAGCTGTTGCGTCATCTGTTCAATGGAAGGAAATTGATTTACCGGTATGTTCATATGTGCTCACCTTCCTTAATTTAATTGTTTCACTGTATATGTTATTGACTCATTGAGTTGTCTGCGTTGTGTCCTTTGTTTCGGTTGTTGCTGTCACTTCGGAATTCTGTACCTGAACGGTTATCTTATTGCTTACGGTTGTATATTTTGAGTCATTAAAGGCTACGGTCAGTTTGTAAGTTCCGTTCGGCAGATTAGCAAAAGCTGCTTTACTAATTGTTACCTTATTACCAGATAATTTCACCAGACTTGAGTCAAATGCTGTCTCTCCGATCCCTACTGCCACATTATTCGCTACGGTGTCTCCGGATCCCATATTAACCTGGAAACTGACATCCTTCGCGTTGTCCGCATCATAGGTGATGGTGCTCGAATCTGGAATTTTCGGAAGTCCCTGCTCTGTTACATACTCTTCGCTAAGTACCGTATCCAGCTGATCAAAATCATAAAGCTTACCATCCACAGATAGCTGTGTTTTCTTTCCTGACATCGATACAAAGTCAACCTTACCTGTGACATAGGCTGTATTTCCTGTCGTCGACTCGGTCTTCAACATCACTGTCTTACCAACTAGGCTGAATGCCTGAGTATTGTTCGTGGTAGAACTTAGATTCTGCAATTGTTCCAGCTGCGAGAAGGTTGCCAGCTGAGCTATGTACTCTGTATCTGTGTTCGGATTCAAGGGATCCTGATACTTCATTTGCGTTACCAACAGTTCTAGAAATGCATCTTTACCCAGTTCATTTTTGGAAGCTGCGGATGAGGTATCTTTTTTCGTTGTAGTCTGCTGAACCTCTCCATCCTTTACCGGTTGAATTAAATCGCCCATGTTATTCCTCCTGATCTATTTGCTTTCAGCAAATAATTTCATTCTCAAAAAAATTATATTAAGCAGTATAGTCAATCTGGCTTCCACGAATACCGGAGATATCTTCCTTCATTGCTGCTTCCTCTGCATTGTCCGTCATGTTGATTGCATCTTCTAGGGATATCCGATTACCGGTTCGGCTTTGTCGTGCCTCTTCCTGGCTCTGGGTATTCTGATTGTTATTCTGCTCAAAGGAATAAGCTGCGACTGTAACTTCGATTGCCTCAACCTTGATGCCCTGCTGGTTTAGAGTTTCTCTTAATGTGTGAAGCTGGCTCTCAATCGCTTCCTTACTAATCTCATTCTGCACCACAAACTGTGCTGTCATAACACCATTCTTTGATTGAATCGATAAATTCACCTTACCGAGATGCTCCGGATTTAACTGCAATTCCATCTGTGTCTGCTCCGGTCTGATGTTTACTCTGATCCTCTCAATGATCTGATTGGCAATTTCTCTGATTTCCGTCACTTGTACCAAATTTCCGTTAAAATCTACCTGGGTGTTTGTGGATGCCTTTGTAAGATTGTTGAGAAATGCTTCAAACTGTTCAGCTGCTTTCACTTCCTGATTATCGCTTCTGCCTAAATCGGATTGAGTCTGGGATGAGCTTTCCTTTGTATCGGTAACCTTCGTAACCTCTACCGGAATATCCTTGCCTACTCCGCTTTTTGCAGTTCCCTGTGTATCCTCCTGCTTAGAGCTCTGGGTGTTCATTACTTCTTCCGGTTTTGACGCTTGTTCTGTCTTTGAATTCTCTCCGGTCAATACTTCTTTTGTGGTAGCAATTATGTCTTCCTTCTGTAGCCTTGCATCTTCCAGAATACTTTTGATCTGCTCCTGACTCAGGTTAAGATTCGCTTCGTCTGTAAGCTTCTCCACGGATTGCATCAGCTGGTTCATGGTATCAGCCAGATTCTCATCGGTTAAAACTGCCAGGATGTCAGTTGCTTCACTGTTTGCCAGCACTAATTCCTGTAAGTTCTGGGGTTCAAGAAGATCTGCCAAGGATAATCCCTGGTCACTAAGCAGTTGATCAAACTCTTCCGAGTTCAAATTAAGAAGCTCCATTACCGTCTGCTTCACTGCTTCCAATAAACCTGCGATCTTTTCCATCGTTGCCTCATCCGGGATCGTCTCCTCAGATTGATTGCTCTTTACAGCCTCGGCTTGTGTTGCATCCAAAGTCTTCTTAGCTTGGTTGTCCGCCTGTTCTGCAGTTTTTGTATTATCCGGCTTAGTTACGTATTGTGTACTATCTGCGGATCGTTTGTCGTTGCCGCTAACTGCGTCACTTTTATTATTGCTCTTATCAGCATATTGATTGGATGCTTTTTTCACTGTAGTGCTTTCCGTATTGCTGTTGATGCCTGATCCTGATTTCATCGAACCATCCATCATAAGATCGAAACTACCTGTGTTTTGCTTTCCTTTTGAAGTGACGCTTGCGGTAGCGTTGCCAAACAGATTTACCGTTTGAGTCATAACGCCTTGCGTCATCATGCGGTCATCCTCCTTTCTTAAATTATTCTCTATTTCAGTACGTCCTCCTAAAATCAGATCCGGTACTGAATTACAACAGAAGTATTTCTTCTGAATGTAACCTTGTAATTACTGTGCCAATTTCTCGGCATCCATGTCGAGCATCTTCTTCGTTATCTTTGCTGCTACGACATTATCCATATTTGCTAAGATTGCCGCACTTTCCTTCGATTTCATACTAAGAAGGATCTGTGCTACGGATTCCACATCCGCTGTCATGGTTTGTAGAATTTGTGCTGCTGCTTCGGGATCCATGCTTCGATAGATATCTGCCTTCTCCTTAATTGCGTCCGAGTATTGAAGCTGCTCGATTACCTGGCGATATATTTCCTCCGCATTCGTCGGATTGATGGCCTCATAATAGGCTTTGTATTCTTCAATTCCAGGTGCTGCATCATTAAAAACAACATTCTTATCAAACTCTTTCACTCTCTCTTCAAAAGCAAGTTGATTCTCTTCAAACACCTTGAGCCGATCAATCTCAGCCTGAAGTTCAGCAACATTAGTACTGTTATCGGTACTGCTCTTCGTCATGTCTGTTATTGTCTGTTCAAGCTCCTTTATTTTCGCGATTGCCTCCGGCAAGGATTGATATTCGTAATTATTCTCCTCCGCAACTACAGCATCCTCCACTCCGGGAAGGATGAGATTGACTACCGGTACATCCTTTAGGATCGGTCGGAGTACTCCGGAGCCGAAGCCGCCAACATCCATTTTGATCAATAAACCAAATACAGCAAGCCAGATAATAACAATTAGTAACGCTATTAAAATCGTCAGAATTTTACTTCCTTCTTTTTTATCATTTTCGCCGGCTTTGGCCTTATCCTTCTTTGCCATTATCTGTCCTCCTCATCCAGCGTAGGTTTGCTATAATTGAAGCTGTTAAGCTCATCAACTTCCTTTCGCTCCTCGGCATCAAATTCCAGCATATATTCGTCAAATGCTTTCTCTTTCAGCCTATCTTGTGTTTTTCTATCCACCATTGCATCACTCAATCTGATTCTGGAAATTTCAAGACGATGAGCAGCATTCTTAACTGCCGTCGTCTGTTGTTTGATTTTCTGCTTCATAACTTCGATTGCCTGCTCGCATTGCCTTATTTTTAAGAGATCGAGCTTCGCACTGCGAAGGCTTCTCAGCTCATTCTCATAGCCGTCCTTTCGCTGTTTTAACTGTTCCAGCTTCTCTTCTTCTCTGGTCAAGCGAAGTCTGGCCGTTCCATAGGCAATTTTTGCTTGATCCTCCAGCTTCTTTTTTACCTGAAGCAGATTTTCCATACTATATCGAAATTTTTTCATTATTTATTAAAGATCTCCATCAACATTGCGATTTCATCATTAAAATTGAGTTTTGTATCAACATTCTGCTGGAGAAAGGCATTTACATCCTTAATCTTTGCAATAGCATAATCTATATCCGGGTTTGAGCCGTTCTTATAAGCTCCGATATTAATTAAATCCTCCGCATCCTGATAAGTAGCCAGTACGTTCTTAAGCTTACCTGCGGCAGCTTTATGATCACTCGTTACTATAGAGCTCATACAACGTGATATACTCTGTAATACATCAATTGCGGGATAATGATTCTTATGACCCAGCTTTCTGGATAACATGATATGGCCATCCAATATACTTCTGGCTGTATCGGTAATTGGCTCATTGAAATCATCACCGTCAACTAATACAGTATATAATCCTGTAATGGAACCGCGCTCTGAATTACCTGCTCGCTCCAGCAGCTTCGGCATCTCCGAATATACACTCGGTGGATAACCTCTGGATACCGGAGGCTCACCCGAGGCGAGTCCGATCTCTCTTTGAGCCATTGAGAAACGGGTTAGTGAGTCCATCATCAGAAGTACATCCTTGCCTTGGTCTCTGAAGTATTCCGCAATCGCTGTTGCTGTTTTTGCAGCTTTCTTACGAATCAGTGCGGGCTTATCAGAGGTAGCTACAACAAGAACGGAGCGCTTGATACCTTCCTCGCCAAGGTCACGTTCAATAAACTCACGTACCTCCCTACCACGCTCTCCGATCAATGCAATTACGTTTATATCCGCTTTTGTATTTCTGGCAAACATACCAAGTAAGGTGCTCTTACCAACACCACTGCCTGCAAATATACCAATTCTTTGTCCCTTCCCCACAGTCAGCATGCCATCGACCGCCTTGACACCGAGAGGCAGGACCTCATCAATTATCTTTCTCTTCAGCGGATCCGGCGGCGGAGCTTCTGCAGGATAGAACTGGCTGCTCAAAAGCTCTGAATCATCCATTGGGTTGCCCAGACCATCCAGGGTTTTCCCCAGCAGATCCCTTCCAACCGGAACCTTGAACGCGGAACCGGAATTCTCTACAAGACTTCCGATACCAACCCCTGTCATATCATCATATGGCATCAAAAGTATCCGGTTTTCACGAAATCCAACGACCTCTGCAGGTATTCTATGACTGCTTCCCTCTCCGGTTATGTAGCAGACATCATTTAGATTCGCATTCGGACCGGAAGCCTCAATCGTTAAACCAACCATTTTTACAACTCTACCGATTTCCCGTTCATAGGATTTATCGAGCAGCTGTCTGTATTTATCAAAATTGATTGATATCATGATAACCTGCTTTCTTATATATCGACATTATTTTTGAAAAACTAAATACCTGCAATCAATTTTAAATCCATAATTAAGTTATTCAGTTGAACATCAAGGCTACAATTGATTACCTTAAGCTCAGTTTCAATCATACATTGATTTTTTGTGAGATTAGCATCCTCTACGATGTAGAGAGGTACTTCTCTGCCAATAGCACCAAGTAACAGATTTTTTCTCATAGAGACAAATTCAAAATCTTCTTTTGAAACGCGTACCGTATATTCATTGCATTTATCAAGATTTTTTAAGGTCTTATCGATCAGATAAAGGATAACCTCTTCCCTGTCTTCAATCACTACTCCGGTAAGCTTCTCCACCAGCCTCGCTGTGATATCAGCCATCTCAGGCTCCAGAGAGGCAGCCATTTCCTCGTATTCCTTTTTGAGTCGTCGTGCCTTCTCCTCGTAATCAGTTTTCAGCTGATTGATTTCCTTTTGATTTTTGAGCAAGCCGTCGCCGTAACCCTTCTTTGATGCTTCAGCATATGCCTCGTTTTTGATACGCTCTGCTTCTTTTTTGGCATCTTCAAGAATGATCTGAGCCTCGATTTTTGCTTCACTGATAATAACGGAGGCTTTTTCATTAATATCTTCCTTCGTAGGAAGTGCTTCCACAACTACTGCATTTAAGCCTTCGACAAACTCACCGTCTTCCTGAGATAGTGTTACTTTCAGAGCTTTACTTCTTCTCTCCTCCAGCTCCTTATCAATCCGGAAATGGGTATCAATTGTTTTTTTAGCATCCCCCTCATAACGAATCGAGTATGCTTTTATCATATTAGACAATGATCTCATCACCTCCGCCTCTGGAAATAATAATCTCAGAGGAATCTTCCAGTTTTCTGATGATATTTACAATCTTCTGCTGAGCCTCTTCCACATCCTTCAGACGTACCGGTCCCATATAATCCATATCTTCTCGAATCATAGAGGCAAGACGTTTGGACAGGTTATTAAAGATGACATTCTGAACTTCCTCATTGGAGCCCTTGAGGGCAACAGCAAGTTCGTTGTTATCCACTTCACGTAATACTCTTTGGATGGATTTATCATCCAGACTCAGGATATCCTCAAATACGAACATCTTACGTCTGATCTCATCCGCTAATTCGGGTTCTTCTATCTCCAAGGTTTCCATAATATGCTTCTCGGTACCGCGATCTACGGTATTTAAGATCTCTACGATCGAATCCACACCACCGACAATGGTATAATCCTGATTTACTAAGGATGCCAGCTTTCTTTCTAACACTCTCTCGACTTCCTTGATCACATCCGGTGACGTACGATCCATCTGTGCGATACGTTTCGCCACATCTGCCTGCTTATCCGGTGCTAAGGACGAGATAATGGTAGAAGATTGCTGAGGTGACAAATAAGATAAAATCAAAGCAATTGTCTGGGGATGTTCATCCTGAATGAAATTTAGCAACTGTGAAGCATCGGTTTTACGCACAAATTCGAAGGGACGAACCTGCAAGGAAGCAGTCAGCTTGCTGATAACATCCCTTGCTTTTTCTACGCCGAGGGCTTTTTCAAGCAACTCCTTCGCATAAGAGATACCCCCTTCTGCTATGTATTGCTGTGCGAGACAAATCTCGTAGAATTCATCCATAACCTGGTCCTTGGTCGCTGGTGAGATACTTCTGGTATTTGCGATTTCCAGAGTCATGGTTTCAATTTCTTCTTCTTTCAAATGTTTAAATATGCTGGCAGAGCGTTCCGGTCCAAGGGAAATCAACAGGATAGCTGCTTTTTGAACTCCATTGATATCACCATTTTTCGCCATGTAAAAACCCTCCTTAGCCCCAATCTTCATTTAACCAGTTACGCAGCAGCTGGGCAACTGCTTCCGGTTTTTCGTCTACAAACTTTTCTATCATTCTGCGAACCTCGGATACTTCATTAAATTCAATATCCTCGATAGATTGATTTTCCTTTGTCGTAGCTAGCAGCTGTTCCACCGACAATTCAGGTTCAAGCTCAGTAACCTCAACCGGTCTCACACCCTTGAATACTACAAAGACTAATAATCCAATAATCAGAACCGCAAGTACAATCTGCAAATAATCTGTCAAATTCCGGGCTGTCGAAACCTTCGGTACAAAGATAGGCTGCTCAAATGCGGTTATTGAGATTCTGTCCTCAGCAATGCCGGTTGCAAGCGATACCATCGTAAGAATTGATGGATCTACCTGTACCATTTTACTGGCTTTGTTTGCCAATGCATATTCCTCAAAGGTAGTTCCATCGAGGAGACCCTGCATCTGCAGCTCCTCTTCTTTGTAATTAATCACCTTACGAAGTACGATACTAATCGATGATTCTGCCGGAATGACAGCACCAATCTCATATTCTGTATTGGTCACTCGCTCATTGGGAAGATAATCGTATTCCTTAATCGCAACCGTGCCATTATTGGAGGAGGTATCCTGTGCCATATAGGTTGTTTCGTCGTTTGAATCGGTACCCGGTACACCGCCGGAGGTGTTGGCGTTCTCAGAATCATACGTATAACTGTGGCTGTACAAACCTTGATCCTGTCCTTCGGCAGGTAGGTATTCAGTATAAAGCTGTGTCACCTTATCCATATTAAAGGTCAGATTCGGCATAATCTCTGCATCGTCATATCCACTCTTCAGTAAGCCCATGTATAGATTGTTGATGAAGGTGTTGCGCAGTCTTTCCTTAAAGTCTTCATTAGAATTGGCACTTCCTGAATAAAGGTCCTGTTCCCCGCCGTATAGGAGATTACCCTCCTGATCCGCCACTTTGATTTTATCCGCAGATTCATTTCCAATTACAGAGGCTACTGTTTCTGCAATTGTCTCTGCTGTTTTCACCTGAAAATCATCATTCACGGTCAGCAGCACACTTGCACTCGTATCCTGTGCTTCGGTTAAAATTGAAGAACTAGACTCCGCCGGAATATAATATACCTGAGCGTCCTCCACGCCTTCCATCGTTTTTATATAGTTACGCAATTGATTTTGTAGATATAGATTTAATTTGAGAGTCCGGTCACTGTTTGTTGTGCTCAGACTGTTATTAAGAAGCTCATCAACGGTCAGTCCGGTGGACGGCATATCGTTGCTGGCTAAGAGCAGAACCGCATCCGAATAGCTCTTGCTATCCACGGAAACTGTCTGCTTGTCATCACCAAGCTTATAAGTAATCCCTTGCCCTTTGAGAAGCTCGATCACATCACTGGCATCCTTTGTTGTCTCTGCTATTGTCAGCACCTCATAATCTACCCTCTGCATAAAAAAAACCAATAGTGCAAACGCAAAAATAACAACACAGAAAACACTTACTATAATAGTTTTCTGCTTGCTGGTGTATTTATTCCAAAGATCAAGTAATTGCTTTGGTAGCTGTTTTAATCTTTCTGACATTACCGTTTACTCCTTAGTCTATATTTACATATTACCTACTCAAATTATACGATAGAAAGTACGCTTCGCAAACTTTCTATTGTATAAAATAAAAGTGCAACTAAGCACCTCAATATATAGAAATCGCTCTTCGCGAACTTTCTATTATCATGAGTTAAAACTGTAGGTTCATAATCTCTTTGTAAGCGTCTAATACTGCATTGCGGACTGCAACCGTATATTGTAATGACAGATTTGCTTTTTGCTGCGCTACCTGTAAATCATGAGTACTGGTTGTAAGTCCCAGGGCATATGAGGTTTCTGCTTCTTCTGCTTCGTTTGTATATGAATTTGTCTCTTTTACCATATTCACTGCAGCCTGAAATAGATTTTCAAAGGTTGCATTCCTGTTCTCAGAGGCAGTCGAAACAGATTTGGCACCATATTTACTTAGGTCAGTTAAATTTCCGATTGATGTAATGTTCATCGTTTTCTCCATTCAAAAAATGATTATCTTCCTACCTCGAGTCCCTTTAAAGCCATGTTTTTTGTAGCATTAAAGGCTGTAACATTCGCTTCATAGGATCTGGTAGCGTCAATCATATCCGTCATTTCCTGAACCACATTCACATTGGGATAAGAAACATAGCCCTCCTCGTCCGCATCTGGATGGGAAGGATCATATACCTTTCTCAATGCTGTTTTGTTGTCCTGTGCAACTTGAGTTACCTTGACTCCGTTCCCGGCGGTGCCTGCCGTCTTCATTAAGATATCGCCAAAGGGAGTCACATCCTTTTCCGAAAACACGACTGTCTTTCGACGATATACATTACCATTCTCGTCCCTGGTTGTATTAACATTGGCAATGTTTTGTGAGATAATATCCAGTCTAAGCCTTTGCGCTGTCATGCCGCTGGCACTGACATTCATACCATCCATAAATGACATATTTCGTCTCCATTCTATCGCTAATGCGATGACAATTCACAATTATTCAAGATAAAAGCTTAGGTTTGTACTATTTTCAGATATTTTTAATTCATTCTTATGTTAGTAGCTGTATTCGATTACAGAAAATATTATTTTGCTGTAAGAACCGTCTTTAATCGGCTGAACTCCTGAGTCATGGAATCCATCAAAGAATAGTAACGGATTTGATTCTCAGCAAGATTTGTCGATTCCGTATCAATATCCACATTATTACCGTCAAGACGATAGCTTAAATTGGAATGATCAGTATATACCGATGCATCCAGAGTTCCAAGATCAATTTCTGCTACGCGCTGATCCAGAGAATTATCGCCAAGTAAGGCAGATTGCAGATATGATTCAAATTGTATATCTTTTCTCTTATATCCAGGCGTATCAACGTTCGCAATGTTATTCACTATTACCTCATTGCGTTTCCAGCTGGCATCCGCCGCTTTATCCAGTAGGTTAATGTAATTATATGCATTTGAGCCTATCATTGCTGCACTCCTTTCCATCTATCATAATTATAATAAATTTTTGTAAAAACACAAGATATATTTGAAAAACTAGTAGAATTATACTATAACTTGTATAAAAATGGATTTCTATGTAATCAGTCAATTCCAGGCAGGAATTAATTGTTAATCGGAAAATAAAAAAGGACTTATGAGACTATTTCTCACAAATCCTTTTGCAATCCAAATCCATTTATTACTGATTATTTAAATTCTTTAGTTCGTCAAAAACTACATCATTTAACACCCTGATATAGGTTCCCTTCATGCCTGAAGAACGCGATTCGATTACTCCTGCGCTCTCAAATTTGCGAAGTGCATTAACAATTACGGAGCGGGTGATTCCTACGCGATCGGCAATCTTGCTGGCAACCAGAATTCCTTCGTTCCCCTTTAATTCTTCAAAAATATGAGTAATCGCTTCCAGTTCCGAGAAGGACAAGGTGCTGATTGCAGATTTTACGATTTGTACTTTACGGTTCTCTTCTGCATTTTCTTCATTCACGGAGCGCATCATCTCGAGCCCGACCACGGTTGTACCGTATTCACTTAAGATAATGTCATCCAGAGTGTATTGAAGACCGTTCTTATATAAGAATAATGTACCCAATCTCTCACCGGCGATATCAATCGGAGTGATAATTGCCTGATAAGAATCAACATTATCAAATTCAAAGCCTAAGGTTCTTAAATTAACATTTTCTTTCGTAGATAATATGTTCAGAAGTCTCTCGTTCAACAAGCCGTCTATATGTCTGCCGACTGCATCTTTAATTAACTCCTTAATCTCAGTGATGTCGTTACGGTTCTTTACGCCGAGTACCTTACCCTTTCGACTTATCACCAAAACGTTTGACGCAAGTATTTCGCTCAAGACTACACAGATGTCATTAAACACAACCTTATGCGAGTTATTATTATGCAGTAGGTTATTAATCTTTCTTGTTTTATCCAGTAACTGTACACTCATTACATAGTCCTCCCAGTTTTTCATATCCCTCTAGGTTTCCAACCGGTACTATGTAATCCCTCACCAAGCACCATTGGAATAAGACAATACTATTTAGGAAAAATTCCTAATTGTACTACCTTTTCAATTTTATCACATATTATCACTAAAAACAATAGGCTTATCTGTATTTTAATACACATTTTTATATAATTTTCTATTTTTATATCCAATTTTGCGTATTTTCGAAAAAAACATACTATTTTGTCACAATTTGAAGTTTTAGGTAGTCATTGCATTATGCTTTAACAGCACCGCATTTGTCACAAACCAATTTATTTCCTTTTTCAACCATGATCCCACCGCACTTCTCACAACGGCTGGAGGAAGGTTTTTGCCAGGTCATGAATTCACAATCCGGATTATTCACGCATCCATAGTATTTTCTGCCTTTTTTCGTTTTTCTGACTACAACATCGCTGCCGCAGTAAGGGCAGGCCACTCCGATTTTCTCGAGATATGGCTTTGTCCGTTTACAATCCGGAAATCCGGGGCACGCTAAGAATTTACCGTGAGGCCCGTATTTGACCACCATATTTCTTCCGCATTCGTCACAGATCTCATCCGACACCTCATCCTGGATCTGTATCTTATCAAGCTCCGTATGGGCATTGGTCACCGCTTCCTCCAAATCCGGATAAAAGTTGCTGATAATCGTCTTCCAGTTTACGGTACCATCCTCAACACAGTCGAGGAGAGATTCCATGTTGGCTGTAAAATTGACATCAACGATAGTAGAGAAGGCTGCTTTCATGATTTTGTTTACAGCTTCACCTAGCTCGGTAACATACAGGTTCTTATTCTCCTTCGTAACATAGCGTCTTACAATAATCGTTGTAATTGTTGGAGCATACGTACTCGGACGTCCTATCCCTAATTCCTCCAGAGTCTTAACCAGAGAGGCTTCGGTGTAGTGGGCCGGGGGCTGGGTAA
>JAEZLZ010000035.1 GCA_023415055.1 Bacillota bacterium | reverse complement strand
TTAGACTCTGAGAACATAGTGGTAATCGATTAAATGTTATAATTTGACACTATAAATTTAATACTTTTATCGCTATGTTCCTATTTAACAATAGATTATATGTATTCTTATATCGAACTCACGTTATGCTTAGAATATAGTTTCCCCAATTCTATTGCATTTTGTTCCTTTATGGTTATAGCGTTGAGCATTGAGGCAATACGCTTTTGTTCTGCTATGACAGCAAAGTGATGTTTTGTGTTGAAGTAATCTGTCACAGAAATATTGAGCAAACCATGATTTCTTGCACCTTCTCCTGAAATGTCAGATACACCTTTATGCCATTTTGTTGACTCAAAATAATAAGATAAGTAGTCAGAATTGACAACAGATTCATCTACTCTGAAACATATATACAATGTAGAGAGTACTCCTTTCGAATAATTATTAAGCCTCTTGACCGCACCCCAAGCATATCCTGAAGAATAGCTCCTATTATAGGCAAAATCTCCTTTTTTGAGTATATAATACCCCGTTAGATTTTCACTGGCTACAGACTTGTTGAAAAACGACTCTTGGTCAACCAATCCATATTGAGCGGCAATTGTCAAAACCTGCGAGCATTTGTTGTCTCTATTTTTATCTGTTATTCTAAAGCAGAAATCCTTCATTTTATATGTAGAAAGAGGTACAGAACACCCTTCAAACCGCCTCTTGGGCTCGTGCTGCTCTGGAGAACAGAAAACCTCATTTATAATTGCGCACTTTAGTTTCTTCAAATCCTCAATGATTTTGTTTTGGGTGGCGATACGTTCATCGAGCAATGTCAGAAGATTTGAAATTTTATTTTGTTCATCCTTATTCTTGGGTATAAACACTCTTATCTTTTGGAGTTCATCGGATGTGATACCTTTGATAGATGTTCCCTGTACTTCTCTTGATTTTCGCTTCATTGTGCGAAGTAAATTATACGAAAGAAATACTGGATGACATTTTATGTCTATAATATTACAGAAATCTTGGCTAGTGCATAAAGATGTATGTGATAATGCTACTTTTCCAACACCTACTCTTGATACGATAAGAATGACTGGCGCAGGACAATATTTTGTAGCAGATTTTTCGATAGCATCTTCTGTAATATAACGGGATATAGATATATTATTAATATTATCCTCTTTAATATCAGATGATGAAATCCATGGAATTGAACCTGTCCAAAAGGATAAGTTTGAAGAAGATGGAGTACCTCCACCTATGAATTTACCTAATTCAACTAATTTAAAAGAATCCCACTCTCCACTAAACTCCGGAAATCTCAAATGGGGAACATTAAGGTTCTTCGAACCTTTTATCTTCTCACACTCGGCAGAGCAAGCAACCTCGTTCTGCTCTCGCTCAATCGAAGATTTGAGGACCTTTTTATCTTTATTATCTATTGCCATAGTTATCATTCTTTTGTAGGATTCAAATCAAATGGAAGCAATGGAGTTTCATCATTACCCTCATTAAAACGATCAAAATCAGATATGTATGATTTATCTTGAATCAGTTTATATTTTTCGTATTCTCTATAAGCCTTATCTCTTGCTTCTTCTTGTGTCACTTTCCCGGCTGTATCGCACAGCTCGTAATCCATCGTTGCAAGATATTGTTGAAGGAACTTTTTCCAATCATCCATAGTTGAAACAATATGACGTGAAGCACGTGATTCTGCCATATCAAGAAAGGCTGTTGTAATAAGATTCAGCTGGGACAATTCAGAATCTGACAAGTAATTTTTCGCGACGATGGTATCAGACTTTTGCACTCTTCCGTCAGGGGCTTTCTTCCATGTGGTAAGTCCCATATAAGGTTGCTCAGAATCGGCCCGCTGATAGATAATTTCCGCAGCTGTATGATGGGTAACAGCAAGGTGCATCATATTCTGTACCATCTTGAAGAACAACTTTGTATCTTCAGATTTCGGGTCGTAATCTGCACTACATTCTGCATAAATGTCAGTTATCTTTTGGTAATATCTGCGCTTGAAGTACGTATCTCACGAATACGCTCAAGCAAATCGTCAAAATAGTCCTTTCCGAAATGTTTGCCTTGTTTCAGCCTCTCGTCATCAAGGGCATATCCTTTAATGATAAACTCTTTCAGCACTGAAGTTGCCCAAATGCGGAATTGAGTAGCTTGATAGCTGTTTACTCGATACCCCACCGCTACAATAGCATCGAGGTTGTAGAATAGCGGCATACGCTCCACTTCCCGGTCTCCTTCTGTTTGAACTATCCCAATTTTTCGGATAGTTGCCTCTTTGGAAAGTTCTCCTGTTTCGTAAATTTGTCCGAGATGATAATTTATGGTTCTTACATCAACCCCAAACAAATCCGCCATTCTTTTTTGTGACATCCAGAATGTTTCGCTGTTGAAAATGACTTCTACCCGTGCTTCTCCTTGGGCTGTTTTATACAATAATATATTAGAACTTAGCGAATTATGCATAAATTCTGCCATTGAGACAGATTGCGAGAAAAAGTCTCGTGCCTGTTGAACAAGCAACTTTTTGCCATCAGCATTTTCCGCAATAATTATACATGCCATACGAGAAAGACGGAATATATTCACCTTGCGGAATGAACCGTTTCCAATCCTTACCATATCAACCGCTTGGTTGAAATGCTCGTCCACATTCATTCCTTTCTCTCCGGCTACCTTGATGGCTTTGTCTATGACCCGTTGGAATTTCCAATAAGCAGAATAGCCCATTGCACCACAAAGGTCACGGGAACTCCAGTATTTGTTCCCGTTTTCATCCTTGCGGCATATATTCTCAAATGAAGGTGTCATCTGAGATATGTTGTCATTTTCACCCATTGCTATTACTTTCTGAACTATTCTACAATGCCTAATTCTTTCAGGTACACTTCAATCTCTTTATCGAATTCAGCACGTTTGGCTTCCAATTCCTTTATTTCTGCCATTACAGCTTTAATATCAATAGGTTCTTCCTCTTCAAAGGTATCAACATAACGAGGAATATTCAAATTGTAATCATTCTCGGCTATTTCTTGAAGAGAGGCAAGATGACTATACTTTTCTATTTCCTTACGGTCACGATAGGTCTCAACAATCTTTTGAATATGCTGTTCCCTAAGCTTGTTTTGTGTCTTGACCTTTTCAAACTCTTTGCTGGCATCAATGAAAAGGATATTATCATCCTCCTTGCGACATTTCTTGAATACAAGAATACAGGTCGGGATGCTCGTACCATAGAAAATATTGGCAGGCAAACCGATAATGGCATCCACATAGTTTTTCTTTTCTATGAGAAAACGACGGATCACTCCCTCTGCATTTCCTCGGAATAGTACACCATGCGGAGCAACACAAGCCATCGTACCACCTTCGTTCAAGTGG
The DNA here is from genome assembly GCA_023415055.1 of Bacillota bacterium. Lineage (GTDB taxonomy): Bacteria > Bacillota > Clostridia > Lachnospirales > Lachnospiraceae > Mobilitalea. The sequence goes on along the minus strand of JAEZLZ010000035.1, from coordinate 7,598 downwards.
TAAATCATGTGTAGGATAAAAGCATAGTCGGCTGTCTTGCGTGGTGCAAGTCTTCCTGCCTTACTGAAACGGTCATCGGTATTGAATTTGTCGGCAGCACTCCATTCGGCAGAGAACGGAGGATTTGCTACAACAGCATCAAATTGGGTGTCGCCAAAGGCATCCCATTCAAGTGTATCACCGTTTTCTATCTTGAAATTACTGAACTTAATGCCGTGAAGCAACATATTCATTCGAGCAAGATTGTAGGTTGTCGGATTCTTTTCCTGTCCGTAAATATCTACTGCATTGCCAATACTTGCAGCACGAAGCAACAACGAGCCGCTACCGCAAGTAGGGTCATAGACATTGCGCAAACGCTGATGTCCTATAGAGACGATTTCTGCCAAGATACGGCTGACTTCCTGCGGAGTATAGAATTCTCCGGCTTTCTTTCCGGCTCCTGCAGCAAACTGTGAAATCATATATTCGTAAGCATCACCCAATATATCAATCTCTTGCGATGCCTCTAATCCAAAATCTATATCGTCTAATGCAAGAAGCACATTACTAACGAGCGTATTTTTATCATCAGCTGTCTTGCCCAATTTGGGCGAAGCCAAGTCAATATCTGAGAACAAACCGCCAAAATCATCTTCGCTGTCCTGTCCCAAAGTACTGTCCTCGATACGCTTCAATGAGCGTTCAAGCATAGGTAAAATGTTTTCTTTTCGCTTGATAGCTTCAATTACTGACGAAAACAAAAATTTGGGCTCAATGAAATAACCGATATTCTCCAGGCATTGGTTTTGTGCTTCCTCCTGTAGTTCCACAGCATCAGCATCCTCCATTTCCCACAATTCCTTAAAGGTTATATCATCATCTGCCAAAGCATTGTTGGCGTATTTTTCTATTTTCTCTGACAAGTATTTATAGAAGATGAAACCTAATGTAAAATACATAAAGTCGCTTGCCGACATATTACCTCGCAAACGGTTTGCGACCTCCCAAAGCTGGTCACGGAGTTTCTGTTGTAATCCTTCGCTCATATTATCTTATTCCTTATTCTTATTTATTGTTTGACGCAACAAGTTAAAAACATAATCTATTTCTGCATCGTTTTTCAATGGGAAACGAACTTCATATGCCCCATTTCCCCAATGTCCAACTTCTGACACATCACGAGTAATACCTTCTGGGTCTTTGAGTGTTCCTTTCTTAGCATTGAGAAACAGTCTTATTCCCTTGTTTTGCATAACTATATCACAAAATACCTTTCCTCCTATTTTGAAACCTATAGTTTTCTTTTTTGGATATATTGTAATATCCTCTCCGTATGATAGCAAAAACTCTTTGATTTCCGTATAGATGTTGAGAAAATCATCTTCAATGTTCTCTAAATGATCCTGTTCGCTATATACTTTAATTTCTTTGCTTACCGTTGTTATTGTCTCACTATTAGAGACCGTTTTAATACTTTCCTTACTTGAACGGTTTACTATCTGTTCAAAGGAAAGCATATCATTTGTAAAACGTTTAATTTCCCATAGTTCTATAGGCAAATCTTTGAAATTGATAGCTTCTTTTTGATAAGTTGTAAAATTAGGTGAAACAAACAATACCTTTGACTGAGACCAATCCACATCGTTTCGTTTGAGTACTCCCGATTTAGACTCGTTGTACTCTAAAATAAATTCAGCCTTGTTATTTAACATCAGGGATAGATAAGCATAACCTTGGTCTATTACACTAAAATTCTTATCTCTTTTATATTCTAATATAACAAAGGATTTTTTCTCTGAATCAAAAGCCAAAGAGTCTATACGGAAAGAACCAATAGAAAATTCCGTCTTGATGAAATCAAGCCCAAGCAACGTCTGTAGATTCCTTTCAACGATGTTTTGAATTTCCTTCTCCAACTTAAATGGCTTCTCTTTTATAAGCGTTAGTTGCTCATTATTTATTTTGTATGTTGACATCCTTATTCCCAATTAAACGTTTTTATAATACTACGCAGTCTTTCCATTATTCTCGTCAAAGCCTTTCGGGTTTTGATAAGACCAAGATGTTTCTCTTTCAATACCTTTTGTATAATCTCCGGCTGCTCTTTTTGTAAATAGTCATACTCCTTCATGTAATGATTAAGCACCTCAGCTGAAATCTGTTCTTCAGCAGCCAAATCAGTCACTGCCTTATTACGTTCTGACACAATATATTGGTTCAGACGTTCCTCTAATTCATTTGTTCCATCGGCTCTATTGCGCCCATTCATGAAGTTTTCCTTGTCTTCATCTACATTCTTTTGAATAAAGCCGTCAATGAGTTTTGCTTTGCCTCGCATTCCGGCATCCTTAATCATTGTATCAAGGATATGCTTCCGTTTTTCTGAATAATCATCACTATATGGGTCTAGTTCCGCAATGAGTTCCAGAATATACGCCACATTAATAATGTCACTATGTAAGAGTTCAAGACAGAAATCAATATCTTCCAATCCTTGGTTATTCCCGTATGGAACAGGATCTTCCGCAACAGTTGACGGTGCAGCAGGTGGATCAATAAACCCGACTGTAATATCAAGATATTTACTCTTATAATCGTTAAACTGCTGTTCAGTCATGCCGAGGTCTTCAGCATCCTCGCTGTAATCTTCGTATATCTGTATTTCTGCATGTTTACGGATAATGTCTCGAAATGCAAGCACAAAATTCTTCTTGTCATTTTCACTTTGCAGGAAGTCTATACTACTTGGTGTTGGATATTTTTGCAGAAAATCAGTTGCCAAACTCTCGTACTCCTGCTTTACTTTCTCAAACGGAGGACGTACTATATCTTCAGGATTATCAGAGTTGCTGAACAATTTAATAGCCGTATCAACATTGTTTTTCAAATCTCTGAAACAAACTATTTTACCAAAACGTTTCTTCTCGTTCAATACTCGATTGGTTCGGCTGAACGCTTGCAGCAAACCATGATATTCCATGTTCTTGTCCACATAGAGCGTATTCAGCTTTTTACTGTCAAAGCCTGTAAGGAACATACCCACAACAAGACAAAGATCAAGCGATTTCATATCCGCCTTCTTCTTTTTCATGCGCAGATTGATGTCATCATAGTAAGCACGGAAGTTCTCCGTGGTAAAAGATGTGCCGAAGTTTTCATTATAATCGTTCATAATGGCTTGCAGTTCATCCGCTTCACCCACACTCTCTTTTGCATACTGCCCTGTACCCATGCCGGTCTGTTCATCATCCTGACTATTATTGGCTGCGTATGTAAATACTGCACCTATACGGATTTTAGGATTCAACGATTTGAAAATCTTGTAATAGCGTATAAGCATAGGAACAGACTGCACGGCGAACAATGCGTCAAACTCTCCGTCGAATGTAGATTTGTTAAAATTGTTAAGGATAAATTTGGCGATTTCCTCCATACGAGCTTGATTGTCGTTGTCAACCACTTCGTTGCCGTGATAATACTCCACAAGGAAGCCAAGTACGTTTTCATCCGCTATTGCATCTTTAATAAGATGTTTATGGAGACAGTTTCCAAATATTTCCTTCGTGGTATGTCCATCAACAGCATTCTCGGTGAAAATAGGTGTTCCAGTAAAACCGAATATTTGGGCATTGTCAAAGAACTTCATTATCTTCTTATGACTATCCCCAAAATGACTGCGATGGCACTCATCAAATATCATCACGATACGTGAGTGACGTATAGCATCAATCTTGCTGCTATACCACGTCTTACTAACTGCCGCATTAAGTTTTTGAATAGTAGTGATAATAATCTTGGAGTTGCTTTGAAGCCGTTTCACTAGTTCATCCGTATTATCAGTACTATCTACAGCCCCTGGCTCAAATGCTTCGTATTCCGATTGAGTCTGGGTATCAAGATCATGTCGGTCAACAACAAACATCACCTTATCCACATCATCCAATTCTGATACAAGTTGTGCAGCCTTGAATGAGGTCAATGTTTTTCCGGCACCTGTTGTATGCCAGATATAACCATTATCATTGGAGTTTTGTACACGATCCAAAATTTTCTCTACCGCATAGAATTGGTAAGGACGAAGTACCATCAAGCATTTGTCGCCCTCATGAAGCACAATATACTTTCCTATGATTTTGCCAAGCGTACATTTTTCCAAGAAGAATACGGCAAACTTATCCAATTCATTGAACGGATGATTGGCAGCATCTGTCCAGGTGAATGTGAACTTATACCCACTATTTGGATTATTGGCAAAATAGCGAGTATTAACACCGTTGGATATGACAAACAGTTGGATATAATCAAACAATCCATGAAACGAAGTCTTGTGATAACGCTGTATTTGGTTGTATGCCTGTTTAAGTTCCACGCCACGACGTTTCAATTCAATCTGCACAAGTGGCAAACCATTGATTAGAATCGTCACATCATAGCGGCATTTTTTACGTCCTTCCACCGTAATCTGGTTGGAAACCTGAAATTCATTCTGACACCACTGCTGCCTATTTAGAAATTCCACCCATATACGCTGTCCATCAGCCGTATCAAGCGGATATAAGTCACGAAGTTTCTTTGCCTTTTCAAAGCGAGTACCACCTTCAAGGTATATTAGAATCTTCTCAAACTCTTCTGCCGTAAACTCAGTACGTCCGTGCTCTTCCAATCGTTTGCGGTTGTGAATCTCCAACTGCCGCTTGAAATTGGCATAAAGATTATCTTCCTCGACAATCTGAACATACTCGTAGTCCATTTGTCGGAGTGTGGCTATCAGTCCGGCTTCCAATGCCGCTTCGCTTTGTGTTGACATATTCTTGCCTTATTATGAGTGGTTACTTTACTTTTATATTGCTATTCAGTATCTTGACATCCAATGCTTTTTCAATCTTGCACAGAGTTTCCAATGACATATTCTCCCGTCCTTTTAGAACTTTGGAAATATACTGCTGCGAACAATTCATCTTCATAGCCAACGCCTTTTGAGTCATACCGAGCAGCTCCATTCGATTCGACATAGCTGCAGCTATAGCCTGCGAATGGCAAACCCAATCTTCTCTTTTGTTTTCCATTATATTCTTTACTTCTCCTAAAGTGTTGTCTATCTTTTCTTCAGCCATTGTATGAATCAAAAATACCTTTGTCCTATTTTGTAGGCAAAGGTACTATAAATAATTGAGATAACACAACTTTCAAGTTGTTTGATAACATTTTCGGAGCAACATAGTATTCATTGTTATTGTGCTCTTTGTCAAAGATGTTCTTATTTTCTCTCAATGACAATGTGTACCATAAAATGTTGGTATGTACTTCATTATCCAGATTAAATTATTATAGCAACATTCCGCATGAATATATCTGAAATAATCATATAGAGGACAGTTTACATTATTGACGGTAAAATCCCTTGGTGCCTTATATTTTCCCCTTTTATCCTCAAAACAAACTCTTGCATAACATTCTATACTTCAACGACTTTTGGAGCAAGACTTGCTTCATCCGGTTTCAGTTCTGATTCATCATGAACCTCGATTGTCTTTATATGTTCCTCTATTTGAGGTTCTACATAGATTGTTAAGACACCATTTTTTTGGTAATCCTCACATAGAAATTTCCAGATTAATGAAAACTTTTTTATACCATCAACCGGAATGACACTCATATAGAAATCACGACAATCTTTCTGAACAAAAACCGAGTTTTTAGGTCTGTACTCTAATTGATTTTTATATGTCTGATAAACTTCTCTTTTTGCATCCCTACTTGCATTAATCTGTGCTTTTGCCGCTTCATCTATGCCAAATGCATTAAAGTAGTAAAAGTTGTCATCAATTTCCACAATATCCTCTGGTCTAAAAGAGACAATTAGTTTTGGAGTTCTTATGACTGTTTTACCTGTATTCTCAATTCTTATACGAAGTTTGCACCATCTTTTATCTATCTTCTTTGGAGGATTGAACGAGAACCTTGGAATGCCGATATTTGGCACTTCTAAATTGCCCAAACTTAATCTCATCACATCCTGTTCAATTTCTGTCAATTTCCTATACTCATAATGCTTGATAGTCTTTACATATTCTGGGTATATTGTGATTTCATCCTTTCCGTGAAAAGTTACAAGTACATCTGTGGTATCCTTAAACTGACAATTGTTCACGTACCAGTTATAGGTCGTCCTATATCGCTCCAATTGATCAACTATATCCTCCCACGACGCAATATCGATAGCAAAGAGACCTTTAGCCCTATTCTCTATATCTTTCTTTCTAATGTATCCTTCTATCTTGACATCTTTATTCGCTGTAGTAGCAAATACTAGCAATTTTAAATTAGGCTCAAAATCTAAAGCTTTTGTTATTTCATTATCAATTTCTGCTTCTGTTAACTGTGCATTTGTATAGTCATCCTTACCTTTGCACTGGATGCCACAGTAACCACTATATTTCTCAACATACGAAAATACATCAACTCCATATTGATTCTGTCCCTGACGACCATGCCGTTTTATAGTATCCTCACATATCCATATCTCTCCCCACAATAATTTGCAGAGTTTTTCAAAATCTTGCCAATTGCTTGGCTTTTTCAATTGAGTTTGAGCTATCATATAAACATCTTCTGTTAAACTATATTTTACCCTTTTATTCAGACCATCATACAATGTGTACAACAACTTTTGTTAATTTTATGACAGGCTATTGCTTTATTCATCATCTTCATCAAGAAAAGTCCAATCTTTGGAAGCATATTCCTTTTCAAACTCTGCCAAGTCTTCCTTAATTCGTTCACAGAAACTCTCTTCGCTGTCATCGCCACTCATCATCCGATCTACGCGAGTTGCATATATTTCTGCTATACGAATTTGCCGATAAGCCTCTGTCATTGCATCTATCGTCTCAACTGACAGTTCCAACACATCAGCTTCATCGGGATAGCGGTCATAATAACAATGATGGATTGAGTATAACACCGGAATCTGTTCGCCGTCAGAAGTGTCAGACATATATCGCGTTGTTGATTGGAATATCACCCCATCACCAAAGAATTGTCGGTCTACATATTTTTGTTCTGCCTTAACGATAGTTGTATCTCTTAGAAGAAAAGATTCCGCATCTTCATAACTGGCAAAACTTATGTAGTCCTTATAGCTATGGTATGAGCCAAAGCTATCTTTCTCGTAAATAGTCCAATAGTTTTCATAAACCTTTTCCGGCTTTGGCTGTAAGGCTCTTGCTATATCACGCTCAATAGTATCTGCAATCTCACACATTGCATATGTGCTCCTATCAAAATATCCGCCACTCATGGTTATTTCTTCTTTATCAAATGTGAATTAAGAAATTAAATACAATCATATTGTTTATCAAACACTCCTGAAAACATATCCATTTCTCTCTTGGAAATTCCTAATCGTGTTGCCAATTCGCGCCATCCTTTTATCGCTTCAATCACCTCTAAAATAATTTTCTCCGCAGTGTTTCGATTAAGCATATAATCCTCGCAGGCATCAAGCAAGATAATTAAATCTGCCTTGTTGGAAGTTGATGAGATGAGCAGACTTTGATATTCATTCAGCGTTGGATTCATATCGTATGCCGGTGACAATGTCCACCCTTTTGCAG
>JAEZLZ010000027.1 GCA_023415055.1 Bacillota bacterium | reverse complement strand
TTATTTTTCTTCATATATTCAGCGGGTTCAGCTGCACCGAATTTTGCCTGCCACTCTTTCTTCATCTCAGTTAAAGTAGATGCCTTATAAGTGCTCCAATACTGATAGTTATAAGGTTCTCCGGTATTAGGATTGGTGCTGATTGAATCAACAAACCACTGATTAATTGCATTGAAACCATCCTTATAACCTGCTCCGCCCCACTCTGCAGGAACCGGAACATTATCCATTAATGCATTGTCATTCATAATAGTATGCTTTCCATCTGATCCAACAGTATAGTTGAAGCCTTCAATACCATCATGCTGGTAGGTTAAGCCCTCAGGACTTGCATACCAATCAAGGAAATCAAGAATTCTCTGGTACTTTGCATCATCTACCTGAGATCCGATACCCCAAACACGACCGCTACCGAAGTACGTATCAGAGTCTGCATAGTATGTCTGGTCTTTTACAGGAACGAAGATAAATGCTGTTCCATCCTTTAATCTGTCCTGTGTATTCCAGAAACCAACCTGCCAGCTGTACCACATTAAGTATACCTGACCTGCTGACATCTTAGCACAAGCTGCATTCCAGTCCTGTGTACCGGAATCGGGGTCAACTAAGCCTCTCAGATTAGCTTTGTTTAAGAAATTAAGAATTTTATAGTAGGAAGCATTCTTATCGGTAACTGTAGTAAAAGTACCATCGGGCTTTAATATATTAGAGCCTTTAATCTTCTCACCATACCAGGTGGTAAGCTGAACTACGTTAGCAATACCCAGCATATTATCGCCGCCGTCCCAATCAGGCCACAGAGAGAAGGGATATGCATTATCTCCGTCCTTATTGGTCGGATGAGCCTTCATCATTGCTTCCAGAGCGTCCAAAAGTCCATCAAGATCCTTGATTTCCGGTTCGCCTATCTCCTTATACAAATCCCAACGAAGTAACGGGCTGGAATAGATAACGTCCTGTGAATAGGAGGTCGGAGAGGTATTGGTCATCTGACAAGGAATACCATAGGTGATTCCTGCTTCATTTTCGGGCAGAGCCTTATTTAATACGTCGATCTGCTCTTTATACTGCATAAGATTTGTACAATTTGTGAGACCTGAACTAATGTCCTTAATCAGACCATTTTTAACACAATCCTGGAAATCAGTATTCTCAAGGAGTACAATATCACCAAGATTACCGGAACTTGCACGAGTTTGATAAATTGCATCTCCAGCTACCTGAGGTGCGATAATATTGAGCTCGATGTTAAATTTGTCCTTAACTAACTTACCAAACCAGCCAATCTGCATTCCCTGATAGTTAGCTGCCACATCATAGACATCAATCGTCATGGGTTCTGAATAATCCTTTGCGGCACCTGCATCCTTGGTATCCGTTGATGCTGCTGTAGGCTCTGCTGTCTGGGTGTTAGTAGTTTGCACATCTTTCTTCTCACCTGTGTCAGCTTTACCTGCACAACCGGCTAATGAAGTGATAACCATCATAACAACCAATACTGTAGCCAATAATTTTTTTAGCTTCATTTCTAATCCTCCCTTTCAATATTTAATGTTAAATATAATTAACAATGAATTTCTTCATTGGTCATTATCCCTTTACTGCTCCGATCATAATTCCCTTGACAAAGAATCTTTGGAAGATCGGATAGATCAGAATAATAGGGGTCACTACCACGATAGTAACCGTCATTCGGATTGAAGTTGCTGTCTGCGCGCTGGCAAGGCTCGCCGCCATGCTTGCGGAAGACGTACTACTGTTGACCAGTGCTTTCAGTGAACTTGCCTGATTTATGTATTGATACAGGGTAAACTGAAGCGTATAGAGCTTATTGTCGGTAACCAGAAGCAAGGTATCCTGAAAAGCATTCCACTGCGCAACAGCTGCGAAAATTGCTACGGTTGCCAGGATTGGCTTGATCACCGGGATCATGATACGGTAAAATATCTTTAAGGTTCCCGCACCGTCGATCTCTGCGGCGTCCTGCAACTCCTTAGGAACAGATTCCACGAAGGTCTTACAAAGAACGATATAAAACGGAGATACTGCCACCGGAAAAATATAAGCCCAGAAATTATTAGTAAGGTGCAAATTTCTCATCGTAAGATACCATGGGATGATGCCTGCATTGAAGTACATCGTTGCTACGACGAAACGATACCACAACTTACGTTTCCACAAACTTTCTCTCGTAAACATGTATCCCAGAAAGGCTGCAATAATTACCGTCAATGCTGTTCCTATAACTGTTCTTCCGACGGACACTCTCAAGGCCTGGAACAAATCCGGAATTTTTAAAACACTGACATAGTTACTTAAATGAAAGCCCTTTATCCAGAATATAACCTTTCCTCTTTCACTTAAATTATTAGCACTTAGCGTATTAATAAAAATATAATAGAACGGATAAGCACAAACAAAAGCAAATAAGGTATAGACTACATACGTTACCACACTAATAATTTTATCGCTGATGCTTGTTTTCATCTTATGTTTTTTAACAATCTTATTTTTAGGTCTCATTTCTAATCCCTCCTGACTTATTCAACAATCCAACTTAGATAAATCCTTCTCCTCTGATCAACTTGGATACACCGTTTGTGATACATAACAAAAGAATGCTGACCATACTCTTGAAGATACTGATCGCAGTGGAAAGGGAATAACCTCCGCCACTCATAGCCAAATTGTACACGTACAGGTCCAAAACCTGAATTGTTTCTTTGTTAAAGGAATTTTGGAAAACATAAAACTGTTCCATACCATTGGAAAGGAAATTGGCAAGGTTTAGCATTACCAATACAAAATAAGTCGGCAGAAGGCTGGGAAGTGTAATATGCCAGATGATTTGCATTCTGGACGCTCCATCTACCTTTGCAGCCTCATTCATCTGCTCATCAATACCGGCGATTGCAGCTATGTACATAATTGCAGCCCATCCGGCATTCTTCCAGGTAAGCCATAACCACATCTTAAACCAGATATGATCAGAATTTTGCAAAAACTGTTGCGGGGAATCGATAATTCCAAAATTCATCAATAAGGAATTAACAACACCGGTACTGTTTAAAATACAAAAAGCAATGGAATAAACCAAAACCCAGCTAATAAAGTTCGGAAGTGTGGTAACAGTCTGAACAAATTTCTTAAAGGGTTTACATTTGATTTCATTCAAAAACACTGCGAAGACCATTGGGAACCAGGAAAACAGGAGACTCAGACCACTGATACCAAAGGTGTTGAGCAATACCTGAATTAATTGTTTAACCTTTATGCTATTCCCAATCATCGACTTGAACCATTTCATTCCTACAAACTGATCCATACTTAACGGAAACGGTGGTTTATAATCAAAAAATGCATATACCCAGCCATATAGAGGATAGTAAGAGAATACCGCTACCAATGCCAAGAAAGGCACTATGTATAAAAATTCCTTCATAGATCTTACGTTTTTCTTACTTGCAAAAAATTTCATAATCTTACTCCTCCTTTCGCTACGCTTTCACAAGCCTTCGTATATTAACCGACAAAGACGGTACTTTGTAGACAAATTCTTTTGCTGCTCCCTTCAGAACAAATGCTTTATCATGGATGTACTCAGGATCAGTGAAACTGTTTTCTGCTATTTTTCCCCCGGTTAGCAGAAAGCACCGATATTCATCCGCGACTTCACACTCCAGAGTAATAGCAACCATATCCTCCTGCTCCGCCATATTAGCAAGCTTGATGATTACCTCCTGATCGGTATGCCTATGTATATTTAACACATCATCGGCATCCATCTCCATAAAGGCTTGAATAGGATACCATGTGGGGATTGGTGTATAGGAAATTTCATTCTTACGAAGCCACCTTGTTAATCTCTCGCCATGATTGAACTCATCACGCTGGCCGGAATTAGTCACCAATGCATAGCCATCTTTCTCCGTCGTACACTCCACCGGTGAAATAGAATCCTCGAAGGATCTATTTCCGATTAGCTCAGGATAAAAACCCCCATCCACTGCTCTATTGATATCTTCCAGAAATATTCTGTAAAAATTACTCGTTACAGGGATTTTTTTAATAATAGTATTTATGTCTATTCTACTCATAATTTCCCTCCCCCTTTCCATATAATCATTCATGTTTAGTCATTCGTATTACTTCTTATTCTATATTATATTTTATTTCCAAAAATTGTCAACTACTATGGCGTACTTATATAATTAGTCTCTATCATAGCGGACTATTATAAACAATTGCAGGTGTCTCAAAATTCTCCGGAAAGCAGTTTACTATCCTGCAAGAATCAGTTCATAGATTCCTTCCACCAGTTCAGGATCAAATGGATAGCGTTCCAGTAAGATCTCATAAGAAATATTCTCTTTAATCAGAGCTGCATAGGTAAGTATCTCATCCCCTCCCATTCGATCCGAAAGAGATATGACGTGATTAAATTCTGTATTACTCATGTCAGTACTATTCTCTTTTGTATTATTAGGTCCCGAATTTCGGGATTCTTGAATTTTATTTTTGGGGATACTAGAATCTCTTTTCTCGGTATTCAAGAAGTTTACTTTTCGGGATTCTAATCCAGCCTCAACCACCACAAAGTTCTTTACATATAACACATTTGCCTTGCCCATTCCCTTATGTTTTTTCTCTATCAGACTGTTAGTTTCCAGCTCCTTCATAGAGCTAACCGTTTTATTCTTCCCGCAATTTAGGAGGTCCACGATATCCTCTTTCGAAAAGTAGATAAATGCCCGTTTTCCTCGAACCAGCCATTTTTAATGGATAAGCACATACAATCCAAAGCTAATCCATACAGAATTTTTGTATCGCTTGACAGGCATTGTCCATATTCTCAGGTACCTTACGTTCTTTTCCCATTTTCTTCACCTAATCTTTCTTGATTTTCTTTGTTTCTAGATATGCGTCAAACTTATCCAAGTCTACGATTACTGTCTTTCTGATCTTCCAACAGGCATTTGCCTCCTTTGCCATCTTTACAAAGGCATAATAGGGAACGGAATAGATGATTGATGCCTGCCTGTAAGTAACGTAGCGTTTCGCGTTGTCACCTAAATACTTGCTTAAATCCGGACCCTCTTTTTTCTTTTTGCTCTTCAATTTCTCACCCCGATTCATAGAGCACCCTTTCACTTGTCTCAATCATTTTTTCATACATTTTAGATATACAAAATAACGATCTGACTACAAATTGAACACATTTTCTTTGAACCCGGAAGAAGTACACTTCCGGTTCGCGTGCACGTTCGCATTGCTCACATTTGCTTTCGCGCAAACAAAAAAAGGCACCTCGCTCTGGTATTTCTACCAGTAACGAAGTGTCTATCACTTCAATCTTAAGCTATTCCTCAAGATTTCCTTTATTTTTTAGGTTTTTCTAACTCTCAAATATGCACCGGGAGCTTTTTTTTGCTTTAACCTCCTGACCCGACATCTTCCATCCTAATTTTCTGGAAAAGAGGTCAATCCGTATAAGTCCACCAAATGAATATTCTTGTGCGATGAAATCGCAGTTCCGGTGAAGTGGAAATCACGTGACCGGAACCGGAAATCATCCTACACCATATGCGAGTTTACTCGCTTAAAGTCTTATCCAAACCATACACCTCACGCATTGAGATATCTTTAGTAGGATCAATACTTTCAATATTTATTCTATATGCATCATGAACGATTCGGTCTAGAATAGCATCAGACAGTGGACTCGCTTCTCCTCCCAATTGCTGATACCAGCCATCATTCTGATATTGAGAGCAGAATACCGTAGATGATTTCTTGCGTCTCCTGTGAAGCAGTTCAAAGATATCTTTCTGTTCCTTCTCATTTGGCTTTAGTAGGAGCCATTCATCAATGATGAGAAGAACCGGATTTGCATACTTTGCCATAACTTTCTTATACGTACCTTCATTCCGAGACATTTCTAGGTCTATGAGAAGGTCAGGAAGTCGAACATATTTTGTATTGAAATGCTGCTTGCAGGCTTCCATACCAAAGGCACAAGCCATGTAAGTCTTTCCACTACCTGTTGCACCGGTAATAAATAGATTCCGGTGTTCAGATATATATTCGCAGGTTGCCAACCTTTGTATAAGGGCTTTGT
>JAEZLZ010000025.1 GCA_023415055.1 Bacillota bacterium | reverse complement strand
GCTCTGATGTCGGTAAAGTTACGAACAGTACCGGGCTGCTGAGGCTGTCCGCCGCCGTTTACACAGCCGCCAGGACATCCCATGATCTCGATAAAGTGATAGTTTGCTCTGCCTGCTTTTACATCGTCCAGAAGCTGTCTTGCATTTGCAAGGCCGGAAGCAACAGCAACATTGACCTGTAAGCCGGCCGCTTCGTAAGTTGCTTCCTTGATACCCTTGGTTCCTCTGACTTCTTTGAAATCAGGGCTGGCAAGCTCGGATCCGGTGATGGTCTCAACTGCTGTTCTAAGAGCTGCTTCCATAACACCACCGGTAGCGCCGAAGATAACGGAAGCACCAGTGGACCTTCCCAACGGATCATCAAAGAATTCATCCGGAAGAGATAAGAAGTTAATGCCCACACGCTCAATCATTCTCGCAAGCTCACGGGTTGTAATAGAGATATCTACATCCGGAACACCGGCTGCACTCTGATCCTCTCTGCCGATCTCGAATTTCTTCGCGGTACAGGGCATTACGCTGACACTTACAATCTTACTGGGATCAATGTTATTCTTCTCAGCATAGTAGGTCTTTAAGATAGCACCAAACATCTGCTGAGGAGATTTACAACTGGATAGATTCTCAAGCATATCGGGATAATAATGCTCACAGAACTTAATCCAACCAGGTGAACAGGAAGTGATTAACGGTAATTTACCCCCGTTCTGGATTCTCTCAATCAGCTCGTTTGCTTCTTCCATAATCGTAAGATCTGCTGCGAAGTCGGTATCGAATACCTTGGCAAATCCCAGGCGACGAAGAGCAGCTACCATCTTGCCCTCTACATTTGTTCCGATCGGAAGGCCAAATGCCTCACCAAGAGCAGCACGAACGCTAGGAGCGGTCTGTACAACTACATATTTATCAGGATCTGCAAGAGCTGCAAATACATCATCGGTAGAATCCTTCTCAAGAAGTGCTCCGGTAGGACATACTGCGATACACTGTCCACAGGATACACAGCTGGTCTCGCCTAAGCCCATATCAAATGCGCAAGAGATATTGGTATCAAAACCACGCTCATTTGCACCGATGACGCCGATACCCTGGATCTTATCACATACTGCGGAACAGCGTCTGCAAAGGATACATTTATTGTTATCGCGTACCATATGAGCAGAAGAATCATCTAATTCATAGCGGGTACGATCTCCGTCATAAAGGTATTCATCCTTTACGTTTAAGTCGTTGCAAAGCTTCTGAAGCTCACAATTACCGCTGCGTACACAGGAGAGACATTTTCTATCATGATCGGATAAGATAAGCTCTAAGGTCTTCTTACGGGAAGAGAGAACCTTGGGTGAATTCGTGGTGATTTCCATGCCCTCTGAAATAGGGTACATACAGGAAGCAACAAGGCTTCTGGCACCCTTTACTTCAACGACACAGATACGACAAGCGCCGATCTCATTGATATCCTTTAAGAAACATAAGGTGGGGATATCGATGCAGGCAAGCTTAGCCGCTTCTAATATGGTGGCACCCTTAGGTGCTTGAATTGGCATGCCATTTATTTTAATATTTACCGTTTCCATTTTTAACCTCCATCTTGATATAATAACCAGTTAGTTATTTCTTAGAGATAGCGCCGAACTTACATTTTTCCATACAAGCGCCACACTTGATACATTTGCTCTGATCGATAAGATGTGCTTCCTTTACCTTGCCGGAAATTGCACCATTAGGACAAATTCTTGCGCAAAGTGTACATCCTTTACATTTATCTTCGTCGATGATGTAGGAAAGAAGAGCCTTACATACACCGGCTGGACATTTCTTATCAACTACATGGGCAATATACTCATCCTTGAAATAACGAAGAGTTGATAATACCGGGTTCGGAGCTGTTTGACCAAGACCACAAAGAGCATTCTCCTTGATGTAGTAGCACAGATCCTCTAACTTCTGGAGATCTTCCAACGTACCCTGTCCGTTTGTGATCTTATCTAAGATCTCATGAAGACGCTTGGTACCGATACGGCAGGGAGTACATTTACCACAGGACTCATCCACGGTGAACTCGAGGAAGAACTTAGCGATATCAACCATACAGTTGTCTTCGTCCATAACGATAAGACCGCCGGAACCCATCATGGAGCCGATGCTGATTAAGTTGTCGTAGTCAATCGGAATATCAAAATGCTCTGCAGGGATACATCCGCCGGAGGGGCCGCCTGTCTGAGCTGCTTTAAACTTCTTACCTTTCGGGATACCACCACCGATATCTTCGATTACTTCGCGAAGAGGAGTTCCCATCGGGATCTCTACAAGGCCGGTGTTGTTGATCTTACCGCCGAGTGCAAATACCTTGGTTCCCTTGCTCTTCTCGGTACCCATGGATGCGAACCATTCGGGACCATTTAAGATAATCTGAGGAATATTTGCATAGGTCTCAACATTATTTAAGATCGTAGGTTTCTGGAAAAGACCCTTCTGTGCAGGGAACGGAGGACGAGGACGAGGCTCACCGCGGTTACCTTCGATGGAGGTCATAAGAGCTGTCTCTTCACCACATACAAATGCGCCGGCACCAAGTCTTAATTCAATATCAAAATCAAAGTCGGTACCAAAGATGTTCTTACCAAGTAAGCCATATTCTCTAGCCTGACCGATTGCAATTTCAAGACGACCAACAGCGATCGGGTACTCTGCACGAACATAGATGTAACCCTTAGATGCGCCAATTGCATAGCCTGCGATTGCCATAGCCTCAAGTACGACATGAGGGTCACCCTCTAATACGGAACGATCCATGAATGCGCCCGGGTCACCTTCGTCTGCATTACAGCAAACATACTTCTGATCTGCATCGTTGCCCTTAGCAAGCTTCCACTTTAAACCAGTCGGGAAACCGCCGCCGCCACGGCCACGAAGTCCACTGTCTAGGATGGTCTGAATAACCTGATCCGGTGTGTACTCGGTTAATACCTTACCAAGAGCCTCATAACCGTTTGTTCCGATATATTCATCGATATTCTCAGGATTGATAACACCACAGTTACGAAGTGCAATTCTGTGCTGTCTCTTGTAGAAGTCAGTTTCATTTAAGGATTTGATACCATTCTCAGTAACCATTTCCTTGTAAAGAAGACGATTTACGATACGTCCCTTTAATAAATGCTCGGATACGATCTCCGGAATATCTTCATTTGTAACCATTGCATAGAATGTTGCTTCCGGGTAAATAATAACGATAGGACCCTGTGCACAAAGCCCGTGACAGCCTGTCTGTACAACGGCAACTTCGTCCTTAAGACCATTTTTGATGATTTCTGCCTGCAGTGTATCAATAATCTTGGCACTTCCCGAGGAAGTACATCCGGTACCACCGCAAACCAATACGTGTGAACGATACATAGTGTGTCCTCCTTCGGATTAGCCGAGTACTTCGGCAATCGTATATTTTTCAACTACCTGACCACGAATTAAGTGATTTTCAACCACTTCCAGTGCTTTTTCGGGAGTCATTTTTACATAAGTAACTTTATCTTTACCGGGTTCCAATACCTCTACAATGGGTTCGAATTGGCATAAGCCGATACAACCGGTCTGTATAACTGCAACATTGGTAAGACCCTTTTGCTGAACTGCATCAGAGAGTGCGGTAAGAACCGGTCTTGCACCACTTGCGATACCGCAGGTAGCCATACCTACGATGACACGTGTCTGCTCGCTGCTTTCATTACGAAGCCCGATCTGACCCTGCATCTTTTCTCTGATTGCCTTAAGCTCTTCTAGAGATTTCATGCTATATCCTCCTTAATAAATTACATTTTTTACGAGAACTACAGTGGAGGATATATTATCCTCCCTTAATAAATTACATTTTTTCGAGAACTATATTGGAGGATAATGTCCTCCGATATATGAAACAAAAATTTATTACATCATGCTTGGAGGACATCGCCTCCCTTAGTAAAACTGTAAATGATGGAACTATTCTATATTGACCGGTAATTCTTCTTCCGTCGTGTATTACAAATTGCTGATTTAGTGGTGTATATATTATATTTCTTATACGAGATATCCACCATCTGTCTCGTATTGATTTTCCTGTAAGTATTCTTTGATGTATGCAGAAACCTCCGGAGAGTTCAGTGGAACATCGTTAAGAATTTGACGAAATTCCCTAGTATCCAAGGTGAATTCCTTGCTGTCGAAGATATATCGATAAAGGAAGTCAATCTGCGTATTCAAAGTGATTAGTGTATGCATGGTACTGTTCATATCGCCAAGTGGCATGCGGTCGATGTGGGATAAAGCAAATACAGCAACCACCCTGGTTCCTTTTCCAGGTTCGGAATCAATCTGAAAACTTCCGCCGGTGCTCTCAGCAGCCATCTTGAAAAATGGAACGCCGAGACCAACCTTTCTGGTGGTACGGGTAGTGAAGAAGGGATCTTCTACCTGTCTTATTTGCTCTGCAGTCATTCCGCTGCCATTATCGGCTATTGTAATCGTTAGTTTATCAAAGTCTCTTTGTATTTGTATTATTATTTCAATCAGGTTCGCCTGAGCCCGGATTGAATTATTAGCGATATCCAATACATTAAGAGAGATTTCTGTCATCATATTATTTGTACTTTGCTAAAATGCCTTCCAGATCGTCAACGGTTAATTTTCCATAGACATCCTCATTGATTGTGAGTACAGGCGCAAGTCCGCAGGCACCGATGCAGCGGCAGGACTCTAATGAAAAAGTTCCATCCTTTGTGCATCCGCCATCCTCAACACCCAGCATCTCCTGAAGCTTATTGAAGATATCTCCGGAACCCTTAACATAGCAAGCGGTTCCAAGGCAAACGGAAACATTGTATTTGCCCTTTGGATTAAGTGAAAACTGTGAGTAGAATGTAACAATTCCGTAGATCTTCTCCAACGGTACATTCATCTCATTGGAAATAATGGTCTGTACTTCGATAGGAAGATAACCATAAATACCTTGTGCCTTTTGCAAAATGGGCATAAGAGCGCCTTTATCATCTTTATGATCAGCAATGACCTGTAAGAGTGTTGCTTCCTGCTCTTTCGTTCCTGCAAAGGGTACTGTGTTATTCTGCGATCCCATTTTTGAACCTCCTTAAAATATATTGTGTCGCCACAAACATTGACATTATAACATAAGTATGTTAAAAAATCTACAAAAATTATTAACAACTATCAGCATAATTATAGGATTTTATCTGGATAAAATGGATAGAAGAAACAGTGATTAAAAACAGGATGTAATTGTTTGGTTTTACATGGAAAAACACTTGAAGAATCTGCCGGAGGCGGTAGATTCTGAGATTGTAATTGATGACAAGTTGTATTATAATGTTTCTTACCCAACAGCTTTTTCAGGGGAAAAATTGCATATATATTACATTTCGTTGTATAAGAAGAGTGAAGAAAAAACATCTTCACATTTATTATTTATGATGCTGCAAAACGGCATCTCGTCAGGAAAGGTGAAACAATGGATGAATTAGATAGATTACAGACGGAAGAGCTCTTACGGAGTACCCCAGGTGCTCTCGTTAAGCTTGCCATGGATGATATGCTGACCATATTGTTTGCATCGGAGAATTTTTTCTCTTTGGTGAAGAATGTGGCAGATAATGCTGCCAAAGGGCTCCAGCAGCTGCTTCGTCTTGTATATTCTGCGGATATCATTTATGTGACTCAGCAGATTGCATCCCAAAAAAATAGAAAAGATAATATGCTAAGCTTTCATTTTCGTAGTCTGCAGCAGGATGGCAGCTTCAAATGGATTATGATAACAGGCAGCCGTTTGCAGGAGGTCCATGCATCGGGAACAAAATCCGTTCCTGTATTCTCTTGTATGGCACTGGATGCAACAGACACGATGGTCCGCTATAAACAGCTGGAGCAAAATGCCGAGTATAATCGTGCGATTACAGAGCTTTCCAAGGATTTATATTTTGGATATGAGATTGCCACGGATACCTTAAGCTTTTCTGAGACATTCCATGAGGTGTTCGGTAAGGATTCAGTGATTACAGGCTTTCGCAAAAGACTGGAGAAGACAAAGACGATTCATCCAGACGAGCTACCGGCAGTGGTTGGTATTTTTAACAGTATGATGAGCGGAAGAAAACAGGTTCGATTCGAAGTAAGAATGATACCGAAGGGTGGGAAGCCCTGTTGGTACATCTGCTATGCCTCCATCATCTTTGATGAAAATCGCACTCCGTATAAGGTGGTAGGTAAGCTGTCGGTCATCAACAAAGTGGAGAATGCACCTGCTGATACAGGTTATCAACCGGAGATTGATTCACTTACCAATGTCTGTACAAAGGTATCGACGGAGATTATGATAAGAGACGCTCTGGACAAACAAAATGCGGATGCTCTTTCAGCATTAATGCTGGTGGATATCAGAAATTATAAAAATATCAACGAGGTTCGCAGGGTGATAAGCGGTGAGAACATTCTGACAACCATCGGTAATTCGCTCAAAAGACAGTTCAGAACATCGGACATTATCGGAAGAGTGGGCATAAGCGAGTTCGCTATCTTCCTGAAGGATATTCCAAAAGATACCCTTGCTTATGAAAAAGCAGATAGGATCTGCAAGGAACTAGAGTCCATCTACTCCTTCGAGCATACCAAGAATGGGATCACGATCAGTATCGGTATTGCTCTTTCACGGGGGGCTAATGAATTTCAGACAATTCTTGCGAATGCAAATGCCGCATTGGTGATGGCTAAGAAGGTGCCGATCAGCTCCTTTGAAGTATTCGCTGGGGCAATCGGGGGATGAGAAAGCTAGGTAATGAGGAGGAAGCATCGATACACTGCATCCGTCCGGACCTGCCTTTCCCTCGCAAAAACTGCTCGGCCGGTCCGCGCCGTCCGTATACAGTGCACCAGAGCTTTCCCGGGCAGGTACTCAAGAGGTACAAGACGAGCAGATAATCAGGAAGTACGAAAACGAAAGTTTGTGTAAAGTAAGGCTTTCTCAGGTAGGTAATTAAGACGGATAGAAACCGGAACTTTCTCAGGCAGGTAATCAGGAAGTATGAAAACGAAAGTTTATGTAAAGCAAAGCTTTCTCGGGTATGTAATCAAGAAGAGTAGAAACCGGGGCATTTTAGGATAGGTACTTAAAAAGTACGGAATACGGATGTTTTATGCATCAGATACGCTTGGATCGCCGGAAGAAGTGAAACTTGAATGGTAATAACCCTGATATTAAGAGTAATAAGTAGATCAGATACTTAAATATAAAACGGAGGGCTATATGAACATTGAGGACATTAAATCAATATTAGGAGCGAAATATGTCGTCGGAGAAGAATGGAAGGAGAGAGAGGTCCATACTGCCTGCGGCTCGGATATGATGAGCGATGTATTGGCATTTATGAAGGATCAATCCGTACTTTTGACCGGACTCTGTAATCTGCAGGTGATTCGTACCTGTGAGATGATGGATATTATCTGTATTGTATTTGTCAGAGGAAAGCTCCCGGATGAGGCTATGATAGAGATGGCGAAGGAGAAGGAGATTGCGATTCTTATTACCGGCCATAGAATGTTTGCTGCCTGTGGTATGCTGTACGAAAAAGGCTTGCGGGGAGGTCCAGATTATAAATGAGTAATACAATACATATGTCCTACGAAGTTCCTGCAAATGATTTCACCCGTGCAGGAGAAGCCTCCAGCAGCCTAAAGAGCAGCCTGAAGAAGATGGGGGTCAATCCTGAGATTATTCGTAAAGTGGCAATTGCGATGTATGAGGGTGAGATTAATATGGTGATTCATGCAGCCGGAGGTAAGATCGATGTAGTCATTTCACCGGAGGAGATTGAGATGGTTCTTAAGGACCAAGGCCCGGGAATCGCTGATATTGATCTTGCGATGCAGGCAGGCTATTCCACAGCACCGGATAATATCCGCAATCTCGGGTTTGGTGCCGGCATGGGACTCCCGAATATGAAGAAATATAGTGATGAAATTAAGATTGACAGTACGGTCGGGGTCGGAACAACCGTTATCATGAAAGTGAAAATGATTTAAATTGAATCCGTTAAGGCTTCTTCCAGCTGCAGTCATGAGGCTGTATGTGGAAATGAGTATGCGCTGTTACTTCATAGCTGACAGCTGAGAAACGTTTCAGGGGGTATTGCAATGGGTAAATTTTTTACTTCGGTTCGTTTGAAGGAAGACTTATGTATGGGATGTATTAATTGCATTAAACGCTGTCCTACACAGGCCATCCGGGTAAGAAACCAGAAAGCCGTAATCACAAAGGAATTTTGCATTGATTGTGGGGAGTGCATCCGCATATGCCCTCATCATGCCAAGGAGGCAACTTATGATTCCCCTGAGATTATGAAGAGATTTGAATACACAGTAGCTTTACCGGCTCCGTCTCTATACGGACAGTTCAACCATCTGGAGGATGTGAATATCGTTCTCACCGCCTTGAAGAAGATGGGTTTTGATGATGTCTTCGAGGTCAGTGGTGCGGCAGAGCTTGTCTCGGAGATGTCCAGAAAATATGTAGCAGAGCATAAGGATAAATGGCCTCTCATCAGTACAGCCTGTCCTTCGGTTGTTCGACTGATTCAGGTACGCTTTCCGAATTTGATAGAACACCTGCTTCCGATCACGGCTCCGGTTGATCTGGCTGCTTCCATGGCAAAGGATAAAGCAATGGAGAAGACCGGACTTCCCAGAGAGAAGATCGGGATCATCTTTATCTCACCCTGCCCTGCCAAGGTGACCGCAGTCAAATCACCGATCGGAATCGATCATAGTGAAATCGATGGTGTACTTGCAATGAAGGAAATATACCCTATTCTTTTGCCTTTAATGAAGCAGAGTATCGATGATGTAGAGGAACTTGGCATCTCCGGCCGCATTGGCATTGGCTGGGGAAGTACCGGTGGTGAAGCCGGAAGTCTTCTAACGGATAATTATCTGGCGGCGGATGGAATTGAGAATGTCATCAAGATCCTGGAGGATCTGGAGGATCAGAAATTTGACCAGCTGGAATTCATTGAATTGAATGCCTGCGCGGGCGGCTGTGTCGGCGGAGTATTGACTGTTGAGAATCCATATCTTGCGAAGGTGAAATTAGCCCGACTTCGAAAATACCTTCCTGTCGCTTGTTCTCACCTAGTCAGCGGAATGGCGGATGAGAACTTCTGGACGGATGAAGTAAATTATGAACCGGTATTTAAGCTGGGTAAGGATATGAATGAGAGTATTGCTAATATGGCAAGGGTAGAGGAACTATGTGAGAAGTTCCCGAGGCTGGATTGTGGCTCCTGCGGAGCCCCTACCTGTAAGGCTCTTGCAGAGGACATCGTAAGAGGAGTAGCAAAGGAGCAGGATTGTATCCATATCTTACGAGATTATATCCATAAACTCTCTGAAGAGATGTCGAAGCTGGATCGACTTAAGTAATTCGTAATTAAACCAGGGAAGCATTGGAATGCAACTATTACAGGATTATCTGAGAATGGAAGGTAGAATAGATGAAGGTACATGATTTGATCTCGGTGGAAAGCTTTCGGGTATTGAATGAAGGAGATAATATGGAACGGGAGATCTCAATGCCGTATTGCTGCGACTTGCTGAGTGTAGCCATGGGAAAGATGCCGCCGTATTCGGCATGGGTTACCGTGATGGGTAATGTAAATACGTTGGCAGTAGCTGCACTTGCAGATGCCGCCTGCATTATCCTGGCAGAAGGAAGCCACCTGGATGAGTCTGCTTTAAATAAGGCAAGGCAGCAGGAGATCAATGTATTCGAGACGGAATTGCCGATCTTTGAGGCTGCTCTGATCGTCTACCAAAAGCTGCATGCTTAAATTATCCTATGATCTGCATATCCACTCCTGCTTATCTCCCTGCGGTGATGAGGATATGACCCCCGGTAATATCGTAGGTATGTCAGCACTGAAGGGGCTCGACGTAATTGCGGTGACGGACCATAATTCCTGTAAGAACTGTCCTGCCGTACTGGCACTTGCCGATCAATATAATATCATAGCGATCCCTGGGATGGAGCTAACAACAATGGAAGAGGTTCATGTGCTTTGCCTTTTTGAAGAGTTGTCAGATGCGATGAAATTTAGCGACTATGTTACCTCCCGGCTGATGAAGATTCCAAATGATGAGCGTGCCTTCGGCAAACAGGAAGTCTGCAATGAGTCGGACGAGGTCATTGGTACGGAACCCTATCTTCTCATCAATGCAACAGATATCTCATTTGATCATCTGGGAAGACTAATGAAAGAATTTCATGGGATCTATCTTCCGGCTCACATTGATAAGAATTCCAACAGTCTCTTATCTAATCTGGGCTTTATCGCACCGGATGCGGATTTTACGGCGGTGGAATTTGCCGATATCACAAAATATGAGACAATCAGCAGCCAAAATCCCTATCTCAAGCAGTGTAACATCATAACGGATTCCGATGCGCATGACTTGGGGGCTATTCACGAGCCTGTGAATTATCTGAAGTGTGAGAGCAGGGAAAGATCGGATATCCTGAAGGCACTGGTTGGCAGAAGAGAAAATATCTGTTCATGAAAGCGGAATATGCATCGTATTAGAAAAGCCTTGCTTTTCACGGACACGTTATTATATAATGAAACGTAGTGAGCATGCACAAAGCTCGCTTGTGGGCATGCGATCGGAGTGAAGATCATGAATATGCTTTTTATTCATGATATAATGAAACGTAGTGAGCAAGCACAAAGCTCGCTTGTGGGCATGCGATCGGAGTGAAGATCATGAATATGCTTTTTATTCATGATATAATGAAACGTAGTGAGCAAGCACAAAGCTTGCTTGTGGGCATGCGATCGGAGTGAAGATCATGAATATGATTTTTATTCATGATATAATGAAACGTAGTGAGCAAGCACAAAGCTTGCTTGTGAGCATGCGATCGGAGTGAAGATCATGAATATGCATTTATTCATGATATAATAATATGAATTATTATAACGCATAATTCATACACAGAGGTTTGTTTTTTGGGTACGGATGTGGTAAATACTTATCGCAGACTTATCTGTGAGCAATGATTGTGTAAAAAGATAACATGAATATAGACAAAGGAGTTTATGATTATGGAATTAATTGATGTAAGAGAACTATATCGTAATAAGGACCAATACATCGGTAAGCAGGTGTCAGTCGGCGGTTGGATCAGAAGTGTAAGAGATTCCAAGACCTTTGGCTTCATCGTATTAAATGACGGAACCTACTTTGAGACCTTGCAGGTAGTGTATCATGATAAGATGGAGAATTTTGCGGAAGTATCTAAACTAAATGTCGGCTCTGCAATTATTGTAAAGGGCGAATTAGTAGCTACTCCTGAGGCGAAGCAGCCTTTTGAGATTCAGGCAGAGGAGGTAACGATTGAAGGAACCTCTACGGCAGACTATCCGTTACAGAAAAAGAGACATTCCTTAGAGTATCTCAGAACACAGACTCATTTAAGAGCCAGAACGAATACCTTCCAGGCAGTATTTCGTGTTCGCTCCCTGATCGCTTATGCGATTCATCAGTATTTCCAGGATCGTGATTTCGTCTATGTTCATACTCCCATTATCACAGGCAGTGACTGTGAGGGTGCAGGCGAGATGTTCCGTGTTACAACCTTAGACCTTGACAATCTGCCGAGAACAGAGGATGGCAGGATTGATACCACACTGGATTTCTTTGGAAAAGAGACAAACCTTACCGTAAGTGGTCAGTTAAATGGTGAGACCTATGCGATGGCATTTAAGAATATTTATACCTTTGGGCCGACCTTCCGTGCTGAGAATTCCAACACAACCCGTCACGCAGCAGAGTTCTGGATGATTGAGCCCGAGATAGCGTTTGCTGATCTGAAGGATGATATGGCGATGGCAGAGGGTATGCTTAAATACGTAATCAACTATGTGCTGGAGCATGCACCTGCGGAGATGCAGTTCTTTAACCAATTCATGGATCAGGGCTTATTGGAGCGTCTTACCAATGTTGCAAATTCAAGCTTCGGCCATGTAACCTATACAGAAGCGATCAGCATCTTAGAGAAGAACAATGATAACTTTGATTATAAGGTATTCTGGGGTTGCGACCTTCAAACCGAACATGAGCGCTATTTAACGGAGCAGGTATTCAAGAAGCCCGTATTCGTTACGGATTATCCGAAGGAGATCAAAGCCTTCTACATGAAGCTCAACGAGGATAACAAGACCGTTGCTGCAATGGATCTTCTGGTTCCCGGAATCGGCGAGATCATCGGCGGAAGCCAAAGAGAGGACGACTACGATAAGCTGGTGAAGAGAATGGATGAATTGGGACTGAAGAAGGAGGATTATGAGTTCTATCTCGATCTCAGAAAGTATGGTTCCGCAAGACATGCGGGATTTGGACTTGGTTTTGAACGTTGCGTTATGTATCTGACCGGTATGGGCAACATCAGAGACGTTATTCCTTTCCCGAGAACAGTAAATAACTGCGAGCTGTAAGAGAGAAATGAGAGCAAAGCCAAACTGAATTTGAATGTAGCTCCCCTTGCTTTTACTATGAGGTTCAGGGGAATTCCCTGACGATACTAAGACTGATAAATAGAGAAAATTCATGCGTTATTCTATCAAGGCTTGATATGCCATATAACGGCAGACTATGGAGCATGTAGGATACGCAGAAAAAAGGGGCTGTTTCAAAACTAATTGATTAATTAGTGTAAAAACAGCCCTCTTTTTCTGCTTAAAATTAAAAATGCGGATTCCGAAGAATCCGCAAAAATGGTATAATTAAGTCATGCGAATAACACAATTACACAAGAAGAATAATACCGAATTTAATGATGGATTTCAACTGGTTTTACCATTAAGTTTGGAAGGTTTGATACCTGAAGATGATTCTGTCCGACTGCTGAGCCACATATTGGAGGGATTAGAGTACACAAAGTTGTACAAGGCTTACTCTTCTACAGGAAGAAATCCGGCAGTGGAACCAATACAACTTCTTAAGGAGCACGCCAAAGAGTGTTCTATTTTTTTGCCCTTACAATCTTGCCAGCTAGAATACTTCAATTGCTCGGGAAACCTCTCTTTGTAAACAGGAAAGGAATACAATAATTTTGAATACATTTTACTTAATAAATAATCTGGTATGAAAAGTGCGCTTCCTGTAAGATAAGAGGTGACTAATTCTTGAAGGGAGATCGTTATGAAGGTGTATGTTCATCCGTTATATGATGAAAAGAGCAGTCCCAAGGTGGTATCATACCTGATTCATGATTATGAAGAATATCAGAAAGGGAAAAAAAGGCCCGGAGTGATCCTATGCCCGGGAGGAGGGTATTTAAAGCTGTCGGAAAGAGAAGGAGAACCGGTGGCACTGACCTTTCTGCAGAAGGGATATCATGCATTTGTTTTAAATTATAGCATCGGAACCATGGATTCTACTCCATCAAAGGTAGCCGAAAAAGCTTTGATGGAGCTTGCAATGACAGTGAAGCTGATTAAGGAGCATGGGGAAGCGTGGCATGTAAATACTTCGGAGCTAATTATCGTCGGTTTTTCGGCAGGGGCTCATCTGGCAGCAGTTTTCAGTAACCTGTGGTCAGAGGGTTGGATTGCCCGGAAACTAGGGATAGAAAGTGAAACATTGAGAGTAAAAGCCGTGGTATTGGGATATCCGTTATGTGATCTACAACTTTTGAGAAACTCAATCAGCCATGATATGAGATTGGACGACGAATGGAGAAGCTTTCTGGAACAATCCCTGGTAGCTATCTGCGGAGAGAAATATCCGGGAAAGGAAAAGATTGATTCCCTTAGCCCAACCTGTATGGTGAATGAAAAAACTCCACCTACATTCCTCTGGCATACAGCAGATGATGAATTGGTACCGTCGGAGCATTCCCTGGCTTATGCACTCAAATTGTCACAATACCATATACCATATGAATTACATGTATTTGAGAATGGGGTACATGGTCTGGCACTCGCCAATGAATTTACAGCCTCCAAACCAGAAGAGGTCAATATTCCTTGTCAGATGTGGCTTCCGCTCATGTTCCAATGGCTTGAAAAAAGGTGTAGATAGATGCGATGACAAATTGATAATATTTAGAGGTATTGACTAGCGTAACTAAAGAATAAACACATTCGGTGTAAAAAAGTGACTATATAAAGTGGTTTGGAGTATCTATAATGTTATCTATAATAAACAATGTTTATTATCGTACGCACGCAGACCCCTGCACTATACTTTGCAAAGTAAAACAAGAATACTATGGGAGGGACAAATGACAAATGAGAAAAAAACTATTAAGTAAAGTAATAGCAATGCTTCTAATCATAACCATGATTTTGGCAGGATGCGGCTCATCAAATCAAGGATCAGAAAAACAAGAGAAAGCCACATCTACAGAAACCACTTCCTCAGACAACGAGACAGCAAAAGAACAGACGGTAGTCACATTCCAGACCTGGAATCCATCAGATACTGGTAAGGACAGCGCCATTTACCAGATCATTGCAGCTTTTGAGAAAGAAAATCCCGATATTAAGATTAATTATGTATTTGTAGAATCTGGTAGCCACTTTGAACAGCTAAAGGTGAAATTAATGGGTGAAGAGGGACCAGATATCTATGGTATGAGTACCGGCGCGTATTATAAAGAGTTCCGGGATTTTGAAGAGGACATTACTTCTTATTGCAGCAATGCATGGGGAGAAGAATGGAAGTCAAAATTCTACGATTCCTGCATGGATGCAATTGAATCCGACGGAAAATATTACGGATTACCTCTCGGAATAACATATGCAGGCTATGCATGGGCAGACAAAAATATGCTTGCAGGCTACGGGCTGGACATTCCTACTTCATATAATGATTTATTAGCGGACAGTAAGGTGCTGCGCGAACAGGGTCAGCTTCCTATGTCAATCGGAGCAAAGGATTCCTGGCTTGATGTTGATACCTGGATGAGTATGGCAAATGATGTTAACAGTGAAAAATTGTACTCCGCTATTAATGGAGAAATTCCTTTTACTGATGAAGATCTAGTACAATCCTTTACGATTTGGCAAAATTGCTTTACCGAAGGAGTATTCCAAGACGGCGCAGTCGGCATGTCCTTATACAATGACG
Source organism: Bacillota bacterium (assembly GCA_023415055.1). Classification (GTDB taxonomy): domain Bacteria; phylum Bacillota; class Clostridia; order Lachnospirales; family Lachnospiraceae; genus Mobilitalea. The sequence goes on along the minus strand of JAEZLZ010000025.1, from coordinate 32,691 downwards.
TGAATGATATGTTCCAGAAGGAAGGCAGTATTCCCATGTTCATCAATGGCTCTTGGGCTATGAACATGTATACCCTTGCAGATACAGAGACACATAATGTATTTAATTCAGAAGGTGCAGATCATGATATATTTTTGATTGACTGGAATAATGACGGTAAAGCATGTCCAGTAACTGCTGCAACAGATGTCGTACTTTGTATGAATAAGAATTCTAAGGTAAAAGATGCAGCATTCAAATTTATGGATTACCTGGTCAATGAGGGACAGGAGCTTCTGGTGAATAAATATCTTGAGTATATGCCCTCCCGTACCGATATGACTTTAAATGTAGAAGGACTCAGTGAAGATGGACAGGAAGCACTGCAGGTGGTTTTGGACAATGCCTCTAGTAATGTAGCTGGAGCCAGAGTTATCCCTTACTCCGATCTGAATACCAAGATCGGAGATGAGCTGCAGGCACTTGCTGCCGGGCAGACCACTCCCGAGAAAGCTGCACAGGAGATTGAAGCTGTCTCTAAGTTAGTTGAAAGATAGGAGACAGGTAGCCTGTATCCAATTGACAGAGAGGGACTGTTGCAATATAGGCTTTGAACTGCAGTGATGAGTACCAAATCCCCTCACACACTCGTTGGAATACATCCCACTAATTTGTTAGCCACGATCGGACAGTAATTGTCCGTCTTAGGTTAACAAATTTAGCGGTCTGTATTCCAAATAGTGTATTAGGGGGATTTGATACTAATCACAGAAGATCATATGTTAATTTTGCAACAGCCCCTTTCTAATATGGCTACATGAAAAGGAGCGCCTGTCAGACTGGATTTCACTAAATTGAAAGGTACAAATTATGAAAAGACAGAGAATTATAGGATACATGTTTATTCTTCCGCTGTTTGTTCTATTTCTGCTATTTATCGTTTATCCAATCATTTATAATATTAAAATCAGCTTCTATGACTGGAATGGAATAAATATCGAAAAAACATTCAATGGTTTACAGAATTATAGGACAATATTAATGGATCAGGTTATGCTGATTGCGGTTAAAAACTTTTTTATTTTTGCATTTGCAACAATTATTATTCAGGCACTGATGGGACTGTTCTTTGCTGTGATACTTAGAAATAACATAAGATTTTCGCAGATTTACAGAACGCTTATCTATCTCCCGATTATTGCTACTCCAGCAGTTGTTGGACAGATATTTTCCAAAATATTTGAGACAAACCGTGGATATCTGAACGGTATGCTAAAGACACTTCATTTGGAAGGACTCTGCCAGCAGTGGCTTGCTGATCCGAAAATTGCGCTTGGATGTATTGTTTTTGTTAATATATGGCAATGGACTGGATACAGCATGTTGCTGTATTACACAAATATGCTGAATATTTCTGATGATGTTTATGAAGCTGCAAGGATAGACGGAGCTGGAGTCTGGAAGCAGTTCCTGGAGATCACTTTTCCATTGTTGCGGGGAACGCATTATACCGTATTTATTATGGGCATGATTGGCTCCTTAAAAACCTTTGATATTCCATATGTTCTAACTAAAGCAGGTCCCAATCATGCTACTGAATTCTTCTCTACCTATATTAATACGAAATCATTCAATTTATTTAAACAGGGAGAAGCGTCCACGATTGTTGTAATTGTGTTCGTTCTGGCGATGATAATTACAGGAATTCAGCTGTGTTTTTATTATAGAAATGATAAGGATAAGGAGCTGGCTGAATAATGAAAATAAAAATTATAAAAAAAGTTATAATGCATATGGTATGTATTATTGCATCCGGCATTTTTATTTATCCAGTTGGATTGATGGTGGTAAAATCCTTTGCCGTAGAGGGTATCAATAACTATAAGCTTGTTTTTAACACCTACAATCTATTCACAAACTTTGTCAGCAGTATTATTATTGTTGGCTGCACGCTGCTGCTGGTGGCTGTTGTCGTATCGCTTGCTGCATTTTCGTTTTCCAAGCTGGATTTCCCTTTTAAAAAGGTGCTGTATTATGTTATACTTATGGGTATGATGATCCCTGTTTCAGCACTGATTTTCCCACTGTTTAAAACAGTGAAAAATATGGGAATGTTGGGTTCAAGATTGTCGGTAGTGCTGCCATATGTGACATTAAACTGCTGCTTCAATCTGATGATGTTTAAAAATTATTTTGATTCCCTGCCAAATCAGCTCATGGAGGCCGCACATATTGATGGAGCCGGGATATTACGTATTTTCTATACAATTATGATGCCAGTGGCAAAGCCCGGGCTGGCATTTGTATTAATCCAGACATTTTTAAATTCATGGAACGAATTGCAGTTGGCAATGATTTTTATCGGTGATCAAAGTAAGCTTCCTCTGTCAGTAATTCCTATCCGCTTTTCATCATCAGTTGGATCAACGGAGTTCCCGACCCAGGTCATGTTTGCTGCACTTACGATATGTCTGCTGCCTATTGCAGTTTTCTATATATTTGCTTCTAAGTCTTTGATTTCCGGATTGACACAGGGAGCAGTAAAGGGGTAGAGTATTCTGAAAAAACTAAAGAATATCCGAAAATGGCTAAATAATTTGAAGAATAGAGTTGGATTTAAGATAAGCTTGATTTACAGTTTATTCTTTATTGTTGCATTTATTATCATTATAGTAATTGTAAGCGTTATGAACTATAAGATTATCAGCGGCATGGAAGAGCAGACGTTTCAGTCCTATCTGACAAATTCAATCATTTCGGTTGATAATAAGCTGAAGGATATGAGCCGGGTATCGTTAATGAGCACCTCAGGAGATCGGTTCCAGAATATCTTACTAAATTATAAGAAAAGAAATACCTATGAGAAGAATCAGGATGAAGAATATCTGAACGAGTATTATACCTCGTTGATTGAAATCAGAAATGATATCAGCGGAATTTATATTTTTGATATGAATAATTTGATTTTCCGACATGATAAAATGAATCCCTCATTGCGTAAGGATGTTGACGCTTATGAGGTATTATATGAGGTAGAGCAAAAAACAGTGAAATTAGAGCAATCCAACTGCTATCTGGCAGTAGACAGTCAACCTAGATTTATGCGGTATCCTCAAAATTATGGAACAGATCAGTTCAACAAAAATTGCATCTGGCTGTTAAGAGATATCTATAGATTTTCCCCACATGATCAGATTGGAAGTGTCGCGCTGACGGTTCCTGTAGAGACAATAAAGAAGATACTGGATGAAGGTATCGGAGAGGATATGTTTTACATCCTATTGACGAAATCAGGGGATATCGCCTGCTGTCAGAATGGTGATTTTATCGGAAGAAATATTAAAAATATATCACCAACCATTGCAGAAAGGCTTACCAAGGAGGAAGGACAGGAGGCTGAATGGGAAGGCGAGATCTGTAAGATTATGATAGAGCATTCTGATTACAGCAATCTGATTCTTATTACTGGACAGTCAGTAATAGATTTTACCGAAGAAGCAACAGGATTTATCTGGTATAGTGTTTTGATCGGCCTATGTGTAGTTATACTTATAGTTATTTTGACAATTTGCTATGTAAGTGTGATGATGAAGCCTTTAAAAGCATTAGCACAGGGAATGTCTAATTTTGATGAACATAGTCTTAAGATCCAGTATCCCATCGTTAGGAATGACGAGATTGGTCAGATGGTTAATTCATATAACAGCATGGTGAATATGTTGGATCATTTGATTGAGACACAATACATTGACAAGATGAGAATTAAAGAAAGCCAACTGAATGAACAGAAGCTATCGTTCCTGTATCTGAAAAGTCAGGTCAATCCCCATTTTTTATATAATACGCTGGATACCATACGAATCAGAGCTGAAATCAACAATGATAAGGATGTATCCTACATGCTGATGGAGTTGGTCAAATTCTTTCGTTTGAATGTCAAGGCAGAATATCAATTTGTTAACCTGGAGCATGAGATCAATCTGATTGATGCTTATCTTAAGTTAATGTGCTATCGCTATGAGAACATTACCTATCAGTATGATATCGACAATAATCTTTTGGATGTACTTGTTCCTAATTTTATACTGCAGCCGATTGTTGAGAACAGCCTGCTTCATGGTCTGCGTGACAAGGGATATATAGGACAGATATATTTGAGCGTGCATCGTTGTGAAAAGGAAGATCGGATTGAAATCACAATTAAGGATGACGGCGTGGGAATGAGCACAGAGATAAAAGAACATATTAATGAATTACTGCAGGATTATGATAGTAATTGTGATCTTAAGGAGCAGAACAACCTGGGCATCTTAAATGTTCAAAAGCGCCTGAAGATGTTTTATGAGGAAGATTGCGGGTTGTATTACACCGATAATGAAGAAGGTGGAGTTTCAGCACACATTATCATTGAAAAAAAATATGAGTTTAATAGTATAGGAGGGTGATTATGGAACTGAGCTATCAGGTTTATAAAGACAAGGTGAAGGGCTGTTGGACGGGAAAAAATATCGGAGGAGTGCTGGGAGCACCATTCGAGTGCTTCAGACAGGTGAATGACGTAGATTTTTATACACAGGATCTAACGATGGGGCCACCACCAAACGACGACCTGGATTTACAGATTGTATGGTTGGCAGCAGTGGAACGATACGGACGGAATGTTAATGCATCAATCTTGGGAGAATACTGGCTGTCTTACATCATTCCAAACTGGGTGGAATATGGAACAGGAAAAGCTAATTTGAGAGCTGGTCTGAAGCCACCGCTCAGCGGTCTTATTGATAATACGTATAAAGACAGCTGCGGCTGCTTTATACGTTCTGAATTATGGGCATGTCTCGCTCCGGGACATCCGGAGATAGCTGTAAGATACGCTTATGAAGATGCCATTGTTGACCATGAAGGCGAGGGCATGTACGGAGAGATATTCTTTGCAGCACTGCAGAGTGCGGCATTTGTAATCAGTGACTGCAGAAAGCTGATTGAGATCGGGTTATCCTATATTCCCATAGATAGCCATATGTCTAAAGCAATTAGAAAAGCGGTGGAATGCTACGATAATAAAATTAGTATATTAGAGGCCAGAACACTGATACATAATACGGCTCCGGGAACCTTTGGTATTCAGGGAATGAAGCTGAAGGAGATAAAAACCGAAGGCAATGAGGGGATGGAGCTGGGTGCGCCTGGGTTTGACGCTCCTGAAAATGTAGCTTTTTCTATTGCAGGATGGTTGTATGGAGAAGGTGATTTTGGAAATAGTATTGTTATTGCCAACTCTCTAGGAGAAGATACTGATTGTACCTGTGCCACTCTAGGTGCTCTTATGGGCATTATAATGGGAGAGCAAATGCTTCCGCAAAAGTGGAAAGCACCTCTAAATGATAAAATTGCTACCTTATGCATTGATAAAACCAGCAAAGGAGTATGGGTTCCAGAGACGGCTAATGAACTGACAGATAGAATTCTGCGTGTTATGCCGGGCTTCCTTGGTCTGGAATTCTGCGATATTCTCGCAGAGGGTGGAATGAAAATCACCTGTAGGGAAGAAAAGGAGCTTTATGCAGTAAACGAAAGGGAGTACCTGCTGCATATGAATTCTCATTGTAAGGATGGAGAAATCAGTATCAAAGATCTGGTTTCCTTATCACCCTATGTCCTGAAATATGAATTTCCTGCATTTCGTGTGTTGGTTGATTATGAGGACTCAATATATTTTACCAAAGGGGAAAACAAAAAAATCAAAATTAAGGTTTATAATGCTTTTCATCTAAACCAGCAGCAATGGGCTAAGATTAAGGTATTTACACCAGGTGGTGTTGAAATCATAAAAGGCAAAAATGCAATGCTTCCGTTGAATAATCTGAGCGGATCATTAGCTGAAACGGAAATCGAATTTAATGCAGATTGCTATGATAATTGTAAGCTGGAGATGGTAATCAGCATTTCTTTGGAGGGCCGCCATTCTAATGAATCTATACCTCTGGTTTTTATGCAAAAATAGTAAGATCTATTCAGAAAAGAAGTATTCTGATTGAGTGGGATAACTTGTGACAGCATTTCAGGGAGCAGATACCGGTTTAGACTAGGAGGCTATTATGAGAAAACTAAAGGTTTTAATTGTTGATGATGAGTTGACGATAAGAGAAGGCTTTAAAAGGCTTTTTCCGTGGGATGAGCATGACTGTGAAGTCGTAGGTGAAGCCAGTGACGGCATCGAAGCAATAAACAAAGTGGACTTGTATATGCCGGAAATCGTGATTATGGATATTAATATCCCTGTGATGAATGGATTAGAGGTTATTCGAATAGTGAAAGCAAAATATCCTCAAATAGGTTTTGTTGTTGTAAGTGGATATGATGATTTTAGTTATTGCAAAGAAGCATTAAAATTAAAAGTCTCAGACTATATACTAAAGCCAGTGAACTATGAAGAATTCGGTGAGGTGATCGACAATCTGAAAATCGCCTTATATCAGGAAAAAGTCCAGCGCAGTTGTGTGTCGGATCAGAAGGACAAGCAGATTTTTGAAATTACAAGGTATATTCAGGAACATTTATCGGAGGAGATAACCTTGAAGATACTGGCAGATAAATTCTTTTTGAGTCCTGTTTATATCAGTCAGATGTTTCGAAGTGAAATAGGCGTAAACTTCCTTGCTTATTTAACAAATATGCGGATAGAGCAATCAAAGATCTTACTTATGACCAGTAGGAAGTCAGTATCTGAGATTGCGGAAAGCGTTGGCTTTAAAGACTATAGAACCTTTACTAAGGTGTTTAAAAGAACGGAATTGGTTCCACCCTCCCAGTATTATAAGCATATTACAGGATAATCGTTATTCAAGAAGAGAAGTATATAACCAATATATGAAGCATGAGCTTATTCTTACAGGACTTAATGGTAAGGGTAAACCCGTGCTTCACCTTATCCAGCACAAATAACAGCATAGTCCCAAGAATACCCACAGCAAAGATTTCACCGATTTCTACGGTCAGCATCATAAAGGGAATGGCATCCGGGATGTCGTATGCAAAACGAAGAACTCAGGGAATAATGAGCATATTTGCAACAATGTGAGGAATAGGAACAAGGAACTTATGCCCCATAAGCTTAGAAGATATTATCGCAGCAAGTAAGGTGGCAAAACTGCCAAAGACCATATCAAACACATTTGCTCCTGTAAAAACAGTACTGAGGAATCAGCCGATGTCAACACCCGGAATGGCAGAAGGGGTAAAGTAGGGCAGTATAGTTATGCTTCCGCGATGCGGAACTGGATCGGACCGAAGCTGATGGGCTGATAATAAGTAAAAGGTTATTTCCCTCCGATATGGAAGAAAATAACCTTTTTTATCGACCTTTTTTAATTACTGTAAATGATATAATAAATTAATTTGAATAGCTATTCCTAAATACGATATGCTTTACCCTATTCAGAGCAAATAATAACACAAGTCCGAGAATACCCGCGGCAAAGACTTCACCTGCACCGACCGTCAGCATCATGAAAGGAATGGCATCCGGAATATCGTAGGCATAACGGAGCACCCAGGGAATGATCAATGCATTTGCTACAATAGGGGGGATCGGTACAAGATACTTATTGCGTCTTAACTGATAAGATAGGAAGGCTGCAATTAAGGTCGCAAGGGAACCGAAGACCAGATCAAGAACATCTGCACCGGTAAAAAATGCGCTTAATAAACATCCGATGGTTACACCCGGGATGGCAGCAGGAGTAAAGTAGGGCAGTATCGTGAGAGCTTCCGCGATTCTGAACTGGATGGGACCGAAACTGATCGGCTGAAACATCAGCACCAGCGCGGTATAGATGGCTGCAATAACAGCAGCCTCCGTAAGAAATAGGGTCTTTTTGTTATACATGATTTATCTCCTTTAGTTTTGTTTTACGTGTGGAAGGTCTCGAACACACGATAGGTTTACGCCGCAGGTCTTGAGACAAGACAACACAAAACCTCGTGCAGTAGGAATTTGTGTTATATGTAGAGCTTTACGACCTAATTAGTATAGCATGAAAATGAGGGTTGTCAAGCATTGACATAATATCTGAATTAACAATGGCGAAAAAGTTTTTATACATTCACGACCATGCTTGCCGTAATCCTTACGGCGGGAGGACTTTCCCGAAGTACACAGGAGGTCAGGGCGGCATCACCGGAGAGTAATTTCACATTTGATGCGGCAACAGGAACCATCACGGGTAGCCGGCATCGATTATGTGATTGCAAAAGCCTGGGCTGTCAGTATAAAAATAAAGGTAGTTGTAAATTAACTAAGAAAGTAAGATGAATCAAAGGGGTAATCGTACTAACCTGTGCGATTGCCCCTTCTTTTATCATGGAATAATGCTTACGACCATCCATTGATCTGATGATAGATTGGGCCTACAGTCCACCTTGACAGATAACCTGCATTGGCTTAAAGTGAAAGAGTAATGGAAAAAATATGAAACATTACGGAGATACACTAATGCAAAACAGGAAGAGTAATACTGGAGCTTGCTCAGGCTGTACATGGAATCAGAGGCGTAAATTGTAAATATCATACTTCTCTGTCATCACTCTTGAGGGGATTTTGGAATAGGGATACTAGTCATTTAATTTATATTTTAGTTAAAGACGGAACCTATGAAGCTAAAATTATGTTTATAGATAAAATAAGGAGAACATGTTTTGAAGAGAAAAATATTGTTTTTAACAAATATAATGATATTTTTACTGGCTGTCATCTGTTTTGATAACACTACATGCGAAGCAGCAAAAACGGTGAAAGTAAATACAATAAAAGTTACCAATATCGATTATTCTAATTATTATACGATGAGGGTAGGCGGAACATTAAAAATAAAGACTGCAATTTCACCAAAAAGCGCTACAAATAAGAATATTACCTGGTCCTCTTCGGATCAGACGGTTGCTAAAGTTAGCAAACAAGGTATTGTAACCGGTGTTAACCGAGGCTTTTGTAAAATAACAGGTGTAGTAAAAGATGGTAGTAAAAAGACGGTGTCCTTCTATGTAAGAGTATACTCAGAAAAGGAATTTATTTATTGCCAATCATGGAATTATGAAAACGGAGATTATAGTTGTACGCTTTCTCTCTCTGCGACAGGAGAGTATACCATGTACAACGCTTCTGCAGGAGAGGAATTAGAAAGTGGATTATATACCCTGAATCTCGCGAATAAGACTATTACATTAATCAAAACCCAATACAATGGTAACACGAAAAAAGTGTGGAAATATACGATCGTGACAAGAAGCAAAATGATATTGTCAAATGGGACCTCACAAGCTACCTGTACCAGAAATTACAGTAGAAAAAATATTACATGCACAAGCAAAGGCTTCTTGTATGTACCGAACGGCCCGGAGGAAGCATTAATTATAGGCTATAGAGGAATTGACACAACAATTACTGTTCCTTCCATGATTAATAAACGGAAGGTGACTTCCTTTGGTGGCATTAACGAAAATACAGATATTGAACATGTTATCCTGCCGGATAGTTTAAATGAAATCGGGACTTTTGAAAACTGTACCTCTTTAAAGGAAATTAAAATACCGGATGGAATAAGAGATCTCGATAGCTTTGCATTTAAAAACTGTACTTCACTTGAAACAGTTCAATTATCAGCCAATTTAAACAGAATTTGCCAAGGTACTTTCCAGGGATGTTCTAATCTAAGATCAATTGAATTACCTGAAAAGGTAGAGGTTGTTGATCGAGAGGCCTTTTGGAATTGTACCAGTTTAGAAAAGATATACTTCCCGAAGAAAATTGAATACATTGAGTCAGAAATCTTAAAAGGCTGTAATCAAGCAGTAATCTATGGATATAAAGATACCTGTGCAGAAGAATATGCCAAAGAGTATAAGCTGACATTTATTGAAAGATGAGAAGAACGGATATGTATAATACCATGAGCTTAAGCTATGTATAAAAAGGATTGGAGAAGATATGCTTCAATATAAAACTTTAGAGAATACAAGTATAGAAGTATTACATGATGCATTTGTAGATGCATTTTCGGATTATCAGGTAAAAATGGATTTACCGATGTGGAAATTTAAAGCGATGCTTCAGAGAAGAGGATACACTCCGAGTATATCTGTTGGTGCATTTAAAGAAGAAATATTAGTAGGGTTTGTTTTTAATGGTTTACGCGAGTGGAATGGCAAATCAACAGTCTATGACCTGGGAACAGGGGTTGTTCGTGAGTATAGAAAGCAAGGGATAACAAGTAATTTACTGACTTACCTCAAGGATATGATAAAAGTAAAGGGCACAGAACAATTTCTACTGGAGGTTCTTCAAACGAATACCACAGCCTTTCAGTTATATCAGAAGCAAGGGTTTGAGGTAGTAAGAGAATTCTCTTGTTTTCATTTAGATAAGAATTTGTATCACCCAAGAGTAACTTACAAGGTAGAGTCAATCGATAAAATAGGTGATGCCGAATGGGGATATATTTCCGGATTTTGGGATTATATGCCCTCCTGGCAGAATTCTGTTGATTCTGTTAATGCGCTTGCCGAAGCATTCAGATATTCGGTTGTAAGGATTGACGGGATGATAGCAGGATATGGAATAATTGACAAAAGAACCGGAGACATAGCTCAAATAGCAGTGGATAAACGATATAGGCGCAGAGGAATTGCCAGTAGTATTATTAGCGACCTGATGGATAATACAGAGGTAATGAAGATTGCTGTCCTTAATGTAGATAGTAGGGATAAAGGAATGAAGAGCTTCTTACAGAATGCAGGATTTGTAGCTACTGTGGATCAATATGAAATGCTTCTGAGATTACAATAGGCTAAGATTATAAAAAATACAATTAAGTAGGTAGAAGTCATTGAAGAATTTACATTTATCATTTAAGCCTATTGGGACGTACAAAAGGGAAGGCATGGCAAACAACTGTTTTCAATGTGTATGAAATGGGCAGTGAGGAAGCTGTCCGGCACGTTTTGAAATATTAAGCGATGGAGGAACGGTCATTCATTCCTTGGGATCGTGTGATTGGAATTCATATTGCGCTGATATTGTAGATAAATTCGGTGTATTTTGGTGGATCGCGATTTAATCGGTCTAGACTTCATAAAATAAGTATAGAATGATTAATAAGTAAGGACTGGAAACAGTCCTTATTTTTGGTTCGACTTCCGACTCATCTCTGCTTTCTGATGGCATCAATACCCCAGCAGAGCTAAGTATAATCAGAAGAGATAGTCACATTCGACAATGTTATATAGAATTCAACAATATTCTACAAAGTACATGCACATTATCAATTATCTCTAATAATATGTATTAGATACCTCAGATAGAAGTATCACATTTCATCAGAAAGGAGCAAAATATATGAATGATTACAGGAACAACAGTAATTTTTCAAATAAGATTAATACACATGTAGATAAAGAATGCGAATCAGAATGTAATGCTTCTGTTCTCAGCTCTGATACGCTGCCGAAAGCCGACAATCACTTATGGAGGGGCGGTGACTTTAAGATACCAAAGGTTCTTGCTGAATTTGTTGTTCAGATCGACTCAGAGGCAAAGATAAGACTTAACGAACCGGCCTATGAGATCAAACGGATTGAGAAGCAAGTTTTTCTCACACAATGCAGATACATTCCGCCGACAAGTAAAGTGTTTTTAGAGGGATATATCCGCAAAAATATAGAATACGCAGCAAAAAACTGTGACAAAGGTCATGGAATAGCAGGTACCATAAAAGATACCACAGTACACATTCCGTTCAAAGTTTATACCAAGGTCGAATTCTGTGGAAATAAGCCTTTCATTCTTCCAAATCCACCGGATTTGGTCGCTAGATATTTTGATGAAAAGAGAATGGGTAAAGACATTAGAGAGGCTGACAGGTCAAGCGTTGAGATTTTCAATGAACCAGTTTATTGTGAGCTTGAATGGTCCGCAATTTACGATGCAGATATTGATAACAAGGGCATTTCAATAGAAGGCTTTATGAATGAAGAGGAATTCCAGGAATTTACCGATAAATCAGTTCTTTATTTATGCATCAAATTACTTCAGAAACAACAGGTCTGCTTACAGGATTACTTATATCCGCATCCCAAGGATGATCACAAAAATGAACCTTACCCGATGAATACTATGTGGAATATGCCGGATCCAGATATACCTAAGAAAGAGTAATAACTCATAATTAGGGATGTTTTAATACGGATGAGTACAGCCGGAAAGGATAATGGATCCAAGGAATATCGCTTCCGACACACAATAGCAGTATTATCATGCGTTAGGAAGGTTGAGAGCTGACAGGTTGTGCTTAGCATGAGGTAAGAATTACAGTGAAAGAACCGGACAGGAATCTAACCGACAATAGATTCCTGTCCGATTTCTATCTTTATTTCTATGTTTTAGTATATCACAACCGATTTATGTGAGCAAATATAGCTAGATTTAACAGCGATGAGGAATATATTATATTTTTATCGAATAATAGACATCGATTTCTTGTATGTGTTAAGAGAACAGATAGGTTGAGGAAAAATGGACTAATTATTAGTAAAGAAAGATTGTTGACAGGGATAAAATAGAAAGCTAAAATTAATTTTAACTATAAATGATTATTATCGACAGAAAAGGTCAATCAGAATTAGAGCTTATAGGGATATTTTCGAAGCCTTCGGTGAAGCAGAACAGTACCGGATCATCAGGGGCACCCAGGGACTTAACATCCCGGTCATGAAGGAGTATCAGATAGTCAAAATCATAGAAATACGGGGGTAAGAGTGAAGATGAAACAATTATTAGAGACAGCTGACCGGATAACACTTCGAACAGAGCAGGAAGAAATCACATCCTATCATACAGACAGAGTCAAATGCAGAGAAGTAGAGGCGATCATAAATAAAACAGCAGAGGGCCTTTGCGTTTCGGTTTATGGAGAGAAGACCCCGGTCTGCCATATTACTCTTTTTTGGCACCATAGCTTTCAAGGAGAGATCAGAATATTAGGAGACCATTGGGAACGCGGCTACGGAGATTTCGAGTGGCGAGGAATCACTCCTGAGCGGATACTGCCGTGGTACTGTCTGGTCGCTTCAAGAGAAGAGACCTATGGATTTGGTGTTAAAACAGGACCAACCGCTTTCTGTAGCTGGCAGATTAATCAAGAAGGAATTAGTTTAAATCTCGATTTACGCTGCGGAGGAGAGGGCGTGGTTCTAAATGGAAGGAAACTGGAAGCGGCGGTTATTGTATCAGCCATGTTTCAGGGAAAGAACGTATATGCATCCGCAGAGTGCTTCATAGGGCTTTTAAATGACAGAGTACTCCTGTGTGAGCATCCGGTTTATGGAAGCAATAACTGGTATTATGCTTATGGGAACAGCTCTGCCGAAGAGATTCTTGCAGATACGGCATATCTTGCTAAGCTTACAGAGGGTATTGAGAACAGACCCTATATGGTAATCGATGACGGTTGGCAGCAGTATCACCATACCGGCTATAATGGCGGCCCATGGAGAGCGGGTAATGAGAGATTTCCGGATATGAAAGGACTGGCAGCCGCTATGAAGGAAAAGGGAGTCCATCCGGGTATATGGATCAGGCTGCTGTACGATAAGGAATCAAAATTTAGTGAGGATATGCGGCTGCAGAGGAACCATGATTTTCTGGATCCATCGCATGAGGAGGTAAAAAGACTTGTTCGGGAGGATATTAGAAGGCTTTCCGAATGGGGCTATGAATTAATCAAACACGATTTTTCTACATACGATCTTCTAGGCTGCTGGGGCTTTCAGATGGGCAGCAAGCTTACGGAAGACGGCTGGCATTTTTATGACAGGACGAAGACAACGGCAGAAGTGATCCGGGATTTTTATGCGGAGGTTCTGTCAGCAGCGGGTAAATCACTGATTCTGGGCTGTAATTGTATCGGGCACCTAGGAGCAGGAATGATGCATATCAATCGAACCGGAGATGACACCAGCGGAAGGGAATGGGAGCGTACCAGGAAAATGGGAATCAATACATTAGCCTTTCGCATGCCGCAGCATAAGCGTTTCTTTGAGGTGGATGCGGATTGTGTGGGAATTACAGATCAGATTGACTGGTATTTTAACAGTCAGTGGCTTACACTTTTAGCAAACAGTGGAACACCGCTTTTTGTTTCGGTAAAGCCGGATTCCTTAGACAAGGAACAGGAGATGGAGTTAAAGCGTGCCTATGCTATCGCCTCCAGACAGGATACGATAGCCGAGCCGTTGGATTGGATGGAGACCACCTGCCCATCGAGGTGGAATATCATAGGAGAAAAGCAATGCTTCCACTGGAATGAAAAGTATATCTGAGCAGTTTAAGAACTTGACAAAAGAGATAGAAGATACTTATCATGAATTGAGAGTTCCGGGAAAAGTAGAACAATAAAATCGGTAAATCACAGATAGGTGGAGGCAAAAGATGATATTTGAAAAGAATGACAGAATAGTATTTGCAGGAGATTCCGTTACAGACATGGGAAGCGCACAGCCTGTGGGGGAAGGTCTCTTTGATAATGTAGGAAGAAGCTATGTGCGTGTGGTAGAGAACATGCTGGCAGCTTACTATCCGGAGACACCGGTACGTATCACCAATTCCGGAATAAGTGGTAACACCAGTAGGGATTTGGCCGCACGTTTTGACAAAGACGTGGTGGAGCTCAAACCGGATTGGGTATCAATCTGCATCGGAATCAATGATGTATGGCGTCAGTTTGACTGCCCGGCAATGCTTGATGTTCAGGTTTTTCCGGAAGAATATGAGAAAAATCTCGAGCAAATGATTGAAAAGGTAGAGAAGCAGGTAAAGGGTGTATTTGTGCTGTCTCCTTATATTATGGAGCCTAATCAGAAAGATGAAATGAGAGCAAGAATGGATGAATATGTTGCTATCGCAGAACGACTTGCTAAAAAGCACAACTGTGTCTTCATAAATTTCCAGGAGATGTATGAGCGCTATTGCAGTATTCGCCATTCTTCCTTCATCGCATGGGATCGTATCCATCCGAATCAGATTGGTGCGACTCTGATGGCAAGAGAATTTTTAAAAAATTGTGATTTTGATTATCAGCATGAGGCAACATACTTTAATTAAAGGAAGGTATTGACAATTTTGTGTTTGCCGGATACAATGAGGCTAACAGAATAAGTATAGTAATCTTGCATAGAAGGGTGGAGTGCGGTCCGGTACGTCTCAGAAACATAAGATGTGCACGGAGAAGTAACTTAAAATCAATGAGCTTATAATTGAGATAGACAGAAAGCTGTCAGAATAGACGGTTCGGTTTTTATACTCAATTACTTATGATTTTAAGATTACTCCTATGCGCTTTCAAAAGGTTAGTTAAGCCGTAGAGTGAATCTACGGCTTTTTTGTATGGTGCGCCTGGCGGGCACACTTTTCATAAAAGCGAGAGCATGTGTAAGGTTACTCATCAGCAAATGTTGGATTATCATACTTTTATTCTGTTAAAAAATACCGGAGGTGTATAATATGAAACAAATTCAGAACCTGATCATAAACAATAAGATTAGTATGGAGTTATTATTAAATACAGATAAGAAGCCGGATCCACAAACTCCGAATGAGGAACTCTTCTGGGATGATCCTTATATATCACAGCAAATGCTTTCGGCTCATCTAAATCCTGATTTGGACGCAGCGAGTTATAAGCATGAGACAATCCGTCAGATTACAGAATGGTTGGTTAAGCATAACAATTGGAAGGAAGGTACGAGAATATTGGATCTAGGCTGCGGCCCCGGTTTATACTGTACCAGATTTGCGAAGCACGGGCTTGATGTCGTGGGTATGGATTATTCGGAGAATTCCATTCGTTATGCAAAGAAGTTCGCAGAGGAAAATGAACTTAACATTCGATATATCTATCAGGACTATCTTACGATGGACTTTGATTGTGAGTTCGACGCTGTTTTTATGATTTATTGTGACTTTGGGGCGTTGACGAATGACGGGCGGGACCGGTTATTACAGAAAATATATAGAGCCCTGAAGCCGGGCGGAATATTTATCTTTGATGTCTTTACAAGCCGTAACTGGGAGCATCCTAAGGAGCGAAACTGGTATGCAAGTGAAACGGGATTTTGGCGGCCTACGAAGCATCTGGTACTCGAACAGGGCTTTCATTATCCGGAGGAGGCAGTATATCTAAGCCAATATATCGTTATAGAGGATAATGGCAGGGTAGCTACCTATAACATAGCGGATCACTACTATTCTAAGGATGATATTCTAAAATTGATGATGAGGCATGGTTATCAGGTTCAGGATATCTGGAGTGACCTAACAGGTAAGCCCTACGAGGAAGATACGAAAGGCTTGGGGGTTTGTGCAAAAAAATAAAGGGATTTGCTTTCTCCTATCATAAAAATGAAATGAAGAATCTTCTTTTCAAGTCAGGATATTTATATTACAATTGATAACGACATAATATACTAAATAATTACAAGAAAAGAATATATTAGCATATTATTAGTTGCTTTACTTGACCAATGTTAGGAGATAGGAATGAAGATTACTGATATAGAGACCGAAAATAAACTGTTGCTAAAATTTAAGTATAAAGATAAAAATTACAGTATGATTGTAATGTTATTTGCAAAAACCGCCCAATACATTGTTATTCCTTCCATTTTAGAAAATGATCTATTAGTGAATCCGGAGGATTTAAAGGATGCGGAAATTTTATATACGGTTAAGGATGGTATTTTCCGGTTTGGATTATTAAGGATGGAAAGCGCCTTTTATAAGGGAATCCGGGTGTATAACGTAAGCTCGGATGAAGATATCACCCGATCGAATCGCAGGGAGTGCTATCGCTTATTTATGGGTGAATTGGTAACTGTCACGGTATTAATGGAAAACGGCAAAAAGAGGAATGTGGATGGGATACTTAAGAATATAAGTATAACTGGTATGGGTGTTATTCTAAAGCAGGAGTTTGAGATCGGGACTGTAATGAGAATACTTTATACTTTTGATGGACTTAATTATCTTTTACAGGGTAAGGTGATCAGAAAGGACAAAATACGCGGATTCCGTGCGTTTACCTATGGGTGTATTTTTAAAGATCCAAACCATACGATTAACCGGATCATTATTCAAAAACAAATCAGAAATAAGAGGAACGACTCATAAAGGATTTCATTTTAAATAAACCAGATTAGATATTTCTTGCATTTCCTGGGATTGTACAACATACGATATATTGGACGAAATAAGTATGTTTACTTGGGATAGGACATGGACTATGCAGGAAAGGAGTAATGGAAATGGAATTCTTATCAGAATATGTAGTAGTTGTTGTATTGGCAATATGCTTATGCTTAGGGTACATAATTAAGCACAGTATATCATTCATCCCGAATAAGTTTATTCCGCTAATTCTTGCTGTCGTTGGTACGATACTGAATGTATGGATTAACGGATGGACATTTACGCCGGAGATCTTGCTCGGAGGTCTGGCAAGCGGTCTTGCAAGCACCGGTGCATTTGAAATGATGCGTAATATACTTGGGAATAAAGGAACCACTCAGACGCCTTGAACAATAGCGAATCCAATATGTAGATGTCTTCAGAATGGAATAGCGACAGATTGTAAGGAAGGTAGGTTCAGAAAAAAGAAAAGAGGATGCGGCAAAACAAGTAATCTCAGGCCTTTCAGATTGGTGTTATCATCGGAAGGTATGATAATAAATGTTTTGAAGTATCCTCTTGATTTTTTACTGGCTGGTTAATGCATTATAAACGGCGGTTTTGATTACCTGGCTGGAATAGGTGGCCCCGCTGATGGTATCTACCTCCAGACTGTTTGCAGCAACGATATCATTGACGATGACCTCAGCCGGTTTCCCCTTCCCGTTCTGATGCTCCAGTAGCTTAACCTCAGTAATGGTATGATCCTTCACGGTCACTTCCACTTTTACCTTGATAATCTTGGCATCTTCACTACCGAGATAGGTGCCGTCTTCCACCTTAGCCAGGTCTAAGCCGCTAAAGTCAAGTTTTGTATAGGAATCGAGATTTCCTGAGATGCTATTAATCATGATGGCGATTCCGATTGCAATGACAGCAGTTACGGCGATAACAATGATTATAATCTTCTTACCTTTTGACATTATATTTTCCCCTTCATTTATGATACACACTCCCCATTAAAGTAGTGACTGAATAATAGGTTCCAGATGTTTCTCAGCAGTAAAATCAAGCGGATGAGTGTAGCTTGCAAGCATTCCCTTTGTGTCGGCATCCGGCTCCTTGACGTTTTGCAGCTGGCGCTTCTTCAGCTGCATCAACAGCTTATAAAACGGACTTAATCTATTATAGTCAAAGCCACCGCGAAGGTAGTAGAATTCGATTTTGTCTTGCTGTTCGGCCGGAATATTCGCTGTTTTCAACTCCGGTATGATTTCCTTACGAGCAGGAGAAGCACCGACAGCAAATACAATCAGCCGTTTCTCTTTTAACCGTTCAAAATTCTTTGTAATCAGCTTAATTCCGCTGATACCGCTGGCATATAGTCCACTACCGTAGATGATGGTATCATAATCTGCAAGGTCATTGATATTTGTCTTTTCTCCTTCCAGTATGGTACAATTTAATCTTTTTGCCAACCAGCAGGCATAATTCTTGGTAAACCCGGTCTTGGACCGGTACACTACTACGGTTTTTTTACTATTTAACATAATCCCTTTCCATCCTCTCTAATATGGTTCTCATTGACATCATTACGTTCTCGGTTGTTTTAAGCTCCTCCAGCGTGAACTCTCCGAAGAGCTTTTCCATGAACTTGGCACTTTTCTCTTCATATTCCTGTGCAAATTCCAGACTTTTTGGTGTGGATTTGATGCGCAGCCTTCTGGCATCCTCGGCGTCCTTCGTTATTTCAACATATCCTTTTTGCTCTAATTTCAGAACCAATTGCTTCACATTCTGATGGGAGCTTCCCACTGCCTCAGATAATTCTGAGAGAGTAGGGGTATGCTCACCCATGATACCTAATACTAATAAGACAAACCACTGCTTTGTGGAAACCTCGGCGAAAAAGGAATCACCGATGGTCTGTAGTTTATTGGACAGCATAAAGATGAGAGCAAAGATGACATATTTACTTTCTCGTTCGTTTGTCGGTAGTTCCATAAACTCCTCCTTGAATTAAGTAATATGTTACCTATTAATATGTAATATATTACTTAATTTATGATATGTCAATAGAGAAATTCACATCCGGCATTCGGACCGATGTTAGGGTTTTTCGCATACTCAAAAAAATCCGGTAGATCCGAGAGTTCAAAAGGTCTTAAAATACAACGTGAAGTTTCTAAAGTGTTCATGTTTATCCTCATTTCTGCGCTGCTTTTCATCTCACCTGTGAGGCTATGAGCATCTCAAATTTGTGTGCACAGCGCAGACACAAACTTGCTGGGGATGAGCAAGGTACGACTCATTTTGCAACAACTCCTTACTAACATATCCACCTAAAATTAGTAAAATTATACTCATACATGGAATAAAATGCAAGGGATTTAGAGAATGAGTGTTCGACCGTACGCTTGCGAATTAACAAATACTTGTGTATAATGAAGTAGAATGTACTGGGCAAGACATCCTATGGCTTATACTTATGCTATGGTAATGATAGATTGATAGAATGACCCGGCTTGGAGTGAAAGAGCCGGAGAACGAGAGAAAGATGATAAAGGAGGAAGCTCATGAAATTCATACATATTGCGGATATTCATCTGGGTGCAGTACCGGATTCGGATATGCCCTGGGGTGCATTAAGGGAGAAGGAGATCTGGAGCAGCTTCCAGAATATAATCGATATCTGTAATGAAGAGAAGGTGGATGTGCTATTGATTGCAGGTGATCTGTTTCACCGCCAGCCGCTGGTCAGAGAGCTGAAGGAGGTTAATTATTTACTGAGCAAGCTTGAGACGGCGAAGGCATTCATTATGGCCGGTAATCATGATTATATAGGGGCGAGATCCAATTATGCGGGATTTGAATGGAACGAGAAGGTACTTTTTTTCTTCCAGGATACGATGGAACAGAAGGAAATTCAAGAGCTTGACACGGTGGTATATGGACTAAGCTTTCATGCAAAGGATATTTATGAAGCTCTATATGATGGGGCGAAGCCGGAACATACCGATAAGATAC
This sequence comes from Bacillota bacterium, assembly GCA_023415055.1. Taxonomy (GTDB): domain Bacteria; phylum Bacillota; class Clostridia; order Lachnospirales; family Lachnospiraceae; genus Mobilitalea. The sequence continues at coordinate 12,470 of JAEZLZ010000025.1, read as the reverse complement.
AGCTTCTACTGGCTCATGGCGGAGATGAGAGAAATATTCCGATCAATCGGAAGAAGCTGGCGGAGCTGAATTATGATTATGTAGCCCTCGGACACATACACAAGCCAGAGATCATCACGGATAAGATGGCATATTGCGGCTCTCTGGAGCCCCTAGATAAGAATGAGACAGGCGAACGTGGCTATATCTTCGGTGAGATTACTCAGGGTGAGGGCGGAAGTAGAAAGACAGAGATTCGTTTTGTACCTCACTGTGTAAGACAGTATAAGAGGTGTATATTATCTGTGAACCAGGAGACCACCAACGGAGCGCTTCTTGATCTTGCAAGAAGTATGATGCTTCAGCAGGGAGAGCAACATATCTATTCCTTTACCATACAAGGTGTCAGGGATGAAGCGATACATTTTGACCGCACAGCAGTCAAGGAGCTTGGCAATGTACTGAAGGTAGAAGATCGTTCGGTACCGTACTATGATTTTGATGCACTTTACCGCGAGAATTCGGATAATGTGATCGGAATGTTCATAAAGAAGATCAGAGAAAATGCAAAGCAGGACGAGATTGCTAAGAAGGCACTCTATTACGGTATGGAAGCACTGTTAGGTGCGAAGGAAGGTTGACGAATAGACTGGAAAGGTTGGGAACTATGCTTTTAAAAAGGCTTAAAATAAATTATTTTGGTCGATTCAACAACAAAGAAATCGAGCTTAAACAGGGAATCAACTTGATCTGTGGAGATAATGAAGCAGGAAAATCGACGATCCATACCTTCATCAAGGGGATGCTTTTCGGGATCGAGCGTCTCAGAGGAAGAGGTGCTGCATCCAGAGAAGATCTGTATACCAGATATCTGCCCTGGGAGTACCCGGGTGCCTTTGGCGGAAGCATGGATATCGAAGTGGATGGTAAGGAATACCGGCTTCAGAGAAGCTTTCATGCGAATGATAAAAGCTTTACAATAATAGATTTATCAACCGGTCGGGAGATAAAGCTCAGGGAAGGACAGATCAATGAGATGATCCCGGGTTTAACCGAATCGACCTTTAAGAATACGATCAGTATCGAGCAACTGAAGGCGCAGACAGATTCGGAGTTAGCCACTCAGGTACGTAATTATATTGCAAATTTATCGGTAGCAAGGAGTAAAGAAGTCAATGTCACGAAAGCACTCAGCTATCTGAACGATCAGAGAAAGCAGCTGGAGCCGACACAGAATCAGACGCAGCTTAAGTCCTTGCAGGCGGAGATCGAGGATGGTATTGCAAGAGAGACAAGGATGGATCAGCTGACCCTGCAGCTTCGCGAGTTGCTTCTGGAGGAGCAGCGGTTACAGCAAGAGAAGGAGAGGCTGAGCGACGAACTAAATAATGAGGCCGCACGGCGGATGGAGCAGCTGCCCGCCATTCTAGAAAAATATAAGGTCTATCAGGGGATGGATAACCAGTTAACCCAATTGGACAAGCAGATAGATGAAATAAAGTATCGAGTAATCGAAAGTGAAGCGAAGCGGAAGATGCTGGAGCAATTGAAGAAAGACCGCAGAAGCGCGGAAATGATTCGAAGCAGCCTTCATGAAATAGAGAAGCAGGAATATGACCTAAGCCAGCAGGAACAAACTGTTCGCAAGGATGGCAGGAGAGTACCATATTATAGTATCTTACCGACGCTTATGATCGCTGCCCTTACAGCAGCGCTTACCGGCCTTCAGTGGTTCGGTATCGCTATATCAGCATTATGTATCCTGATCGGTATGGGTGGTTACATCTACTTGAACCGAAGGATTAAGAAACGATTACAGCTGCTGCTTCATAGTCATGCTAAGCTTAAGAAGCAACAAACCGATCAACAGAATGATATCATGGATACATTAACAAGATATCAAGTCAGTTCCCTGGAGGCATTAGCGGATAAACAGGAGGAGCTGCTGCGAGGCTTCTATTCTATAGAGAATGCAAGAGAACAGCAGCAGGAGATTGAACAGCGTAAAAACGAACTGATGGATAATAAGGATAGTATCTATGATACAATCATGACTTATCTACAATTCTTTATCCCGGTAGAGGAACTGACTTTAGCGACCATGCAGCGAATCGCGGAGGAGCTTCGTCTAAGAAGACAGGAGACCCAGAGCAGGCTGAATGAACTGAATAAACAGTATGATGCAATCCATTATCAGATCGAGAAGCTTCGCTGGGAGATCTCTTCGTTAGAGGATAATGAAGAGCAGCTTTTAAGAAATCAGAAGAAGCTCGAACAATTATTACAGCAGCAGGCTGAGGGTGCCACTGAGCTTGAGGCGATAAAGCTTGCCCTCACTTCGATACAGGAGCTGTCAGCCGAGATTCACGACAGCTTTGGGCAGGAGCTTAACCAGGCTGTATCCAAGGTGATCGATGAGGTTACCGATCACAAATACAAGGACCTTAAGATCGATGAGAAGCTGGAGGTTAAAGTGGGATGGAACGGTTCTTATATCCTTCTGGAACGTCTGAGTGCGGGAACGATAGACCAGGTTTATTTTGCACTAAGACTTGCGGTTGCCGATCTGCTTCTTGGCAAGGATGAGGTTCCGTTACTATTAGATGACAGCTTTGCGATGTATGATGATAATAGAGTGAAGACAGCCTTAACCGAGGCCTCCAAACGGAGACAGCTTCTCCTCTTTACCTGTCATAAGAGAGAGCAGAAGCTATTAGAGGAGTTAAAGATACCGTATCATCTTGTGCAACTGTCCTGAGAAATAAGGATGGAAGCGATACAATATGCGGAGGACATAAGGTGCAAAAGAAGCATAGTAATCAGGGAATTCATAAGAAAAAGGGAAGAAGCCTTAAGGGGAAGATCAAGGTAGGTCTCCAGCTTTTGTTATTCTTACTTCTATTGGCTATTGCGGGAGCCCTGCTTTATTTTTATTTACAATATGGTAAGACGATCTTTGCTTTGCAAGCCGATGCTAAGCATAAGGTTCGAACCTCCACGGAGGATTCCTTTAAAGCGTCTCAGACAAGTCTGGTCTATGATATCGACGGTAATCTCATCTCTGCCCTTAAGTCAGAGAAGGAAGTTTATTATATAGCATATGAAGAGATCCCCGAAGCCTTTGTGGATGCGATGGTCGTTTCGGAGGATCGGAAATTCTTCGAGCACGGAGGAGTCGATTATCTGGCGAATATCAGAGCAGCAATTGCTCTGCTTAAGCACAAGGGTAAGATTACCCAGGGTGCCAGCACTATAACACAGCAGGTGGCGAGGAATGTATTCTTAAGTCAGAAGGTCACCTATGAACGTAAGATTGAAGAAATATTTGCAGCGCAGGAGCTGGAGAAGATCTATTCCAAGACAGAGATTATAGAATATTATCTGAACGGGATCTATTTTGCCAACGGTTATTATGGAATTCAGGCAGCAGCGCTGGGATATTTTTCAGAGGGAGTAAACGCCCTTAGCTTATCGCAGAGTGTATTTCTCTGCGCCATTCCGAATAATCCGAATCTCTATAATCCGCTGACGAACTTTGATAATACGATAAAGCGAAGGGATCGTATTCTTCTTCAATTATTGAATGAAAAGATGATAACCGAAGAGGAATATCAGGATGCCATCAAGGAAAAGATCGTACTAAATCAGGAGAAATCAGGTAAGAAGGATTATGTGGAAACCTATACTTATTACTCAGCAATCCGTGCATTGATGAAAGCGGACGGCTTTGAATTTCGCTATCATTTCGACAGCGAGGAGGAAAAGCAGACATACGAAGAGGAATATGATGACATGTACTACCGGTATCAAAAGGAGCTTTATATACGCGGATACCGCATCTATACCTCCATAGATTTGAAGAAGCAGGAGCTGCTGCAGCAATCTGTTGATAAAGCATTATCCGGCTTTACGAAGAAGAATAAAGAAGGAATCTATCAGATGCAGGGATCAGCGGTCTGCATCGATAATGACAGCGGCAGAGTGGTTGCAATTGTCGGAGGAAGAAAGCAGGATACCTTAGGCTATACCTTGAATCGCGGATATCAGAGCTTTCGCCAGCCGGGCAGTGCGATTAAACCCCTCATCGTCTACACACCGGCGTTTGAGCGGGAATATACACCGGATAGCATTGTTGCCGATGAGAAGTTTGAGGGAGGTCCTAAGAATTCCGGAGGTAGCTATCTTGGAAGGATAAAACTGCAGAAAGCCATCGAGCTATCAAAGAATACTGTCGCATGGAAGCTGTTTGAGGAGCTGACACCGACAGTTGGGCTATCCTATCTTCAGAATATGAATTTCTCTAAAATCAGCGCAAGTGATTATATTCCTGCAGCGGCACTTGGCGGACTTACGATTGGAGCGAGCCCGGTGGAGATGGCAGCAGCGTATGCGGCTATCGAAAATGACGGTTACTATAGAACGCCGACCTGTATCATAAAGATTATGGATTCGGAAGGTAACGAGATCATCGGGGATGCGATGGAGACCAAACAGATCTATCAGACGAGGGCAGCCCGGATGATGACAGAGGCATTGACCGGGGTCATTCAGCGTGGAACAGCAAAAGGTCTGGGACTGAAGTATAGTATCAGCGCAGGAAAGACGGGTACTACCAATGATAAGAAGGATGGCTGGTTCGTAGGCTATACCCCTTATTATACCACCAGTGTTTGGGTCGGCTATGATATGCCAAAATCAGTTGACGATCTTACGGGAGCTACTTATCCGGGGACGATCTGGCATAATTTCATGGAACAACTGCACGATTCTTCCATGAATGAGCCGTTTGCATTCGATGATTGGAGAGCTGAGCTAAAAGTAAAAAAAGAAGAGAAAGAAGAGAAGAAAGCCTTGCAGGAGGCACAAGATAAGGCTCTGGAGGAAGAAGCACAGCAGGAAAATCAGACAGAGGAAAACCAATCGGAGGATATACAGCCCGGAGATATTTCGGCGGAAGATACTAAGAAGGATCTTACAGACGGTTCTGAGGATGCAACAATGGAGGATACAGCAGGGACAGAGAATGATAACGAAGACGGACCAACTGATAACTCGGAAGATGGTACAGGTGATGATACCGGAGACAGCGTGAAAGACAAACCCAATGATAATGTTACTGATAATTCCGATGGTAATGGGACAGAGGAGCAGTCTGGCGATAGTACATCGGAGGGCACTCAGACGGATGGAACACAGGAAAGCGAGACACAAGGGTCTGATCCTGCCGAAACAGAGGCGGTGCCTCAGTAATTAGAATTGTAAATAAGATAAAACGATAAACTGTATCACTTGTCATGGACATGAGTTTTTTAACTATGAATTATAAAAAGGCTTTTCTACCCTCCCTATGTTTGAAAAACAGGAGGATAGAAAAGCCTTATATTAATTAGTCACCAATGTCATTCTTAATATCCTGAGAGGTTAATTTTCTGCCGCCCTGGTTGTATTCCTTTAAGATGCTTTGAATTCTTTCTACCGGATTAAGTAAACCGCTGATGCTGTTGTCATGATTGAGGGTATCGATGATCAGTGCAACATATTTACTCATATCCACATTGATATACCAGGGCTTGGATAACAGATCCGGTGTCTGATAGATCAGATTGGTTGTAAGCACACGGTAGATTAAGCCGCTTTCATAAGCTTCATCCAGCTTATCAAAGCCGTTTGTAAATAGTCCGAAGGTTGCAGCGACAAAGATACGTCCGGCATTTCTCTTCTTTAACTCGGTAGCAACATCAAGGATGCTATCACCGGAGGAAATCATATCATCTACAATCAGAATATCTTTTCCTGCGATATCTGTACCTAAGAATTCATGTGCTACAATCGGATTACGTCCCTTTACAATCTTGGTGTAGTCGCGTCTCTTATAGAACATACCCATATCAAGACCAAGAACATTTGCAAAATATACAGCTCTTGACATACCGCCCTCATCCGGGCTGATTACCATCATATGATCGGAGTCAAGGCGGATATCCTCTACATTATGAAGCATTGCTTTGATGAACTGATAGTTCGGAGCCACTGTCTCAAGGCTGTTCAGAGGGATTGCATTCTGTACTCTGGGGTCATGTGCATCAAAGGTAATAATACTCTCTACACCCATCTGAGTCAGCTCTTGTAGTGCTAATGCACAGTCAAGGGACTCTCTGGAGGATCTTCTATGCTGTCTGCCTTCATATAGATAAGGCATAATTACTGTAATTCTTCTGGCTTTACCACCAACGGCTGCAATAATTCTCTTAAGATCCTGATAATGATCATCAGGAGACATGTGATTTTCATGTCCGCACACGGAGTAAGTTAAACTGTAGTTTGTAACATCAACAAGAAGATATAAATCGGAGCCACGTACAGATTCTTTGATCAATCCCTTTGCTTCACCGGTACCGAATCTGGGGCAGCAAGCCTTCAATAAATAAGAGTCTCTCTGGTAACCGGAAAATGCGATGGTACCTTTGTGTTCACTTTCTCTCGAATTACGCCACTCAACAAGATAGTCATTCACGTGTTGCCCTAAGGTTTTACTGCTTTCTAGTGCGACGATACCAAGGGGGCCAACAGGAATTGTTTCTACGATCTTCTCGTTCTTTGACATTAGATTTTCCCTCCATGAAAAAAAGAATTGGTTTCAAAAGCCATTAAAGTTATAACATATTACAATTTAATTCGTCAAGCTTGTTTTCCTTATTTATTAAGAATTCGACAGATTGACTGCCTTGAGAAGACGAATGTCCTCCCCGATAATACGCTGCACACTATAGCTACTTACAATCCTCGAAAATATACGTTCTCCATAATTTGTATTTATATTCGGAAGAGATAGATTAGTGGAAATAATCGTTGATTTTTGTTTTAATAAGCGCTCATTAATAATGAGATAGAGTTGAGAATTGGTAAATGAATTATTAAGCTCTGTTCCCAGATCATCAATAATCAATAAATCACATTCCAAGATATAATCGAATTGGTTGGAGGCAGCATAAGAACTGTCCTCATCCTTGCTGAATTTGTTCTTCTCCAGAATATCGAACAGTCGGAAGGCGGTGAGATAGATTACGGTATGGCCGCGATCCAGCAGGTCCTTTGCGATACAATTAGCAAGAAAGGTCTTGCCGACACCGGTATTACCGAGTAAGAGCAGGTTGTCATGCTTCTGATGAAAATGCTTTACGTAATTCTTGCAGACAGCAACTACCTTTTGCATATTGGACAGTGGCGAAAGTCCAAGGGACTCGTCCACATAATCATCGGAGTAATATCGAAAGGAGAAGCTTTGGAAATTTTCGTTTGCTAAAATGGCTTTAATATTTGAATCGGAATACATTAAATCAGCAATTGCTTGTTTCAAGCAATTGCATTTTTCACGTCCTATATAGCCGGTATCCTGACATTTGTTACATTGATAATGCATCTGAAGATAATCTGCAGGAAGACCGTTCTTTATTAATAGCTCCTCTTTTTTTGTGTTTAACTTAGAGAGAGCGCCTTTCAGCTCTTTTAATTCCGTGTCGTTGCCGCGAAGTGCCAGTCTGCCGCTTCGTGCAGAAAGAGAGATAAGCTCCTCCTCCAATTCCTTAAGTTCAGGAATCAGTTGGTAGGCATGGTCGATACGGCGATCCAGATCATGCTTGTTGGAAAGTCTGCGGCTGTCATATTTCCTTAATATCTGGTTGTACTGGTCATTCTTTAGCGCCATGTTCTTTCATCTCCTTTATATGCCTTTGTTCAGAAGCTTGCGCTCCAAGTCAGCATAGTCCTGTGCGGAATAATTACGCTGAGGAAACTGATTGAATTTGTTTGGTGTGGACTTGACCATCGTCGTCCCCTTATTCATATCGAGGTTCTTGCTTGCTTTAGAGAACTCCTCATCCAGTCTTGCAATATCGGTCATGGATTTAGCATTCTTTTTATACCAGGTCTCAAGAATCTTATCCGTGTATTTAAAATCCGGCTTCTGTGTTCGAAGTATAGTGCGATTGCAGGCTTCCGTAATGATATCGTCAGCGAACCCGAATACCTCAACCCACTTTGTTATATACTGGCGTTCAATCTGTCCGGGTGCACGATTAAGGCCAAAAGCCTTGTTCACTGCATTGAAATGCTCGTTATAGGTTGCAGTTGCTTCCTTTGCCTTCTCCTCGGTATCTATGCCTTCTTCAGCCCAGGTAAGAGCCACTGCTTCGATGTAAGAGGCATTTTTCTTACCCTTGGACACACAGTACTCGTAAAGATACATGATTAATTCGGCCGAGAAATGCAACTCCTCATATAGATATAGAATCAACTGCAGATCCATCGGCTTTAAAGGACGATCAAGATAAATTTCCACAATATGCATGGCCCACTTAATCTCGTCATTATTGGTCAATTGGGCTATTTTCTCCGCGGAATAGCTCTGTCTGGTGGCAGGCTTTGTCTCGGTATGTATACTTACTGCAATCTCATCCAGCGCGGTATCTAAATCAGCTGTTAAGTCAGTATTATTATGTGCATTACTTAAATCTACTAAATTAATCGCGATAATTTCTTTTTGCGAATTACGTCCTAATGTCAACAGATTAAGTTTCTCCCAATAGGCTAAAGCCCGGATGATGTCCTTTTCCGTATTTTCCAGATGGTCGGCGATGGAGGATATCGTTACTTCGGGGCAATTTGCAGCAAAGCAACGTAACAGGTATAGATATACCTTAACATATGAGCCGTTTGCTGACGGCATAAATTGATCTATGAAGATATTCGGAATAATAGTAACATCAGATATACCTTCAGAATGTAATGAAATCTTATTCATTAAATAAGTCCCTCCCTTGAGCCCCTTTTAAAACATTGAAAGCAGATGAAAAGCCTTTTCTCAAGCAAGCTTGATATATGTCCTGCCCTTCATGGACTAATCTGCTCATCGCAGATTAGGAACTCATATGCTTCGCATATTCGTTCACGTTGCACTTCTCCATGAATGCCACGCCATATATTCAAGCAAGCTTGATCTATGTCCTGCCCTTCATGGACTAATCTGCTCATCGTGGAGATTATAACACATATAAATTCGGTTGGAAATAGCCTATTTTCAGGGGTTGAAGAGTTATTGAGGATTGTGGATGCTGTGGATAATGTGGATGAACATAGGTGAAAAATATGTTAAAATATGTAAATAACACAGATAATATAGTCGAATTCGGAACAAACTCAGTCAAAAATCTATATTTGTAGAAAGAAAAATTGTTAAAAAAATATCCACAGCAATTATCAAAAAAATTGTTGATAATACTGTGGATAATGTGGATAACTACAAACCTAGAAGATTTTCTCCAACGGATACGATGTCTCCGGCGCCCATAGTTATCAACAGGTCACCGTTCATACAATTTTGCAAAAGAAAATTTTCAATCTCATCAAAACAAGGAAAATAGTGAACTTCTTTACCTAATTTCTCAAGCTCTCTTAACAGATCCTTCGAGGAAATGTCTCCAGGATCCTTTTCCCTTGCAGCATAAATATCGGCGAGGACAATCTGATCCGCAAGTGACAGAGAGGCAGCAAAATCCTTTAGGTGATTTTTCATACGAGTATAAGTATGAGGCTGGAATACACACCATAGGGTCTTATGAGGATATTTCTGAGCGGCTTTTAATGTTGCCTCTACCTCGGTCGGATGATGTGCATAATCATCGATCACAGTTACACCGCCGATCTGACCTTTGTATTCAAAACGACGTTTTGAATTACGGAAAGCAAGAAGAGCATTTTTAATCTTTTCGATCGGTAGCCCTAATTCCAGAGCAACTCCGATGGCAGGCATCGAATTCGACAGATTATGGAGACCGATCACATTCAGAGTGATGCGGTCAATATATTTACCTTTGTAGTATAGATCAAAACTGCCCATGCTTTGATCATTGAATTCGATCTTATCAGCAGCAATATCGAAGGAACGATCACTGCTTTTATAAGCAGGATCAATGATTCCATAGGTGAGTATCTCACAGTCCAGGTCCTTTATAAATTCCTCGAGCCGGTCAATCTCACCGTTGATAAATAATTGGCCGTTCTTCGGTAGACGCTTTGCGAACTGATGGAAGGAGTTACGGATATCCTCCAGGTCCTTAAAGAAATCAAGGTGATCGGCATCGATATTTAATATGATACTGCGCTTCGGATTGAACTCTAAGAAGGTATTTGTATATTCACAAGCTTCAATAATAAAGTGCTCTGATTTACCCATGCGGATATTTCCACCGATGGCATCTAAGATACCACCGACTGAAATCGTGGGATCCATTGCTGCTTCCAGAAAAATTAAGGAAAGCATGGAGGTAGTGGTAGTCTTGCCGTGTGTTCCGGATACGGCGATGGCATCCTCAAAGTTTAACATGAGCTGACCGATCATCTGGGCACGGTTTAATATAGGAATATTTCTGCGTATAACCTCCTGATACTCCTCATTGTCCTCGTGGATGGCTGCCGTAAATACGACAACATCAATATCAGAGGAGATATTTGAAGGTTTCTGGCCGATGAAGACCTCTATTCCAAGTTCCGTCAGGTGGTCCGTAATTTTGCTTTGGTGACTATCAGATCCGCTTACTTTAAAACCAAGGGTATGTAGATACTCTGCAAATCCACTCATACTTATTCCGCCGATTCCGATAAAATGGATTCGGCAAGGCGTATCAAAATCAATTTTGTACATAGTACACTTCCTATTCTTAATTATTCATAACTAGTTTTCGACATTTTGAAGTTTTACTATCTGCTATTATAACCCATTTCCCTTAAAATACAATAATAAATTGCTCCCTTATCCGTTAGCGTTGAATGAAAAACTTAATTCCAGTTTTAGAAAATAAATGTGGAGTTTACTCTTTTATAAATTCCGTTTCTCCTTTACGATTAGGTTGGGTTCCCAATCCGCTGTGAAAGGAGTTTATTTATGTCTAGATTAATACCTGGGAATCAAAAACATCTTACACCGGAGAATAGAGTCTTCATTGAAAAGTCCTTGGATAACACAGTACCTTTTAGCGAAATATCGAAATACCTATGCAAGGATCCCACTACTATATCCAAAGAGGTCAGAAAGCATCGTTCTTTCTCACCCAGAAATGATCTTGTTAATTTCAATCACTGCGCCAATCGTCGTAACTGCAGTCTTCGAAATGTCTGCAACCGTACGGTTCCATGCAAGAAGCAGTGTAGCTCCTGTATCGAATGTAATACTCATTGCGGTAAATTCATTGAAGAGGTATGCCGAACCCTTTTAAAGGCTCCCTACGTATGCAATGGGTGTCACAAAAAAGCACAGTGCAGGCTTGATAAGTTTCTATACCGGGCTGTCATATCGAATCGAGAGTACAAGACTCTTCTGGTAGAATCCAGAAACGGAATTAATATCTCGGAAACTGATCTGAAATATATGGATTCGATTGTTTCTCCACTAATACTTCAGGGACAGACACCCTACCAGATCCTAGAGAACCACCCTGAAATTAAGTGTACCGAAAAGACCATATATAATTACATAGCCTCCGGCATCCTTTCCGTGAAGAACCTCGATCTGCCAAGAAAGGTAAAGTACAAACTGCGCAAACCTCACCCCTCAGAAATCAATGACAAAGGTATATTTGAAGGCCGGTCTTACAAGGATTATCTTGTTTATATAGAAGCCTATCCTGATACTAATGTCGTGGAAATGGATACTGTAGTGGGGTGTGAGGGAAGCCATAAGGTATTTCTTACACTTTTCTTTCGTAACTGTAAACTAATGCTGATCTATCTTCTTCCGGATAAAACAACAGCTTCAGTTAAAAAGGTATTCGATCGTTTGGAAGAGAAAATATCTACTCTTGGGTTCTGCAAAACTTTTCCTGTGATTTTAACCGATCGAGGCACTGAATTTTCAAAGCCTGATGAGCTTGAAAGCGGCATAGACAATGTCATCAGAACATCTATCTATTATTGTGACCCGATGGCATCATGGCAAAAACCAGGAATAGAGAAGAACCATGAATATATACGCTATGTGCTCCCCAAAGGAACCTCATTTGACACCCTTTCTCAATGGGATGCTACTAAACTAGCCAGCCATATCAATAGTACAGCAAGAGCCAGCTTGAACGGATTGCCCCCCATTAAGCTGGCCCAAATGCTGCTTGATAAAGATGCAGTCAATGCATTCGGACTAAGGGAGATATCACCCGATGATATCGTTCTGACCCCTGTACTGCTGAAAAAGTAACCCTAAAACTTTTTACTAACCAGCGGATAGAGAAACCTCAATAATCTATCCCAAACGAGTGGAATTTAGTTTTTTACAAATCACCCCAGTCGTTTTTTTGCTGTGCAGTTTTTTATTCCCGACATTTCCTGTAAGGCTATTATACTATATTTTAATACTTAATATATAGCTCAAACCTATATAAAATGGAATTAAGTCGGCATAACGGAATTTAAATTTACACTGGAATTTAAGTTTTCACTCAACC
>JAEZLZ010000022.1 GCA_023415055.1 Bacillota bacterium | reverse complement strand
GTTCAAGGTTGTGCGACAGCGCCGCGCTGCCGGTCGTGGCAATGACGTTTACGATGTTGCTGATTTTCTCCTCGGCGACTTTCAGATTTTTGCGTATCTCCCGCAGGCGATCGGCAGCTTCGCCGATAAGGTCGCCGCAGGAATCGTAATACGCCTGTATCAGCGCCGGGATGCGGTCTTCATTGAACACCAGCTCACCGAGGCGCTTTAAGAGGAAATCCTCCAGATAATCCCGGTTTACATCTTTGTTGCCGCAGTGCCCGCTGCCGACATAGTGCCGTCTACCGCAACGGTATGTTACCTGCTTATCTTTATTTCGACCGCAGTATTGCAGGTTGCCGCTGAACCGATAGCCGCACAGTCCGCAGAACACCTTGCTGGATTCTTATCTGCGTCTGAAAATGATAACTGACGAGATTATAAAATATATTTTACAACTCAAATACCGGGAGAGGGTGATGTTCGTTCTTTCTATCTATCGGCATGTGTGATGGCTGGAATGAGCCCCAAACAAAGATAAGCGGACATACAACGAGATAGCCCATGACTTTGAACTGCGCAGTCCGCAGGCAGTCGGCGATAACCGAAGAAAAGTAACTGAGGAGCTTCGGTAGATTCTGAAGAAACATGAGGGGTAAGGGCAAATGCATACTGTATGCAGCTTACGCGGAATAGTGAAACGGTAACATCCGGGGAACAATCATCATTCCTTTGATGGTTTTCGCATTTTATGACGAACGTCGTTGAAACAACGATTGCTATGTGGTAAAATATTCTAAATAGCTATTATTTGTAAGGTACAGCTATGGAAGTCTTGTAAGGATTAATTGATGTCTATGGTTCATGGGTGCCCAATAAAGGGACTGCAACAATAAAAAGGGTGAAAAGTTTAATAAGTGATAATCGGAGTATATGAGGAACAAAATCAAAAAAATGATATGCATGTTATAGCAATAATGCGCGGTTCGGCCAACAGCATGTCATAGTAATGGAAAGTCTAACTCAATTCGTATAATTAAAGCCAGAGGCAAAGTATTTAGGGTAATTTTCCTCTTGTCTTTAGACAAAAGACTGATTTAATGGAGGATACAGAATATGTGAGAACTATAACAAACGCCGTATTAAGCAAAGAAAAAAAGGGTTTACCACCCGCAATTACACAGGCAGCAAACCCTTTTGGCTGCATGATTTTCGCCTTGACCATTTTTTATTTGAAATAGGAAGTGCCACAGGATATCAAACAGGATAAATTAGCTGGGATCAGATAAATTCCCGAGCTTGCTGAAGTAAATCTTCAAGTCCGCGGTGGGATGAGAGTAACTAGTGTCATTCCATTTGCCAGAGAACTCGAAGGATCCTGCTGCGGGCCTGAGATCTTTATTTGTAAAAACAAGAGAATATTGGCTGTGGCCCGTAGAAAGATTAACCGTTGGATTGCTGGCGTTAGGATTAACATATACCTGATAATCATTACTCAGGTCAATGGTATACCTGCCGGTAGTGTCTCTGGTTATCTTGTACATACCATCATAAGTCTTACTGTAAGAACCATTGTTGATTGATCCGGAAACATAAGCAAAATCATCACCGAGCGCCGACGTACCTACAACATCAATCATGAATTTTTCTTCCTTATTGATGTAAGCGTTATCGTCGTTCCCAGGTGTGGTTACAGGCCATACCCAGTCAATTTTATACTCCTGCGTTACCCATCCACCGTTATATTGATATGCTTGAGAGGCAGACTGAGTAAGTGTCATGCCGTCAACAACGGCCCCGTCGGTAACGCTGGAAAGAGAAATATTATCCCAACCTGGAAATCCTTTCTCGTAAAGCTTATATTGAATATTGCCGATTGTTGAGCTCCGATACAAATTTATTGCATAGTTCATGCCTACAGTGCTTTTACTTGTAATAGTAAAATAAACAGTACCGCTTGATCCAGGAGCTACGGCATAATAATTATTCTTCACTCCAGTACGAGGGAAAGTATATGCCTTTGTCCCTGTTGCGTCAAGGTTTATGCCTGACAGAACAAAATCTGCTGAACTGATAGTGTTTGTGCCAGTTTTGATTTCTGCACTGTACATTGCGAAGGTTCCGGAAACGGCTCCAAACGAGATTACACTCGCCAGTGCCAGCGCCAGCATTGCCTTTTTCACATTACATCACCTTTTCTATTTTTATTTTAAGAATACGGATATAATTCCGTATTTTCTTAACGAACTTTGGTGCTTGAATAATAATGAAAAAGAAAAATAGAGGAACCATGATAAGGACAATCTTCCCGGTTGTATTGGATCCAATTATAGATATATATCCCAAAAGGGGAACAACGACATAACATTTACCTATAATCTGATTTGCGCTGACCTGCTTGTCCGCTACGTTATTTGCGTCACCCTTTGTAATAAATGAAAGTGTGTCATTTTCTTTCACGACATGGAGGATTCTGTGTGAAACCAGCACATTGTTGCCTAAACTATAGGTAACCACATCACCTTCCTTAATTGATGTTGCTTGTACGCTCTGAACAATTATCAGGTCACCGTAATTGATGCTCGGCGACATGCTTCCACTTAGTACTGCGAGCGGACGAAAACCCAAAACATCTACTGTACTGTTTTTTGCAGATAATGATTTTACTAATATGACTAAATTAAAAGCTACAATCACAGCAAAAACACCTAAAACCCCAAAATAGAGTACCTTGAGTACTAATTTTCCAATAAAATTGAGATTTTTCATCCAAAGCGGTTTTGCCGCGTACTGACTTGGTGTCGGTTCCGTTACCCCTACTATAGCAGATATCGTTTTATTCATACCATCACTGCTTTCATAATTTCCATATATTGGATTTTATTAAATCATAACATGTCTACAATTATTGTCAACTTGCAGTGGTTGACTTAATTCGCTAAAGACACCTCAGAATCTGTATATTTACCTTGTTATTAGAGCGAATTAAGATACTAGCAAACGTATTTTGCGATAGTTTTCTACCTAAATTATAAACGTAAATTGCAATAACAAATTGAACACTCCATCAAAATAAACAGTCTTACGGGGAAGCCTGGTAGATTTGGTCAAGGAAAGCATCAAATAGCTCCTC
>JAEZLZ010000016.1 GCA_023415055.1 Bacillota bacterium | reverse complement strand
TAATCTGATACCATGGGCTGGAGGCTGTTATAAGCTTCTCGTTCTTTTGCTTATTCTCTAACCACAGGTTATACTTCTCTTTGCTCTGGAAGCAGATTGCCCGAACAGAAAATGAGCCGGCCTTCGTAGGGAATACTGCGCCACTCTCCGTAATGTAACCTGTCTCCGAGGTATCATCCTTGATTTCCCATCTGGTAATACCCTTCGACTGCATGCCCTTTCCAGCGTCGGTATTCAAAACAACCCTGTTAAAATCCATGGACTCTCCCGCAGGAATCTTCATGGTCTTCGGAATATTGCTGATATCCACCTTGGTAATATTATTTCTGACCACCACCTTTGCTTCAGGACGTAGGATGGTACCATCCTTGAGAGTAATTTTACAGCGGATGTAGGCGGTGCCTGCCTTTTTGGCAGTAACAATGCCGGTCCTACTGTGAATTAAAACAGCATTTGGATCCCCTTTATCTTCCCCCACATACCAGGTATAAGATTTAACGATTTTTAGCTTCTCTGCTTTAATATCAAAATCATAGGAGGTAGATTTCTTATCTTTAAAATTCAAATAAACTGAGCTTGAATTAAAGTATTCGCTTTTCGAGTCCTTCGAAGCAGCATAAACTTCCTTTGTCTTACTGTTCATCGCTCCTATCAACAGCATAAACAAAAGAGAAGAAATCAAAACCTTGTTCCATTTCTTTAATATGCTCATATTGGTCTCCTCGTATTATTTAGTAATAGTGTTTATAGTCCCTCTCCAAGGACTGTATGCTATACTGTTGGAGATACTGTGGATTGGTTTGGTTCTCCTACCACATGATGGTTTATTTAGAACGCGGTTACATTCGCAAGGAGTAACAGTGGTTCCAAACAGTATCAAATAAAGTCTTTCATAGTGATTACTTCATATAGCTTCGCTTTCCTGTGGTGTAGAACTTACCCATAAAATAGGAGCTGTTTTTTAATAATAGAAATAAGTTAAATTATAAGCTATAATGATGTTAGTGATTACGATAAGAATTTCAATGACCGAAGTCATTGTAATCATATTATAACTTTAGTAGAACTCAAAGTCAATTATTTTGCGAATTATAGGGAGTATACAATGAGTAAAGAGCGTATAAATAAGAGAAAATTAAGTGCAGCTGAAACAAAAAGAAAAATTTTTGAAGCAGCCAGCCTATTAGCTCAGGAACATGGAATAGAGAATGTAAGTGTAGATTCTATCGTAGTCGCCGCAGGTGTATCGAAAGGTTCATTTTATGTGCATTACGAATCCAAGGATGCACTTATCATAGATTTGGTGAATGAATACACAGATAAAGCAGATAAAGATTACAAATCCTATTTAATATCACTATCTGATACTAAAGGCTCCTTTGATTGCTTAATTATATTAGCTGAAAAAATCGCAGATTATATTGAGCATAAGATCGGACTGGAGAATATGAAAACATTATATAAGTCTCACTTAACAAAAGCAATTGATACTACTTCTGCCTTAAGCTATGGTCGGGAGCTTTATATAATATTTCATGAAACCTTGGAAAAAGGTATCAAAGCTGGAGAGATAAGAGAAGATATTCCTGCTGAAACCCTTGCAAATCACTTAATCTTGGCAATTAGGGGCGTTATTTTTGAATGGTGCATCCGTTATCCAGATTTTGATTTTAAGGAGCAGCTGATTGATCACTTTAGAATACTACTATATGGGTTAAAAAGGTCACCTGGCGACCATATCCTAACCAACCGACAAGCATTAAACAAGGGCTTTCCTGGTTTTTAATTCCCAACGTCTATGCCTACGGAATCTTTTATATTTACACATCGCCCATCGCACGAGCCGACGGTCGATACAATCAAGCGTATATTTCAGAGCCGAAGCATTGAATTTACCGAAGTAATATCCACCTAGTCAGAAGGACACATCCCAGAGTGCCCTCCTTTTATATGTCATATTGGTAGACGATAGTCGCCAGGATGAGTGTCAGGGATGCGAAATTATCTGGGGTTGAGCGATAAGGAACTGCCCATAGGCAGTTCCTGCGTTCCACAATTCCCAAAGCACTTGCTATTGCCGATAGAGTATATGAGTCCTATAACAATATGGCACACATTCAGGAAAATGGTAAGCACAGGAAGCAGTAAGTATAATATCTCTGCGAAAATCTAGCTGGAATATAACGCATGAAAGAAAGTTTAAAGGACATTGGCGGTTCTAAAATATCAAGAATTTGAAATACAGAATCATCATATATTATGATAAATAGTGTTTTGGAGTATTATAATATGAATAGAGACTGTAGTAATGGCATAATAAGTGAAGAGTATCGCGATTTTATAGCTGATTATGAGTTATCATCCACTGCAGAACTCGCAAATAGTGAAATCTGTGCTATTCCAATAGATACAACCTTTTCAGCCGTTTATGTCCCTGAATATTTAGTGCCTACAAGATCACTTGATGAGTATGGATATAAGGTCTTTATACGGCTATTTGGATTAATGGATGAGCATAGCTTAGAGGCTTCCGGAGTGAATAGACTAAGGAGTATTCCGGGACTTAATCTGCGAGGGCAAGGAGTCCTGATCGGAATTGTAGATACCGGAATAGATTATACTCATAAAGCATTCATCAAAGCGGATGGTACTTCAAAGATTGTTTCCATCTGGGATCAATCCATACAGGGCGGCAATCCTCCCGAAGGTCTCTACTATGGAACAGAATATACAAGAAATGAGATTAATCTTGCACTTCGCAGTGATGATCCGTTATCAATTGTACCAAGCACTGATGTGATAGGACATGGCACATTTTTGGCTGGTATTGCAGCGGGTAATGAAGATTTCGCTAACGGATTTTCCGGAGTCGTACCGGATGCAGAATTATTAGTAGTGAAATTAAAACCACCCAAAAAAAGTATTAGAGATTTCTATCTCGTGCCCCAGGATGTAATCTGTTATCAGGAAAATGATATCATGTTAGGAATAAAATATCTATTAAAAACGGCAGCAAAATATAATCAACCGATATCAATATGCATTGGGCTAGGAACCTCACAAGGATCCCATGATGTATCTGATGCACTAAGTACATATCTATCATCCATTGCACAACTCGAGAATATTGCAGTCACCATAGCTGCCGGTAATGAGGGTAATAGCAGGCATCATTATGAGGGGATAATGCCACGGGGTATCGATGTAAATACCGTAGAATTGAATGTAGGGCCGAATGAAAAAGGTCTTTATTTTGAAATCTGGGGGGATATACCGAATACGTATGGGGTTGGTATAACTTCCCCGGGAGGGGAAGTTATACCGGTCATTGCACCAAGGATAAATGAGAGAAGAGAGGTTGACTTTATCTTTGAAACAACTTCGATAAGTATCTATTTTCAATTGGTAGGCTCACGGTCCGGTTCGCAACTGGTTATTGTAAGATTTCTTGATCCCACAGAAGGAATTTGGAGTATTACGATTAATAAAACGGATAGAACTCTGCCTTTACACTTTAATATCTGGCTTCCGATTAATAGCTTTATCGGTAAAGATACCTTTTTTATCAATTCAACACCCTACACAACCCTAACAGATCCGGCAAATTCAATCATACCAATTGTGGCAACGGCATATGATATTTCTAACGACAGCTTTTACATCTATTCAAGCAGAGGTTTTACCAGAGCTGAACGTATATCCCCAACTTTGGCAGCACCTGGAGTAAATATCATAGGTCCGTCCTTAGGGAACGGTTATACGACCATGTCAGGTACCAGTGTGGCTACAGCACATACATCCGGGATTGCTGCAATGATGCAGGAATGGGGTATTGTTAGGGGAGCCCTTGATCATATGGATGGAACGGATGTAAAGAATCTGTTATTGAGAGGGGCAATTCGGGAACCCACTCGAACATATCCCAGCAGGGAATGGGGTTTTGGTATTGTAAATATATATGGTGCTTTTGAAAGCCTAAGAGGAAATACAATAAATAATTAGCTTTGCAATATTTGATTCCCGTTATCCGCTGCAAAATTAGTAAGCGCATCGGCTCGAAAGCCGATGCGCTTTTTATTGTCATATGGGTAGGTGATAGTCGCTAGGATGTATTTTTAGATGTACCAAAACCCTTCCTTCGTGTTCAAAGCTATTTAAGATGGGTTTACCATTCGATTTGCAAATGAAAGAAATTCCTCCATTGCCCGAGTAAAATATTTGTTTGTTTTATAATAGAAGTATACCTCTCTCATAGCACAGGTATCCTCTAATTTATAAAATAAGACATCCTGATTCAAGCCTGCTTTCTTTGCAAGTGTATCACTGATAAAGGTTATTCCCATTCCATTACCCGCAATGTTATATGCAGTGGCCAATTGATCTACTTCAATTACAACCTTCGGTGTAAAAGCGCTGTTCTGACACATTCGGTTGGCACGTGTACGGCTGTCATTGCCACTCTTTAATAGAACAAATGGTTCCTCTTTAAATAATTGCAGTGGTACGGCTTTTGTATTCTCCCTTAAGTGCTTCCCTTTGCGTATATCACTCAATGTTAAGCTATAATCCACCGCTGCCTCATTTGACAGAAACGATTTGTGTGCCATCAAAATTAAGTGTTCATGAAAAGCAAAGTGCTTTGTACATATTTTCTCATTGAAATCATAATTATCAATTACAAGATCTAAAGCGCCTGAAAGTAATTGTTTCTCTAATAGTGCCGTATTTGCTTCTAGCAGTCTTACCTCTATCATCGGATAGGTTTTTGTGAATTCTGCCATTATTAAGGGCAATATATAAGAAGCATATATATGATTGGAGCCGATAGTAAGCTCTCCGGTTTTTAAGCCGCTTAAATCCTCAAGGTAACTCTGAAAGCCTTCCTCTAAATCCATAATCCCTCTGATGCATTTGATATACTCGTTACCACACTCTGTAAGGCTAATCGGATTGGTACTCCGATCAAAAATCGGATGTCCGATGCTCTCTTCCATTTTTTTAATGGTCAAGCTCAGTGACGGCTGAGATATATAGAGCTTTTTTGCTGCTTTTGAAAAGCTCTTTTCTTTATATACTTCATAAACATATTCCATATTTTTGAACATATCAATCTCTCCCGTTTTTACGCCGTAGTATCAGCAAGCCGGTGGTTAGGGTATATTTTCTCTTGGAATCTCGTCCTCCTATCGTAGGTTTGGTTCATTTATGAACGAAATTCTAGGCTCCTAGCTCTGTCATCTCATAAGGATTCATAATCCGCTCGAGCTCCTTCTCTGATAACAATTTATCTCTTAATATGAGCTTTTTAACCTCCGCTCCTGTTTTAATCGCTTCCTTTGCGATAATTGCGGCTTTTTCATATCCTACATAGGGGCAGATTGCTGTAATAATACCTACGCTGCTTTCAACCATCTGCCTGCATTGCTCTTCGTTTGCTGTTATTCCAAGAATACAGTTGTTAACCAGCGTATCAACCGCATTCGTTAAAGTCTCTATAGATTGAATCAGCTTATAGAAAATAATCGGCTCAAATGCATTTAATTCCAACTGTCCTGCTTCCGCCGCCATAGTTATGGTCACATCGTTACCAATAACATGAAAGGCTACCTGGTTCATCACCTCAGGGATCACCGGATTAACCTTCCCCGGCATAATGGAGGATCCATTTTGTTTTGCAGGCAGATTGATTTCTCCAAAGCCCGTTCTGGGACCGGATGACATCAACCGCAGATCATTGGACATTTTAGACAGATTGACAGCACAGGTCTTCAATATGGAAGATACCATAACATAGCTGTCCAGATTCTGCGTTGCATCAATCAGGTTATCTGCCTGGTACAGCGTCAGCCCTGATATCTCAGCTAACTTAGGGATAATATTCTGCACATAATATACATCTGCATTTAATGCGGTCCCGACCGCCGTTCCTCCCATATTAAGGTATCTCAGTTCGTCCCTTGCATAATCAATTCTTCTGATATCTCTTTTTACTGCTTCACTGTATGCCTTGAATTCCTGCCCTAACCGGATCGGTACCGCATCCTGAAGCTGGGTTCTTCCCATTTTTATTACTGAATCAAATTCGTCCGCTTTCTTTACTAAAGCATTATATAGAACCGTCAGTTGCTTCTGCGCCTTATCAAATAGTTTTAGAACGGTCATGCGTCCGCAGGAAGGGTATACATCATTTGTGGACTGTCCATAATTTACATGGTTATTCGGGTTGACTATTTTATAGTCACCCTTCTTTCCTCCAAGGATCTCAATGGCACGGTTTGCTATAACTTCATTTGCATTCATGTTCCAGGATGTTCCCGCGCCACCTTGAATTGGATCGACAATAAATTGATCCTGCATTTTCCCTTCAATTATCTCATCACATGCTATGCTGATGGCATCTGCGCGTTTTTTATCCAATCTTCCGGCTTCATAATTAGTGATTGCCGCTGCCTTTTTTATCTGTGCAATACTTATCATCATTTCCGGATGCATGCTTAACCCGGTAATATTAAAATTTTCATGAGCTCTTAGAGTCTGTACACCGTAATAAGCATCGGAGGGAACCTCTCTCACCCCAATGGAATCGTGCTCCATTCTGCAGCCTGTCTTGTTGTCTCTATTCATCCAATAAATCCTCCTTATACCTCTTCCTTTAATTTCCCGCCCAAACAGCTGGTTTTATTGATCCTATTGTAAATTCGGCCATCAATATAGTCAAATATATAAAAACGAATAAGAATTATATCATTTTATTTATCAGGCGCTTATTTCTACCCTTGAAGATCTGTTATAACCTTTTATTTATAACCTTCATTGGTTTATATGTATTGGATACCTTTGCAAAATACATCTATAATAGGTTTACAATCAACTCAAAACGTAAATTTGGAGGAAACCATGGATATTAACAAGCAGTCACTTGATTTACATTATGAACTCAAAGGTAAGATCGAAGTTATCTCCCGTAAAAAAATCCAAACAAGAGAAGATTTATCACTTGCATATACCCCCGGTGTAGCAGAGCCCTGTCGTGCGATTGCTAACGACTATCAAAAATCCTTCCAGCTAACGCGCCGCGGCAACCTGGTAGCCGTCATCACGGATGGTACTGCGGTGCTTGGCCTCGGGGATATCGGTCCTGCTGCAGGCATGCCTGTTATGGAAGGCAAATGTGCATTATTTAAGGAATTTGCAGATGTGGATGCATTTCCCATCTGCATTAATTCAAAAGATACCGATACGATTGTTCAGACCATTTATCTAATCTCACAAAGCTTTGGCGGAATAAACCTCGAGGATATCTCTGCACCCCGTTGCTTTGAAATTGAAAGACGTCTGAAGGAGCTTTGCGATATTCCTGTTTTTCATGATGATCAGCATGGAACTGCGATCGTGGTAGCTGCTGCACTTATTAATGCAATTAAGGTAACTGGCAAAAAAATGGGTACTTTGAAAATCGTTGTCAATGGTATCGGAAGCGCCGGTGTTGCAATCGCAAAATTACTACTTAGCATGAAATTCGGTGAACTTATTCTTTGTGATAAAAATGGAATTTTATGCGAAGGAGATGGTGGTTTAAACGAAGAGCAGCAAATGCTATCGCGCATAACCAATCAAAATAGGATTCAGGGGCTATTAGGAGACGCTATGAAGGGCGCAGACGTATTTATCGGTGTATCACGCCCCGATCTGGTAACGGAAGCAATGGTGGCTTCCATGAATCAGGGAATCGTATTTGCATTAGCTAATCCAACACCGGAGATAATGCCGGAAAAAGCAAAGCTTGGGGGTGCCCTAGTCATAGGAACCGGTCGCTCAGATTATCCGAATCAGATTAATAACGTATTAGTGTTCCCCGGTATCTTTAAAGGTGCCCTGGCGGTAAATGCTAAGAACATTACCGAAAGCATGAAACAGAGCGTAGCATATGCTATCGCAGAAATGGTACCTGCTTCTGAGTTAAATGCAGAAAACATTCTTCCATCTCCACTCAACAAATCCGTTTCAGAGCATGTAGCTAATGTAGTAGCCGAGGTTGCTCTCCGGGAAGGAAATACGCGGCACCATAATTAGGAACGTAATCATTATGGACTGTCGCATGAACCAATTTAATTAGCGAAATTAGTACCAAGTCCCCATACCAGATAAGTATCCTTATCTGGTGAGGGGACTTGGTATTTACAAAGCAGATTCAAACTTAAATACGCGACAGTCCTCCACATTATTATGTAGTACGCAGCCATTCAAATAAAGTTTCTATCGGAGCTCCTGTGGCAAATTTCTCCTGATATTCATAATAGGTTGTATCCAGCCATGCTGTTCCTGCAATGTCAAGGTGGATCCAAGGAATATTTTCAGCAAAGTGCCGGACAAATAAACCTGCTGTAATGGTTCCGCAGTAGTCCTCACCCAGGTTCTTAATATCCGCGATCGGTGTCTCGAGCATCTTTATGTGTTCCTTATCAAAAGGCAGTCGCCAGAATTTTTCTCCGCTTTTATTCGAAGCCTGAATAAATTCTTTCCACAACACCTCATTGTCACACAAAACACCGGTATAGGTAAATCCAAGTGCTACTACTACAGCTCCCGTCAGGGTAGCTATATCCAGAACTCTCGTAACTCGTTCTTCTTTCACCGCCACGGTCATGGCATCGGCTAAGATCAATCTGCCTTCCGCGTCCGTGTTCTTAATTTCAATGGTGGTTCCGGAATAGGAGGTAATCACATCCCCAGGCAGAAAGGAATGATCCGATATCCGATTTTCACAGATCGGAAGAACACAGGTGACATTGACCCTTGCCTTAGACATAGCTAAAGCATAGACCGTTCCAACTACTGCTGCCGCACCACCCATATCGCCTTTATTACCAATTAAAGCCTTACTTGATTTCAAGCAATAACCTCCAGTATCAGAGGTAACACCTTTTCCGATCAGACCAGTTATCTCTTGTGTATCAGGATTACCCCTGTAGCGTAATAGAATCAAATATGGCGGAAATTTGCTGGAGCTTCCAACTGTCATAAAGGCACCCATTTTATTTATTGCTTCTCCGGAGCGTATTTCTACTTCAACCGAAGTATCCTTCAGAAACTCACAAATAAAATTCACAAATTCCTCCGGTCGTAATAGATTTCCCGGCTTGTTCACCATATCTCTTGCAAATTGAACTGATTTTCCAATACAAAGACCTTCTTCTATCTGCTTCTCTGTGTTTTCAGGTGTTATACTCTCAATTCCGGAAAGTTGAACATGGTATTCGGTATTTTCTTTCTCATGCTTATAGCTTTTGATACCCTGGCTGCCCAGATGCAAGCCCAATACAAAGAGCTTTAATGCCTCCGGATTTCCAGCCCTTACTATCGCACTGATATCAGCCTGGAAATCATAGATTTTCCTTTTTTCAAGCTCACGGCAGGCTTTCGCCGCAAGCTCTTTTATTACATTTGCATCCTTTAGATTCTCTTCTCCCACTCCGATATAGAGAATGCCTTTTTTATCATCTGTCCAAAGCAGCATTTCTTCCAGATAATCACCCTGAAAGAATTCACAGAACGAACCATCGTCCCTTCTTGTCTTTACATCCTCCTTCGTCAGATAGCGTACGATATACCTCATGTTATAATCGGATACAATCTGCAATGCGTCTTCACCTCTGCTTCCTTTGTATCGTTGCTCAACTATTCCTCATTTAATGTAATTTCCACAACAGTATCCTTTTCATCCGGTAATGGATAGCAGTCAAATGCATGACAGTCAAAGAAGAAATACGCATTTTCTGAGTATTCCTTTAGATTCCAGAAGAAGGACTCCTTGACTTCTGTACCATCTTTGATCAGTCGCATTGATTTCACCCTACCAGCCATCTTGGGCAGGCAGATCGCTCCCACCTGCTCTTCCAGCACATGCGCATAGAGTTTATTCCCATTCTGCGTAAATCGTCCCCATTCTGGTTTCGCATAATCAGAGAAGGTACATCCATAGATACTTTTTCCATTGTCCTTCATCCACGTACCAACTTCTTTTAAAATTGTAACGGATTCCTCCGGAAATTCTCCTTTTATTGTCGGACCGACATTAAGAATTAAATTGCCGCCCTTGCTTACACATTCAACCAATGTTCTAACAACTAATTTCGAGGATTTGTAATGTTTATCGTGAGCGCTATAGCCCCAGTTATTATTCAGGGTAATACATGCTTCCCAGGGAATGGGATTACCGGCTACATCGCAGATACAAGCAGGTGGTATCATCTGCTCCGGAGAGGCAAAATCACCGGAAAATGGAGTGGGATTCAAGGTTCTGATAGAACCTGCATCCTCTGCACTTCCTTCCAATCGATTATCAATAATGATGTGTGGCTGGATCTCACGTACCATCTGAATCAATTCAGCCGCTTTCCACTTATCGCATTTCATATCATCATAGGAGAAATCGAACCACATCAGATCAAGCTTCCCATAATTCGTAAGCAATTCTCTTACCTGTCCATGCATAAACTCCAGATAACGGTCAAAGTTACGCTCATCATTACTATATTCCTCGTGTTTACGCATCGGGTGATGGCGGTCACCAAAGTGAGGAAAATCCTCATGACGCCAGTCGATGATCGAGAAATACAAGCCTACCTTGATTCCTTGTTCACGGAAGGCCTCTACGTATTCTTGTACCAAATCTCTTTTACAAGGTGCATTCATCGAATTAAAATCCGTATATTTGGTATTGAATAAGCAAAATCCATCATGATGCTTGGCCGTTAAAACCGCGTATTTCATACCTGCTTCTTTTGCGATTCTCGCCCATTCCTTGGGATCGTAATTTTCTGCATAAAATTCATTCATATATGGTTCATATGCTTCTTTGGTGATTTGCTCTGTACTGCGAACCCACTCACCGCGAGCTGGAATTGCATACAAGCCCCAGTGTATAAACATTCCAAATCGTGCATCACAATACCACTTTGTTCTCTCGTTTCTGGCTTTCACTACTTCATTCATGCTTTTATATCCTCCCTTATAATAGCCTACTCGAAAAATGATTAAGCATAGACCTGTCTACGCAGTTATGACTTTCTTTGACCTTACTTCTATACTGCACTTAAGACACGTATCAGCATGTCCGCAGTTCCAACATTATACCCGCTTGTTGCATAGGTTCCGATAAAGTCTTTTTTTGCAACAATAATGAGTGGCCGCTTATCCGGATCCACATACATACGTCTTGCCAGAACCTGTGCATTCGTTTCCGATGAATCATAAAGAATTTCGACATTTTCCAATACTTTAGTCGTTCTGCATAAAGTGATATCCTGCAAATCTTCTTCGCCTTTTAATACAATATAAATTTTTGTACCTAACCGGTTCATTTGGTCGGAGGACTCATATAATTCATTCAAAATATGCTCAGTTGGTTCCCGATTCACCTCTAACCAAAGAAATAACGCTTTCGAGGAGCCCACCAATTTTCTCACTGATACCTCACGTTTCCTCCATTGAACTTCAACCTCCGGCAGTTCAATTTCTTCGAGCATCTGTGAAAGCTCTGCCTGCTTTATGGATAAGACAATCTTTGTATCCTGTCCGTCTTTCACTTCAAAGCAGTATTCTTTTGCAAAAATATTACCGTTTGGCAATCGATTGCAGGTAATTACACGATAGATTCCGTCTTCCAGCTCTAAGCTTCCTAATTTATCAGTGGTAATCTGTCCATATAGCTGGAGTGTCTGAAAACCATTTGCACCCCATTTTCCGATACTCCAATTTTGTGAATATTTCCACTGCATATTGTCATCACCTTCAAAGACCACACAAGCCTTGGCATGTACCTGCTTTTCTTCAATCGGAACAAATTCACCCTTTTCATAATATTCCATGCTACCATCAACTGGATTCATCCTTGCAGGTATTCCCATATAACGAAGAACTCTGATACATAAGATCTCCTTGGACAACCTGCTTCCAATACCTGATAAAAAGCAGCCTTTTGCTGAAGTAATGAGCTGCCCATATTCTTTTTCCGGTATGGATAATATCAGATTATTAATATGGTTCCATATATCTTTCGGAGCCGCGCCCATTCGATCTTTCTTCTCCTGCAGATAAATGTACAAAAATTCTGCCTCATCGGTTAAACGCTCAAAGTGTACCCTTGGGCATAGAAGATAGGAATCAAAAATCTCCTCCGGATATGAATCCTTATAATCGGCCAACGCTTTCATATGATTGATGAGCATCTCTGCTTTTACATCCAGATAATCCTTATCGCTTAAGCTCAATAGGAGACGGACGCCCAGAGTCCGATCGAGCTTTTGATCCTTGATTCTTTGAAGAAAATCGATAATCTCTGCAAAATTACCGGAAGCTTTTTTTAATATCGATAGAACAGCCTCTTTATCTTCATTATAATAAGAAGCAATTTGATCTGCTTCTTCTGCTTTATAGAATTGTGCAATCTTGCTCAGCCGCTTTTTTGTTGCCTCGTTTAACTTTTGCTCATTTCTAAGTCTTTCTTCTTTCGATAACACAATCGGTGTAGGCACACAATCAATTGGAGCGATCGATTCCAATTCCTTCCACTCACCTAATTTTATCTTGATTGGACGCAATATTAAGGTACATTGCTCCTCCTTCTGTGTGTTCAATAGATAATCTGCATACAGATTACCATCCTGCGCTGATATATGAATACTGCCCAATCCGGTTACTATTCTCGTCTTTCCGTACTGGTCCGTTGTTGTAGTCGCAATATTTCCAAATTCGGAATAATTCAGCACCTCAAAACAGACAGTCACGCCAGCACGAGGTTGTTTATTCTCGTCTTGGACTGTAATGATAAGCTCTTTCGACCGAGCATAAAGCTGTAAATGATTAATAATTGTGGCAATTCCTTTTTTACCTACAACTGCATCCTGAGGCAGAGTGAGTCCAAACCATCTGGAATGAATCATCATGGCTCTGGATGCTGCGTTTGTAAACCACCCCTTATTAAGAACTTCCTCCGGTTCACACGCCCCCAGGTAATGCCACGCCCCATCACACCAGACCTCAACCCAGGCATGATTATCATCGCAATGAGACCACAGTGGTACATATACCTGTCTTGCGGGGATGCCTATGCTACGAAAAACCGATACCGCGAAGGTGGACTCCTCCCCGCATCTGCCGAAGCCGCTGCGATATGCAGTAAGTGCCGATATGGTTCTCTGATCACTTGCCCGATAGGTAACCTCCTTGGCACACCAATAATTAATTATTTTGACTGCTTCCTTCATGTCGCAATTTTCTATCTCTTCATGAAGTAAATCATAGAAAAATCTACGGCATGAGACCAAATCTTCATTATTTACGCGGTGTAGAAGAACATAATTCAAGAAAAGCTCAATCGGAACTTTTTTTGCAAACGGTCCATGATGATATAAGAAAACTCCATGTTCAGCATATTGTAATATAAGAGAAAATGGATAATCCACTGCATCACTCACGGGCATTGTAGCATAAAGCCATTTCACAGCATCTGCTACATCGCGGTCACCTTGCTCTAGGTAGGCAAGAATTTCATTTGCCAAATCCCCAAGGTAAAGCAGCTGCTGTTGAAAGGGTTGTTCAATTTTTATTCTGATTTCTTCCGAAAACATATGCTTATCCTCTTTCTCAGTAATTTATATTAAGCTATCCAACACCTGTCTTGCTGAGACGATTTTACTTTCGTCTGTCTGATATATTTCATATTCGCTCAAGGATGGAAGGCCCATATTCACATTTGGATTACGATATTGCATTTTACTAGGCAATATGTACTTTCCTGACATATGATAACTGGTGCATCCGGTAATCGAATACAGCTTTCGGATTACTTCTGCCTCGATACCGCCACCAGCTAAAATATCAATTCTTCCGGCTGCCCTCTGTATTAAACTCTGTAACATAAGTGCACCCTTCGTACAGTCATTTTCCTGTCCCGAAGTAAGAATGGTGTCTATGTTCAAGGAGATTGCATTCTCAAGTGTATCAAAGGGATCCTTACACATATCAAATGCTCTGTGTAATGTCACCGACATTCCTATCGCCTCGCTGATAAGCATTCTCATCGCAGGAAGATTAAGTGTACCATCCGGGTTCAAGGTCCCAAGGACGATACCATCTGCCCCCAGCTCTGAGAAAAGGCGAATATCACGGCGTATCATCTCAATTTCGTATTCAGAATAACAGAAATCCCCATATCTTGGTCGAATTAACACATGAATTTTTATATCGGTATGCTTTCGAACCTCTTCAAATAGGGATTTCGTAGGCGTAGTTCCGCCGATGACCAGATTTGCGCATAGCTCAATTCTGTCTGCTTTGCCCCTTTGCGCATTGATTGCTGATTCAACGGAATCAACACAGCATTCCAATATTCCTTTTTTCATATTTATTAGCCTTTCACTGCTCCAATCATTACACCTTTTACAAAGTGCTTCTGTACAAATGGATAAATAATAAGAACCGGTATGGATGCCACTACAATGGTTGAATATTTTAATAATTGTGTTAAGCCCTGAAGCTCAGACGCCGTTTTTGCGTCTCTGATCATTGTGTAATCAATCTTGTTCTGTATCAGGATCTCACGCATAACAATCGTTAATGGCTGTAAGGAATCCTTCTTTAAA
The DNA here is from genome assembly GCA_023415055.1 of Bacillota bacterium. Lineage (GTDB taxonomy): Bacteria > Bacillota > Clostridia > Lachnospirales > Lachnospiraceae > Mobilitalea. The sequence goes on along the minus strand of JAEZLZ010000016.1, from coordinate 22,171 downwards.
TACAGCATAGCATCAAAGTAATTATTCCATTTTGCAACTCCATAATACAGAATCAATACAGCAATAATCGGTTTGCAAAGCGGTATTACCACCTTCTTTAAATAGATCCAAGGTGTACAGCCATCAATCTGACCCGCTTCATACAATTCATCCGGAATAGAATTTTGCATATAGGTACGACAGATAATCATATTATAGGTGGACATAGCAGTCGGAATAATCATAGCAAGCGGTGAGTTAATCAGCCCTAATTTGTTCACTAAAATATAGGAAGGCACTAATCCGCCACTGAAATACATAGTAAATACAAAGACTGCCGCCAACTTATTTCTCGCTGTAAATTCTTTTCTGGATAATGGATAAGCACATAGGATAGTCATAACAATGTTTATCAGCGTACCGAATACCATGTACGACATAGAGTTTATAAATCCTGTGACAATCTTATGATTCTGAAACACCGCAGCATAACCTCTAAGTGTTGGTGACACCGGAAGGAATACAACTTTTCCACTAATAACAGCTTGTGGATCCGAAAAAGAAGCACTTACAATGTAGATCAAGGGATAAGCAACAATGATAAATATCACAACCAGAAGTAAGTATATCGTTGAGATAAAAATCTTATCTTTCACACTTTGATTTTTGAATTTTTTGTTCATTTTTCTCCTCCTTTACCACAAACTTGTTTCAGTCACTATTTTGCTGATCTTATTCACTGCAAGCAGCAAGGTAAAGCTTACTACCGACTGGAACAAGCCCGATGCCGTAGAAAATCCAAAGTCCGCATTTACAACACCGACTTTATAGACAAAGGTAGAGATTACCTCTGATACATCTGCATTTAAGCTGTTCTGCATCAGGTAAACCTTATCCAACCCGATATTTACAATATTACCACAGCTGAAAATTAACATAATTACAATCGTAGGTAGGATACCTGGCAGGTCTACATGTCGGATCTTCTGCATACGACTTGCACCATCCATCATTGCTGCCTCCTTCAGTTCCGGGCTCACGCCGGAAAGTGCTGCAATATAGATGATAGAAGAATAACCGATGGTTTGCCACAGACCGCTCCATACATATAAATGTCTGAATAAAGATACTTCTCCGAAGAAATTAACTGCGTCAAATCCCAATTTCTGCAAGGTAAGGTTAATAATACCGGTCCGTAGATCCATCATTTGCATCATCATACCTACCATAACAACCGTAGAGATAAAATATGGTGCATACGTAGCCATCTGAACCGTTTTCTTAAACTTTTCACATTTAATTTCGTTTAGCATGACCGCCAGAATGATTGGGAAAGGAAAGTTAACAACAAGAGTATAGATACCCAGTATCAGCGTATTCATAATAACCTTTATACTGGAAGTAGATGATAAAAACTGTATAAAATATTTTAAACCAACCCAATCGCTCCCCAAAATTCCTTTTCTAATGCTATAATCCTTAAACGCCATCAAAATTCCGCCCATAGGTATATAAGCAAAAACAATCGCGTATAACAAGGGAATGCTAATAATGAGCCAAAATTGCCAATTGGATTTTCCTAATTTATTTTTATGTCTCAAGGTTTTTCTCCTTTCAGATAAGCTGCTGTTGTTCACAGCAGCTTATCTCTTCTTAACTCCTTACTTTTTCATCATTCTGTCATATGCAGTCTGATAAGTGTCTAATAACGTCTTTAATCCTGCTTTATCTAAGGATCCCTTATAGCTATCCCATTCTGTATTGATATCCTTTGCTCCTGTAATGAATGCAACGGAAGACTCTGTAATAATTTTTTCAATTTCTACCGCAATCGTAGATACATTAGTAGATTCTTCATCTGTAATCTTTAATTCCGGGATCATATCCAGATCAGAATTTGTCTCATTTTGTGTATATGGTTCATAATCGTTTTTAGATGCATCAAATAAAAGCTTTTCCAGTCCATCTGGTGCATAAGGGTCAACATTCGAGTCAACAGCCTGGCCTAATCTATATGTAGCAGGAGCAACACGGATACCAATATCCTGCCAATCATGATTCTGTGTTTCAGCAGAGTAAGGGTTTAATACCTCATATAATGCGGGTTCCCCATTTAAACCTACTTTTCCTTCCGGATTTAATACCCAGTCGACGCCCTCATCAGCACCATACTGTGAACTAAGGTCACCTGTTGCAGAGTAGAAGAAATCAACCCAACGTAACGCTGCTTCCGGGTTCTTACATTTATCTGTGATACAGAAATTGCCACTCGAAATTGCTGAATATTTAAAATAAGAAGTAAGTCTTGTTCCATCCGGTCCTTCCAATGGAGCTAGGGTAGCATACTGTCTGTAAAGATCCGGATTTGCAGCAGAATCGATATAGTCTGAAATCGTACCTTCCGGGAAACATAATACAGGAGCATCTTCCTGATTAACAATTGTCTTTAACTGTTCCTGTGTCTGAGTAAAATCACCATCATAGATCGCACCAAGCTGATATAAGGAATTACAATACTCAAGGAATTTTTTGTATCTATCATCGGTTGCTGCTGTTACAATTTTTCCATCCTTGTTTACTGCAGTCATATCATAAACATTTAAGGTATAAGATTTACTTGGGCAAAGCAAGAAGGAACCCATCAACCAATCCTGGAAGGTTGAATACCAGCCTGCACCCGGAGCAGTACCGCCTATTGCGATTCCATTCGGTTTGTATTCAAGGAATTTCTTGCATACCTCATAGAATTCCTCTGTTGTCTGGGGCATAGCACAACCCATTTCAGCTAAATACTTTGTATTAATCCACATTTTTCTACCATAAGAGCAATGATAGCAATCATTGGTTGCTAATAATGAATAGATACTTCCGTCTGATTCACGGCTTAAGTCTAAGTTATCTTTAAACATATTGTAATAGTTCGGTGTATTCTGCTCGTTAATATAGTCGTCTAATTTTATAAAGATTCCTTCTTTAACGCCATACTTAGCAATATTAGGACTTACACCCATAATGATATCGGGATAATCACCTGATTGTAAGGACATATTTAATTTATCTTCCCAGTCATCTCTAGTTCCTGTCTCAAAATCAACCTTGATACCAGTCTTTTCCTCTAAGAATTTAGTAAAATCATTTGTCTCAAGGTCCTCAACATTCGGCATTGTCATAGTAAAACATGTTAAGGTTAAGTCTTCTCCGTCAGCTACGATAGGATATGTGCCCGGATCTGTTAAGGTTACCTTCTTATCTGATGATGAATTACTTCCCCCACATGCTGTCAAACCTAACACCATAACAGTACTTAGTGTTATTGCAGTAATTTTTTTCAACTTACTGATCATATAAATTTTCTCCTTTTTCATTATTATTGTTTAAATAGATTGTGTATTTTTCGGGACCAGCTCCTGCAGTAGCCATCCTTACTTCACAGATTTCAATAACAATTACATTGTTTTTATATCATTTTTAGGCACCTTAAACAAGTTTCACTTTTTTATTCAACCATACATTTTTCGTACTGCCGTAATCACAATAATGGAAGTAACATAATATATCCGGCGATTAAAAAAAGAGGCCAGCAAATATACCAGTCTCTTTTTTTTATAGCAGACATTTTTTACTTTTGTCCTTTTTATGCTGTTGTAATAAATGTGCTAGGTGCTACCCCAGTAATTCGTTTAAAAGCTCTTCTAAATGAATAATCGCTTCCATATCCCACTTGAACAGCGACATCCTTCACAGCGGAGCCTTCCATTAACAATTGGCGTGCTTTTTGAATTCGCAAGTTTTCCAGGTAATCACTAAAAGTAACACCAAAATATAATTTGAAGTCCTTATAAAGCCGTTGATCTGATATATTCATATGTTCAGCTAACATTAATAAATTGAAGTTCATATTTGAATAATTCACTTGCATCATTCTCTCTAGTTCCTGCTTTATTTCTTCATGCTTCTTGTCCTTCCTTTCTTCTGCCACCTTCATCTGGTGCCGCTTTGCTGTACGCAGCAGCGCAAATAATTCATCTGGCCAATCTGTCTTCTGCGCCTTTGCAATGAGTTGATTGCTAAAATCATCAATTTCTTTTTTTAAGCAACGAACCAAGATACATTGAAGCATGTTCATCATATGGGTTACCCAATAAAGATGATGTACCTGTTCTAGATTCTGTTCCTTTATCCGAAGTAATATAGCCTCCAAATCATTCTCCGAGCCATATAGGAGGGTATGCTCCAGCTTAGACTCATCTTCCAGTGACATTACTGCTCCTCGAATTTCTTCTTCTGCCTCTTCCCAAATTAAAGGTACATGAATTTGGAAAAAGCTTGCACTCTTACAGATTAGTAGTGCTTCCTCGAAGGCCGCTGACAATTTCAGTATATTCTCAACCCGATTGCTGATTCCAAGAAAGCTTCCGCTAACCCCCTGATTATACAGATTAAGTTTACCGATCTCTTCCTTAATGTTGAATATGTTCCTGTTCTGATTGTCTGCCAGTATTACCGCATAGGTATAGTGCCCCATGGGATACACCCAGTGCACTATCATCAGCTCTGAGGCAAAAAAGGATAGCATTTTCTCTTCAAATTTCTGATCTGAAATAAGGAAATCCCCTGACAGCTGAGACTCGACTCTCACAACAACTACATAAAATGCCTGATATTGTAAAAATCTATCTGCTTCTTCTCCTACTTCCTCTTTAAATTCTTGAACACTTTCGTATTTCCCAAATAGTAATTTACGTACACCTTCTTTATGTACTATTTCCTGCTGCTTGTCCAATGTATCCTGAAGATTTTCTACCTGCTCCAAAAATGTTCCAAGACTCTTCCAGAAACCACGATTTTCGTTTGTTGCTTTTTCCGCACCCGATGTATTAATTTTAACCGCCAAATTTTCCGAACAACGGTAGTATTGATTTACCGTTTTTTTGTTGTGATACCAATAATAGATACAAATAAGTACACCAACTATAATAGACATAATATATATAACTACCAGTAAATATTTTGCTATTCCTATTTTTTTCGTTAATACCGATTTTGGAGTAGCGACGACAAAGGACCAGGAATAGTATTTGGACTCTACTTGATATGTAACTACATTCTTCTGACTCTTGCTTATTTTTGCGTACTCCATCCCGATTAAGTCATTGTTATCCATGTCATATTCATTGTTCAGAAGGCATTGAATAATCTCGCCTTTCTCATCAATCAGGAATACACTGCTATTATTATCGTTTTTAATTTTATTTAGAAGATTATTCATTACTTTCTCATTTAAAGTAATCACGATTGCTCCGTTATAGGATCCATTGTCTATATAAGGTAGGGATTGGATAATCCTATAATGCGTTTGATCATTGTCCTTAACCTTTGCCTTAAACCATTCCATATGTATGTAGTGATATTTACCGCAAAAGTTTTTTTCCAAATCTTCTAAAGCTTCTCCTCGAAAAGAGAATATCGTAGAAATACCCCGTTCTGTTTTGGGAATAACCCTGGGAATACTTATAACATAATCCTTATTTCCAAACCAAATACAGATATCTTCAACCATTGAGTTGGTCAAGGTATAAACAGAAAAATCATCTACAATCTTATACATGTCATAATAGATGCTCTGCTCATCACCTTTGCTCGTTACTAATTCTATGATTTTACTGTCTTCGCTTAAATAAGTCGCAATATTCCGTACCCCTTCGATTTCTCTGTCAAAATCACTTACCATGTCTGTTAAGATTCGATAGGACTTTTCTTTTTGAACATCAATCAGGGCTTCACTTGCCGTAAGGTAGATAATAGTACACGAAATAGTTGGGACCAGAAGAATTACCATATAATACCATAATAACTTAATTGCCATTTTATTAGCAGTTGATTTGTTTTGTTTCTCTAATCCATTCATTATATATATTTTGCTGGATGATATTGATATTGCTTCATATCATTGGCTTCCTTTCTGTTAGTATTCGATCAAGCCTGAAACGAAATCTAGACAGATATACTGGAGTTAAATTAAGCTGGTACTGCTCACAGCAGCTGTCTGTTCGGATGGCTGAGTATACTCTTCACGGCTGTCTTCCTCATTGAAAAAGAATTGTAAATATACATACTTTATTGTATTATATGAGTGTATTATATCAAATAATAAGGAATTAGGAGTATCCAATGTTATTTAATCATAAAACATCCCATCACCCCAGCATCCAACTCTTCTATAATAATACATGCATTTACCACGGTTTTCTCAAGGATATACCCATTAAGGAGTCCGTTATTAAAGAAAAAAGCAATCATTATTTTAGCGATCCGGAACCTTGTGACATTCATCGGACAGCAGTACGACTGCGTATCACGGAAGAGTTATTAATAAAATTAACAAATGCCGAGCAAAGTGAGTGTTGTCAGCTCCTCACGGTTTTATGTACTTTTGAAAGCATCGATCGATTTATATTAGACCTACCACCAGGTAAATAAAAAATGCGAAAAATAAAGCGGCATTAAATAATTTTATTAAACCCATATGCTTAAGCATGAACTCCGACACCACGTTTGTTGTCTTGGTTTTATTAATTACAATAAGCGCTGCTATCGTCGGAAGAGACATGGCTCCTATATAGATTAAGAACATGCTTATTATCTGTAAAGTATTATCAGAATGTGTTCGAAGCATGTATAAAATAGATGCCATATATATCTGTCCGGTACAAAAAAACTCTCCAAAGGAAATAACAATTCCAAGTCCAAATGCTAACAAGGGTATGAATTTTTCTGATACATTTCCCATTCTTTTAATCATACCATGATTAAAAGATCGTAATCTGACAGGAAGCTGCATATGAATTTTACCAAACTGTTCTCGTTTTACATTAATAAAATCAATAAAATTCAGAACTGCAAGGATCAATACTATCACTGCAACTACTATTGTAAAAATGCTGGTAGCGCTTTTTAATTTATTGGAAAAGACAGCTGCTGCGGCATAATAAGCGCCTACACCAATCCCAAAGTAAGTAATAATCTTCGCAAGAATATATAGCATACCATTTTTCAGAACTCCCGCTTTTGCGGTTAATAAAATTGATAACAGCATCAAAAGCATTGAAATGCCACATGGATTGAAGCCGGCTAGTAGTCCGGATCCAAATAAGGTTAAATAGCTTTTCTTACGTATCGTTCCGGTTCCAGCTTTTTGATTAATTGATTTTATCAATGCCCCATAAGATGCATTCGAATATATATCATCCTCGCTTAAGGCTTCAATGATCTCTTCTTGCCCGGTAAAAACCTGATCTCCGATAAAAACCGTCGGTACATGTTGTTTCTTATCCTCTACCTGGTACAAGGCATATAGATTCTGTAATATCTCAACTGCATCTTCTGCACCAATATTATACTCATCTATAATGACAGAAGAGTCAATCCCTTTGAGATATTTTTTTACCTTCTCACATTCTTCACAAGAATAGGTCGTAAAAAGAAGTAAATATTTTTCCTCATTCCTAATGTTTTTTTCTTTGGACTTTTGAATTAATTGATTCAGAATTGAAGTGTCCGTTCTATTTTCAGTTTGAAGTCCCTGCTCAGAAGATATTGCAGTATCCTGTTTCTGTTCATTATCATTTATAATGGCTGAATTCTCATTTTCTACCACGAAATCATTGTTCAAATAATGTTCAATCTCTTCATACCCTGTAATCCACTGACGATTAACAACCAAAATTGGAAACTCGTGCTTCGAAGCTTCCATCTGAGCGTCCCGACAATATTCTTCGAATATCTCCTTTCCTGATTGTTGAAACACATTATAAACAAGGATTTCATAATTCATCTGCGCTTTTTCCTCAGACGAAAAGCACCTGTTAAAGAGTTGATAGATTTCTTCGTCCTCTTCACAGGATGCACAGGAATTATTATAAAAGAAAGTAAAGGTAACAGTTGCAGCAGAAACCTTTTTAGAATTTCCAACCAACATAATTGTTGTTAGAAAGCATATTATCAGACATATTATTTTTATTTTTCTCATGTATAAAATATACCATAGATTAACTACTGAGTAAAGTTGAGATTTTGAAATCAATTGTACTTGAACTATAAGAAAAAACCAAGAAGCTTATCCGTTTAAAAAAAGACATGCGATACCGATTTTAAGGTATTACATGTCTTTTTAATCATGACAATAGAAAGTTCGCGAAGCGTGCTTTCTATCGCTTATGTGATACATATAAGTAAGTCGAGCTGCTCATATACCACTGCAATCTGATCCGGCAATCCGATTCCGCTCCTTACTATTTTGAAATCCATTAACTCAAACTTATCCACACTTCCATGGCTTCCTCAAGGTCTTTACTCAGCTCTTCTTTTTCGTTAAACAACCTACTCAGCGCATCATAATTTGCGGCTTCAGCTTCCATCGACACTTCAATTTCTTTCAGCCGATGCTCTATATCTCTGATTCTGCTCTCCAATTTTGCTGTCTCTGCTTCTTTATTCTCCACTTTTGAAGGCACTTGCTTTCTATTGTTCTTATACTTATCACGTTGTTGCTCGGGCTTAACAGGCAATACCTCTTCAGCCTGCCGACTTTGTTTATCCTTGATACTCTTGTAATAGTCATAATTGCCAAGATAGCTGTGAAACGTCCCCTTTTCAATCGCAATTACCCTGTCACTGATTTTATTGATAAAATATCGATCGTGAGAGATAAAAAAGATGGTACCCCGAAAGCCGGCTAATGCCTCCTCCATACTTTCTATTGAGTTTGTATCAAGATGGTTCGTCGGCTCATCCAGTATCAGCAGATTAGTATCACTGAATAATAGCTTACTTAGCTTTAGACGAAGTCTCTCTCCCCCCGACAAAAGCTTTATCTTTTTATATACATTGCCACCATAGAACATGAATTTGGCAAGATACTCTCTGGCCTTTCCCTCAAGTATAAAGAGATCCTCCCGGAAATAATCAAGAACGGTAAGCTCTTCATTAGGAAATGTGACCGTTTGTGGCAGATAAGCCGCTAAAACATTTGCACCGAAATATACCGTACCGTAATCAGGCTGCTCCTCTCCCAACAACATCTTCAGAAAGGTAGTCTTGCCACATCCATTCGGTCCGATCAAGGCTACTCTCTCCCCATAATGAACTTCCATTTCAGCATTATGGAAAAGGTTCTTATTGTCAAAGTCTTTCGATAAATCACTTGCCTTTATCGTTATCTTACCGGATCTCTCAGCCTGTTGAAAAGTCAGCTTCATATTCTGTTTCATGGATGGCTTATCGACCTTCTCCATCTTATCCAGCTTATTCTGAATACTGGCTGCTCTTTTGAAGAATTTATTATTATCTGCCTTCATTGCCCAGTCTCTTAATTGCTTGACCGACTGCTCCATTGCATCCATCTTCTTATTCTGTTCCTTATAGTTCTCATATTGTATCCTGAGCTTTTCATCCTTTTGTACTATATAATCAGAATAGTTTCCTAAGTAAGTATCACTTACCTTATCTTCTACTTCAATTATTTTGGTTACAACATGATCCAGAAAATATCTGTCGTGCGATACCACGATAACAATCCCTTTGTAACTCTTAAGATATTCCTCCAACCATTCCACCGACTCCATATCCAGGTGATTGGTTGGCTCATCCAACAACAATATCTCAGGCATATCAATAAGGAGTTTTCCCAATGTAACTGTAGTTTTCTCACCGCCGCTTAAAGAATTGAATTCCTGTAGCAGAAAGCTCTCATCAAAATGTAGTCCCTTACAGACCCTGTTGAGCTTTTCCTCAATATGATATCCTTCCATCAGTTCAAATGTCTGAAGCAACTCACTATATCTTCTCAGGGTTCTTTCTAAATCAACCCCCTCTAAATGTTGCATCTCTGTTTCAAGCTCATGAATATCCTTTTCAAGCCGATACAACTCATCAAACGCTGACTTTAATACATCAAGAACGCTTGTTCCATAGGGGAATTGCGGTATCTGATCAAGATAGGCGCAGACCGCACCCTTTGGAGTGTTTACCCATCCCTCATCATATCCCGGGGGGACCGGGGCATACGGATAACCTGCGCAATGGTTTAGGTGTAGTATTCCTGCAATTAATTTGAGAATTGTAGTTTTGCCACTGCCGTTTTCCCCTACAATTCCTACCTTTTCACCCTCCGTTATCGTAAATGATATATTTTTTAGAATTAGGGATGTATCCAAATATTTTTTCACCCCATCAAATGATACTTCTAGCATATTACTCTTTCTCCCATGATATATAATCTCATCGGCAATACCCATCCGAAGCTACCTACGCCAGTGATAAGAAGCGGCACCTGAATAGGAAGCATAATCCAAGTCTGCACTGTCCTAACTTAGCTTTTCTTCTGCCTCTTTCCTAATACAGTAGCACATCTTGAAGAGATTACCTACCTCAAACATAGTTATAATCATTTATGAGATATCTATTGTAAAGTCTTTCGACTTCATCAAAACAAAGCACACGAATATAAACATGTGCAAGGTTCCTATGTGGATAGCCCTCTTCCTTTTACCGATACGAGATAGGCTATTCTGCTTTCCACCAATTGGATATACACAGAAGAATTTAGCAATATATCCCCGCTATTGTATAGAAGAGATTTGATAAGAGATACTCCCTTCCACAGAACGTTTTTTCATAAACTTCATCGCAATTGATCTTGAATACCGCTCTGCATCCGCTACCGTTGCCCATCGATAAACGCCCATGCAAGTATTAATACTTTCATCCATCAACCAATACTTAGACATAAACCCTTTAAAATGAAACAATACCCTCATCGGTATTTTTGAGAAGCTAATGTTTTTCTTTACATCCATACTTTTCAATTGAAATCGGACGATAAATAATGCCTTTGCTTTATCTGCGTTTTCTTTATAGGCGTAACGAAAAATCTTAAATTCTTCCGGAATGCCATACTGCTCTTTCAGATTTTCTCCAATCTTTGATGCATCAAAAAATGTTAAGAGTAAGCTTGTCTAATATTTGCCAATCGTGGATCAGAATCGAACAGCTTAGTTATTCCTCCCATTTAGTACTTAAAAGGTGCCCATACGATAAATGCCGCATTCATCAGGACTGACAATCCTATAAAGCAGTATAGAAAACTTGTAAGAATACGGTTACTCAATGCATCTTCTTTCACCTCATTCAAATAACTTCCCCACGCTAAACATGGCAATAATACAATTGGCACAATATAACGGAAATTCATCGTACATATATGAGGGTACAAGAAACTAAATTGAATAAAACTAAACAATAACGTAGTAAATAGTATACTAAAGAATAGTTTCATCTCTATTTTCAGTGTTTTATTACTATTCAAAACGCGAATATACATTACAAGTGCTATAATACTCAGTAGTAAAGTAATCCAGAATAAAAACAATGCCATAGAATAAACCAAACTAACCGTATCGCGAGGCATAATCTCATCGAATAAAGAAGTTCTTACCATCTGCACCCATATATTATGCTCTGTTGGTGCATTAAAACGGATAAATGAATAGCAGATTTGCTTTAGGCCAGGTATACCGACACGACTGATTGCGCCATAATCGCCTACAAATTGTATCTCTGAATTCACTCTGGGAACATAAGTAAATGGCATATGGTATAGGAGGTAATTGCGAATCGGCCAGTACAATCCAAGTGGTACACAGATGAAGCCAAAGAGAGAAAACTGAAGCAGGTATCGCTTATATTCCCTTATATTCTTAATAAATGCATAGACAAATATAAATCCGATTCCAAAGGCTAACAATCCAACACTTAATTTTGTAAGCATACCAAAGCCTATGCTCACTGCGATGATAATAATGTTTTTCATGTTTTGGTTGCGATACCATCGAATCGTATATAGAATAGCAATCATGCTGCAAAGCGTTGCTAAACAGTCGTTGTTCAAAGTAGATCCCAATATCGTAAAAAACGGAAAAAAGGATAAAAAGCTTAGCAAGAAAAGCAATATCTTATTTTTATTAAAAATCTCCAGCAGAATCTTATAACCAGCTATTACGATACCGGTTGAAAAAGCAAGAGTAAGTACCTGTATACTTTCCAAGCTTATGATCTCTGAAAAGCCAAGAAATTGATTCAGACCATACCAAAGAGCTGATATCATGTGAAATCCCGGTGGATTATAAAATGCTCCCTTAAGACGCGGATCAAAATCGGGCAGATGTTTAAAATGATATAAATAGCTAATGTATCCCAAATGTCCGTTTTCAATTTGATTACTTCCTGTAAAAGCAAAGACTCCTAAATCATGTTTACTGATATCATATGGAGCTACTAACACATAAAGTGCTCGAATTAGAAAGCCCGACACCAAAATAAGAAATGCTATGGTCTCAAAGTTGGCCATTGCTAAGCGCTTCCTCCACAATAATATGCAAAAAAAAGCACCAAGAAGTACTGCGCTGATAAGATAAGATCTATAATGGATTATTTTATCTGATACCATTGAGACGCTATTCATTAGCCATGTTAAGACACATCCAATACCAATTATGTAGCCCTGATTATTCAAAACCTTCCGTATCACTTTATCTTTCATAATCTAATCCTTTCATTCCGGTGTATTCTTTGAGTACTCTGTCTTTATTATACAATACTCCATCATTCATGATAAGATTTTTCTATATTCACATTCCATATATTTGACTTATCTTTCTTTTGATTGACAATAGCCTCCACTGCTTCAAATGCAGTTAGCATAGAATGATCCATATTATTATAATGATGCTGTCCATTTCTTCCTATACAATATAGATTATCAATGGAATTGAGATACGCTTTCAACTCTTCGAATTCACTATAGGTATCAAAATAAGCCGGATATGCTTTCTTAACCTTAACTTTATGTACATCAAGAATCTCCTCCGAACTCTTTATCAAGCCAATCTGTATCAGTTCCTCTCCCGCAAATCGCTTTAATTCCTCTTCTGACTTATTCCATAAGTCATCCCCTTCTCTGCAAAAGTATTCGAGACCTAACCAAATGGTATGATCCGGATCCTCGATCATATAGGGGGACCAATTATTATAAATTTGAATTCTTCCCAGCATAATACCACGATCTTGAATATACATCCAGGAATCCGGTATACAATTTCGTATTGTTTTAATATCCGTAGTGTTATGTATATCCAGATCCTTTACTAATATACCTAACGTAACATAGTCCCTATATTGTAGCCCTTTTGCGATATATTGAATACGATCTGGTACATTTTCCATACCTCCAACTAAATCTTTAATAGGCATAGAGGATATAACTATATCACATGCTAATGTTATCTTCTTACCATTCTTTTCATAGATAACTTCAGTAATATGACTATCTTTTTTAATACATTGTCTGACTGTACTGTCAAATAGAATACAGCCACCCTTCTGGGTGATCCTATCCGCAACCAACTCCCATAATTGTCCCGGTCCATGTTTAGGATAATAAAATTCACGAATTAAAGAAGTCTCAACTTCTTTTTGCTTATTGTTCCTCCTATAGATCGGTGCATTCTGAAACCAATCCTTAAGTACCGTTTTTATGGAGATCCCTTTCACTCGCTGCTCTCCCCATTCTGCTGAGATACTCCTCGGATGTCTTCCCCATACTTTAGTAGTATAATCTTCAAAAAATAAAGAATATAGCTTTTTACCAAAGTGATTGATATAGAAATTTTCAAGCGATACTTCCTTCTTTTTGAAAATCATTGCTATACAGTAATCAACTCCGGAAATAACCGTATTACTTATTCCAAGGTTGCATATTGTTCTCATATTAACCTTTATTGGATAATCGAAAAACTTTTTACGAAAATAAATTCTTGATAATCGTTGTCTGCGCAAGAACACTTCGTCTTCCTTCTCCGGATCAGGACCATTTTTGTTAAGAGTACAGCTTCTTCCCAATATCTTATCATCATAAGACAGGCTTCCTTGAATAGGTAAGAAATTCGTCCACCAATCCATTACCCTCTGGTTCTTGGTAAAGAATCGGTGTCCTCCCATATCCATACGATTTCCTTTATACTTTACCGTCTTAGCAATACCACCAATTTCATTGCTTTCCTCTAATATTATAACCTCATATTCATGATAATTAGAAAGTACTTCACAAGCTGCTGTTAATCCAGCCGGTCCCGCACCAATAATAACAACTGTTTTTTTCATAGTAGAAATCTCCTGTCCTTAGCCGATAATGGGCTTTCCTATGTGCTTGATTATACTTTCTTTATCTTCCCTTGCTCAATACGATACACAACATCACAGCCTACAAGTGTACTTAGTCGATGGGTTATAATAATTACTGTCTTTTTTCCATGAAGGTGATAAATCTGTTTCATAATTTCTGCTTCGGTATCGGTATCCAAAGAGGAGGTTGCTTCATCCAGTATCAATACCTGAGGTTTTCGATATAAAGCTCTTGCAATCCCAATACGCTGCCTCTGGCCTCCCGATAGACGAATTCCAGCTTCACCGACCCTACTATTCAGACCGTTTGGAAGAGAGCGAACATAGTCATCAAGCTGTGCTTCCTTAAGTGCCTCCCACACTGCTTCATCGTTAACCTGAGGTTCATTACCTCCAAAGGTAATGTTATTTTTAATTGTATCATCCAACAGATAAATAGTTTGTGGAACATAACCAATCTTTGAGAGCCAGCCCTTGCAGTCTTCCCTAATATTGATACCATCAACAAGGATAAAACCTTCTGAGGGTGTCAATAACCCAAGCAGAATATCTACCATGGTTGTCTTACCTGTGCCGGAGGTACCGATAATGCCAACGGTCTGTCCGATCTTAATTTCAATAAAAGCATCGGATAGGATTTCAGCATCAGAATTTGGATAGAGGTACGTTATATGTGATAACACAATTTGGTCCGACAAAACTTTTGTTTTGTTTAAAGATGACACTTTCATCTTACATTCTAATACTTGATTTTCTTCCTCCGTGGCGAAAGCTTGATCTTCAACGGTTAAATCACCAAGTGCACTTAAATTTTCAACCACCTTATTAAGCATCGGCTCCTGATAGGACAGAATATTTATATAAGAGCTCATACGATTCGCAGCAGGAAGAAGGCGTACTGCTACTAATGCAAAAGCAGACAATTGTGGAATCATTTTACTGATATCCATATTTAATAAAAGCATAATTCCCAAAACAAGTAATAAACCACTGATACAAACAGACTCTATTAATAATCTCGGAACATTCTGTAGTAAATTCTTTTTCTTTTCCGCTTTTATCATTGCTTCTCCGTATGTGGCATATTGTTTTATAAAATACTCTTCCTTTTCTCCTACCTTAATCTCTTTTATTCCTGCGATTGCCTGAAACACCCACTTATTCAATTCTGTAAGGTTTTTTTGGAAAGAAGTTCCCGTTTTTAGAAGTTCAGGTTTTACCTTCCTCCCTATCAGTAATAAAAGCAATACCAATATACTCGCAATTGAGATTGTCATAATCGGATCGATTAGAATAATCGTCACTAATAATGCTGAACTAATAATTACCTCCGTAAAGAACAAGAGTACCGTAGTCAGTGCAGCAAAAGCTTCCGTCGTATCATTTCCTATGACCCTGGCTATATCTGAGGTGCTCGTATTTAAAAAGAATTCGAACGGACGATGAAGATATACCTCAATTAATTTCTTTTGAATCGTAAAACGGCTATTGCATACAAAATGTTGCTGTATCTTATATTCAAAAAACAGGTACAAATTCTTTAAAATATAAATGATAATTAATAAGCCAATGATTAGAAGCATGAAAGTTTTTGCAGTAGAAATGTGAAGCACTCCGCATAAATATATGATATATTCGCTTTTATCAAAAATCTCTTTGTCCATTGCAATTGTTAATAAGGGCATTACTAATGAAATACTGATACATTCTAAAGCAGCACCAAATACCATCATTACTGCTATGACTATAACTTCCATTTTTTTTCGTTTTGTTAATATTTTTCTAAATTTTTTTAGAGTCTGTATCACATTATTTTACCTCATAAAGACTGCTCCACTCTATTTGTCTGTGGCTCGTGATCTTTTCTTTCGAATAAAGTGTTTCAAAGTGATCTTGTGATTCATTCGTTTCTCTTAGGTATTTTTCCAAAATCAAATTACTCTGTCTATCAATAACTTCATCTGAAACCCCATATATTTCCCGGACTGCAATCGCAATTTGTTCCTGTTCACGATAAAAGTCCTCTGTTCTATCAGCCTTTCTTGTTACGCTCTGCTTATGTATTCGGAAATAGTTTAATGTTTTAGTGGTATATGCAATTTTCCCTTCATAAATAATCACAAGATAAAATAACCAGTCACCACACATATGCATATTCCGCCATCCACATTGATCAAGCAGCCCCAAATTACGAGGCTTTCTAAAAACCACTGCAGATGCATTGGGTATTGTGTTGCATAATGCAAGTGCTTCCTTCACTTCGTTCTTTCCTTCATTGCAGTAATCCACATTCCATTTTGTATCCGACACCTGAGAAAGATAATGCTTTGCTGCTCCTCTTATCACTCGCCCGTTTTCATAAACATATTCACTTTTACAGTAAGATAAGTGTACCAACGGATCCTGAAAGGCGTTCACTACCTTTTCCAAAAAAGTTAATTCACAAAAATCATCCGCTTCTGCGATCCAGCAAAGTTCTCCTTGCGCTGATTTTATTCCTTTTTCCCATTGTATAAATGGACTGCCGGAATTTTGGTGGTTCTCAATTAACCTTGTTTTTTCAGGATAACGCTCTTTATACTCCATTAGAATGTTTCTGCTACTATCATCGGAATTATCATCTAGCAATATCACATCAAAATTACTATAGGTCTGTTGATAAATGGACTCTAATCGGAGTCTTAGATATCTCGAATAATTATAATTCGGAACAATTACTGTAACATGAGGAAGTTCGCTCTGTAAGACCGGATTCTTCTGTCCTATCTCATTGTTGCTTTCAGTCTTTGCTGCGATGTACTTCTTCATAAATACATTTAGATATTGCTTCGCAACCTGTCGAAGCTCAAAGGTTTGTCCCTTTGCCTTTGCACAGGTTTTTGCCCTATCGTAGCGTTCGCGATCATTCATCAGTCCTATGATTCTTTCACAAACAAGATCAATCGGGATGGTACCATTCTTTAGAGAATATACCTCTCCTGCGAGTTCTCCCTGATGAGTCAGCATTTCTTTTATATCTCCCAAATCACTTGCAATTACAGGAACTCCACACATAAGGGCTTCGATAATAGTAAGTGGTGCGCTTTCTGATGGATAATAAGAGGTCAGCAAACATAAATCGGAAACTGCATAATAATCCATTGGATTTTCTTTAAAGCCCAGCAAATGCACAAAAGACGGTATTTCCTCCTTTTGTAATTCCTCGTACACTTCACCATCACCAATCAGTAGTAAATGAAGATTTCTTTGACTGAGTTCGATTGCCCTTCCAACACATTCAATACTCTCTCTCCAACCTTTTTCCCTAAGTGCTCTGCTAACTACACTGATTACGAACGGATTCTCACCAAGGTCCGGAATATCCGTCGGAAGCTCATAATGTTTTGGGTACTTCATTCCATTTGATATCTTATTAAATTTATCTTTATGATAATAACCACAGTAAGTAAATGGATCTACATTCTTATCCGCAACGTAGGTCCAGTGATCAATCTGCATATCCATGCTTTTTATAATATTCTTTAAATCTGTAAGGGGTATTGTTTCATACATACCATGTGTCGTTGCAACATGATTTACCTGCTTTCGCAGTTTCTCATCAATTGCAAGAGCTTTTGCAAAAAAGGTCTGACATTCCAGGTGATGAGTGCTTACTATGAAGATAGAGAACTCCTTCATTAAATGAAGCATTACCATGCAATCCTTCGTCTTAACCACCGGTATACTTACATTAAGCATCGATGCGATTTTCTCCTGTACAATAATCGTATTAAGAATGTGTACGAGAACCGGGTACCCCATCTCAGTCAATTCATTTGCAAGTCGGATCGGCATAATTTCGCCTCCTCCGCAGGTAAAGCTGTGTATTGAAATCATAATCACCGGCTTACCGGTAATCATACACTGCGACTTTAGCGCATACAGCTTTTCTTCCTCTTCCTTTGTCGGATATCCTATCTGGCCCCGTAAAAATTCTCCATCCCTTACCGTACTTTCCTCATGTCTTATTTGGTATATATAATGAACCATTGGATTATGTATCAATCTCTCTTTGGATTTTTTAAGAGAACTCAGATAAATATTTGTATGAAGCGAAGAATTTGGGTTCTTGCCTTCGTTCGCACCGTATTTCACATAATGTCTTATTGGCATTGTTATATATTTTGCAATGATACGGAGAGGGAAACATCGATTACTTCTGTTCTCCCACCAAAAAGTTCTCTGTTTTAATTGTGCTTCGACCTCCGGATAACAGCTTAAATAATATTCCGCATCAAACAATTTACTTCTGTAGATATATAAGACATCGATTGGTATTACCAAATGCCTCAAACATTTTATCAACCATTCCAAATTATTTCATCTCCAGTTTATAGTTTAAATGGTTCTCTTCCAGAAAGCTGTAATATTCTGTCATCATTTTTGAATAACCTTTTATAAACTTCTCATAGTTACATACTTCCAGCAGTTGTTCTTGATACTTCATCTTCATAAAAATCTCTTCTGTAATATGTGGTAAATGCAAGGCTTTTGTTAATTCTTCTGTTCTGCTGTCATGCGTGATCCATAAAGCAGGTACCCCATTACGTAACGCAGCAATATTGCCATGGAACCTGCTTCCGACTGCGAAGGTCAGATGTTCTTCCCTATAAAACTGATCCCACTGATTCAATGAAAAAAACATCCCGGAATTACTCTCCATATAATTACTTACATTCGCTTTCGCAGTAATATTTCCCGGAAAGCTACTGTACAAGCGCTTCTCTCTGCGTTGTAGTCCGTTCCCTTCTAATACCTTTTCCGGCAGCTCTTCTGCTGTCTGCATAACCCAAATTGCATTATTTTTAATACCTAGATTCAGCAGCTTTCTGCTACACCTTAAGTTCGTATTCAGTGTAATCTGAAGCCTCTCGAAAGATGGTTTAGCCATATCCATCACAGTATTAGCTAGCATTGGATATGCTGACGGGCAGCCGATCATTCTGTAATTATGTATTTTCATCATTTCAAGACATTCTGCCGTAAATTCCCCTCGAACACCTATTGTCTTCGCTCGCTCGGACAGTTTTCTAAAGAAATTTATTTGAAATGCAGACAAGGCTTCAACTACTTTCCTAGGTGTATCAAAATTAGCTGTTGACTGTGCACCAAGTCCCGCCATAGTTACCGGGATGTCCGTTCTGTCGAGGAATACGTCGCATATTCGTATAAAACCGTCATCTCCCGGATTAATAAAATTAGACGCCGGAATAACTGCTGACAGCTGCCCGTCGCTTTGAAGTAACGACGCATCCACAAACATCTCTTGAGCACAATTCAGTTGTTCTCTCATTGCAGTTACGAATAACAAATTTCCTGTATTGAAGCCAACGCAATCCAGTTTTTCACGAGCGGTAACTGCCTTTGATAATTTTCCATAAAAGTCAAGTCTGATTGGATTCAATAATACCGTCTTATAATCATTCTGTTTCATGTGCTAATTCCTTGATGATCATTTTTCTTAATTGATTTTGAATACACTTAGGTAATACTTTTTTCGCTATATTAATAATAAATCTCTTTATCTTATAGTAAATACGGTATATAACATTCTTCCATTTATAACTTATATATAATGGAATATGCTCTGGTAAACTACATGCATACTTCCAAAACATATTGTTCATCCTGCCAATATAATTCCATAGCCATGGCTTATTCCATCCATAGAAATGAATAATTGCAGACTGGTTTAAAACCATTCTCAGCTCGTACCGTGTCTTAATCAAACTATCTGACATATTATACTTGTATGCATCTACAAACCCTACTCGATTATGAAAGTAGTAGTTCAAAACATCCTGATCTCCATACTTGAATTTGCCGCTATTCCCCAAGGCATAATCATATAGTTCCTCGACATTTATTTCTTTTCTCATTTGCTCTAAATTATATAATAGAACCCCCGCATTAAAATAAGGCGTATCTACAGGAACGCCCATGCTGACATTCATTTTTTTTATCTCTTCCAATATAAGCATATCTTTACAGGCCAATAACAGGTTTCCGTTAAAATCCATATTATAAAATTCCATTAGTGGGCTATTTACAAGAAGATCAACATCAAGATATAAAATACGATCAATTTCTCTTGGAAGTTTTTCCTGCGCCATTAATCGGTAATAGGTTTCTTTTGTTATATACTTAATATTAAGAGCTACTTTATCAAAATAAGTTTCCGTGATCTCGATGAATATCACCTTAACCCGGTTAACTTCCTGAATTTCATTAAGGAACCTAAGTTTTTCTTTTTCTGTTATTTCTGAATAAAAAACATAAATGGTTAATATACCAGAATTGCTTCGTATTAAGGATTTTGCCATTACTAAAGCTGTCATAAAATATTTCGAATTAAATGAAATCAGTATATTCATATATCTCCAATCGATTGGTATACATAAAGCTACAATCCTTTTATCACTGAATTACAATTTTTTTAACTATTTCAAAAAGCTTGGGGTATCTGGATAATATCTCCGAACATTTGCTTTTACATCTTCCCGCCCACAAAGATCGATACACCTTCTCAGATTTCTGTGTTTGGAACATCATAATTCTTGATAAGCGACCCCAGTTATTCTTAAAGTCATTGATCCGTCCACAGATCCATTGATTCTTCATTAATGAATCAATATAAGCTTTTCTTTCCTGTTTTGTCTGGAATAAATATCGATTATTTGCCAGCATAGTCATACTGCATAACAAGGAATGAAAATATCGAGCTAAATAATTATGAATTTGTTCCTCATCAAAATGATACCTATGCAAAAGTTTCTTCATTTCCTCATATACTGACACTATATCATCTATATATTTTTTATCTATATAATAGTCCTTAATTTTAATTGCCAAACTTTTTTCTGTATTCTCTCTATAATGATACAATACCTCCGAAATTAATAAGAATGATTGCATCTGCTGATAAACCATATAGTTAAATGCTGTATCCTCACCCCTTATCATTGAAGGAAATAGTAGTTTTCTTTCAATAATCATTTCCCTTCGAAAAACTTTATTCCAGCAGGAACCTTGTGCTTTTTCAACCCAGCTTGTCTTAAAGAAGTTATTTCCACATTCCGATGCATTAGAAAAATAAAGCGGTTTATGTGTTATAGTTAAAACTTTGCCCTTTTGTTTTTCTGTACTATAATCATAATAGATGAATTCACTACCGCAACCTATTATATCCGGATGATACTGCTCGGCATAATCCATAAAAACTTCATACATATTATTAGAAATCCAGTCATCACCATCAACAAATGACAGATATTCACCTTTTGCTATCATAATTCCGGCATTTCTTGCTTCACTTACACCTTTATGAGATGATTTCAAAACTGTTATTCTATTATCTTTTTCAGCATATGAATAACATAAAGAAAGGCTTCCATCCGTAGAACCGTCATCTACTAATATTAGCTCCAAATCCTTCATTGTTTGTGTTAATACTGAATCAACTGCCTGTGTTAAATATTTTTCCATATTATATACCGGTATAATAACGGATACCTTTATGTTATTTCTCATCATCTTTTCTGAATTAAATATCTTAAAATATTTAATAGATATCTCCTTTGCCTTAAAATATCGGAATTTATTTAACGTAGATTTCCTGCGCTAAACCAGCCTGCTAGAGTTATTGTCATAAAACAATACTCCTTTCCGATAACCATCATGACCTAAAGGGAAGTATAGCATAAGAAAGAGAAAAAAAATCGTCTACCGCACGAAAAGCGGCTTTTACCGCACGAATCGTATATTTCTCTATAAAATTGAGGATTGAGGGGTCAAATGTAATCCGAGCTTCCCGTTTTGTAATTGAGTTTCACATTTTGAAACTAACCTTCATTTTTTGAACCCGAAATTCCACATTTGTTATGACTTTCCCGTTTTTATCTCGCTTTACATGGTA
>JAEZLZ010000143.1 GCA_023415055.1 Bacillota bacterium | reverse complement strand
CAACAGAAAAGATGTTGTTTTCGCCCATAAATTAATGTGAAGTCATTGTTACAACTTTTAAACAAATTTCACAAAGGAGCTAAAATAAAGGCTTTTTTGTGAAAAATATATAAGAAAGTATAGAGAGATAGATTTATGGTAAAAGCAGAAATTAGCTATAACCCGTACTTGCAAGAAACGGAAATATCATTCAACGGGCGTGAGCCTAAGATTAACAGCTTAGTCGAGAAGTACCGAGCTAGTAAACTGCAAGACTGGATTGCGCAGTTACCGGACATTTTTTACAATGAGATGAATGGTTGGGACTTTGATTTGGACTTCTCCGGCACAAAGATTGATTTTGATGCATTACAAACGGCGTTTGACACTGTGGGCTTAGGCAGGGACTCAGTCCGCCTGTTCCACAAGAATGATTTGGAGTGTGTTGAACGTAAAAGTGAGGAAATATCCGACTTACTGGTGTGGTTTGAATGCAACCCTAATCGGAAGTTCGATTTTGATGAATTTTTGCAGGATAATGGTGCGCTCTTTAATTCGGATTACTCATTTATCATTGTGCAGGGTCCGACTAGTAAGCCAGCTTTCGATGAAGTTACCATAGAAAATGTACCGTCTGCTTCTGAATTGGCACAAGCTTTATTGGAGAATACTCCCATTCTATTTTACATAAACGAGCAAAACCGTAGTGAGTTCAGGTGCAACCTTACTGACATTTTGAAACGACAGGAGGTCAAAACGCATCAATTGTTTTTCTCTATAAGCTCAGACTTGAACCGCTCGCAGGTTGAGCGTGTGATTCGTGATTTGGGTGTTGCGAGACCGCAAATCGTTAGTTCGCCTTCCGCAGAGATTATTAAGCAATATTTTGAGATTTATCCGATGACCGCTTATGTTCAACAAGTCATTGTGGTTTTACGAGTCATGCAAACCGAGATTGATACCGTTCTGCAAGCTGAAAACGAGCAGAG
Organism: Bacillota bacterium; assembly: GCA_023415055.1. Taxonomy (GTDB): domain Bacteria; phylum Bacillota; class Clostridia; order Lachnospirales; family Lachnospiraceae; genus Mobilitalea. The sequence goes on along the minus strand of JAEZLZ010000143.1, from coordinate 53,950 downwards.
CATCAGAACCAATGGTGCTATCCACCAGAAAATTGACGCTCTGAACGAAACAATACAGAAGCTAAAAGGTGCATCGGAGGGGATAATACAGAGGGACAACTTTGTTTTCCCCGAGGTTTTGATGACTGCAAAGAAGGATGTAGTGCTTAATATTATTAACTGGCGTAAGAAGAAAATAAAGATGACAAGCGATGAGGAAGCGGTTAGGATCTCTTCTGAGTTCGTGAGCGAAATCAATACCCTCTTCAAAGAGTTTATCAGCCATGTTCAAACCGTTTTTCAAGCGATAGTTGGTGATATTAACACAAAATTCCAATCGATTTATTACTCTGCTGAGTTTGGCGATATGTATGTGGCAAATCAGGATGTTAGCGTTGATCTTACAGGGTATATAATACCAGAACTCATAACGGAGCTACTTAAACTGAAAACCGAACAGTATGTTACCCCTAATGACTCGCCTTTTGGATTTATCAAGGATGTATTTGGCAACACGCCACCTGGTCCCAGAGAACCGATCAGAGAGGTTACCTATCTATACCAAGAATGGCGAAACAACGCGATAACAGTGATTTCACCAATATTGGACAGCGTGATTTACAGCGTTTACGAAACATCAAAGGACTATTACGAGCGTATAGCGCAAGATTATATAGTTCATTTGAAAGAGCTAATCGAACAACAATCCCGAATAAAGGATGAAGTCGCTGCGCAATTGTCGGATGACGAACGTAAACTACAAGCCGATAACGACTGGTTTACTTCGTTCCAAGAAAAATTGCACGAGATTGAAAGGAGTTAAGGAATGAATGAATTGGTACGGTCATCAACGAGTAACAGCATTGAGATTTCCTATATTGAGTTATCACCTTTGCAGAAACTCGATATTCAACTTGATATCATTGATGAATCCATTCGCCGCCGAGATTTAACACGTCTAACCGAGATGGAAATAGTGCCGGTAACCGACTTGCCACCGCTTGAGGATGATATAATCAGTAATGTTCGCCTTTATAAAATAAATGAAATGGTTTATCAGAAAGGTGAACTGATTACGGATAAATTCACAACAGTGTTTAATACACTGTCCACCTATAAAGCCTCGGTGTTCGTAATCATTGACTCTGATGGCATTAGAACGGATTTCTATCTTGGAGTGCGCTCAAATGGTGACGAGAGGTCAACCGTTACTTTGGGTGACACGCTTAAAAACACGCTTATCGGACATTTCCCCGGTATAAAAATCCAAAACGAGGATAGATCGAGAATAGTGGCTTTATCTGAGAAAATCGCCAAACGGCGTAATGTCGCTTCGGTAAGTGTAATCGGTAACAACAAGACTGAGAACGGCGGACAGCCTGGACAGTTTGTGCAAGGCATCGAAAAACTGGCTTTGGCGTTGTCCGGCAGACAATACACGGGAATTATCGTGGCACAGAACCAGTCACCATCAGACATACAAGTTTTGCGTAAGTATTATCAAAATCTCTATACGCAGTTATCTCCTTTGAAAACAATCCAGACTCAGAGTAGTACTTCTACATCTGAGACAAAAAGTCAGTCGTTTTCAGAAATGAACGGCAAGCAAAAAGCGGCTATGATATCGGGAGCCGCGTTAGGAGTCGCTGGTGCGGTTGCCGGATTTGCTTTAGGGAAAACTGCCGGATTGATGTTCGGCGGACAAATAGGAAATACAGTAGGAGGTATGATAAACTCGTTCGCACCTAATTCGCAGAAGTCAGTCTCTGAATCGTCATCGATGACTTCTAGCTTCGAAAATAAGACGGTTGCGGATATGCTCTTGCTTGTTGATGAGGCGCTGAAGCGCACTGACGAATTTGACAGTTATGGCATGTGGAATGTAGGGGGATATTTTATTTCTGACGATATGTCCGCTTCAGAAATAGCCGCAAGTAATTACCGTTCGCTTATGAACGGAGAAAACTCAGGTAGAGAAGTTTCGGCAATAAACTCTTGGCGGAGCGACTTCCGTAATTTCGAGTACCTCACGACCTACCTTGCAAGATTTATTCATCCGCAATTCGTATATGGTGGTAACTTGCACACAAGCGCGGCAACATCGGTCAGTGGAAAAGAGCTGGGATTGCACCTCGGATTACCGAGGGCTACCGTGCCAGGATTGCCTGTAATTGAACACGCCGAGTTTGGCAAAGAGGTCAATTCATACCAGCTCATATCGAAACGACAAAGTGTAAGGCCGGAAGACAAGATAACACTCGGAAAAGTGTTTGATCTCGGTCAAGTTACAAAAAAGACAGTTGAACTTGATAACCGAAGTCTTAATATGCACACATTTATCACAGGATCGACTGGTTCCGGCAAGAGCAACACAGTCTATCAAATTCTGATGGAATTACATCAAGATAAAATACCTTTTCTTGTTGTTGAACCTGCAAAAGGCGAATACAAAGATGTTTTCGGTAACTTCCCGGATGTTAATGTGTTTTCGACAAATCCGAGTATCGCACCACTGATTAAACTGAATCCATTCAAATTCCCAGAGTCAATACATGTTCTCGAGCATGTAGATGGTTTGGTAGAGATATTCAGCGTGTGTTGGCCTATGTATGACGCAATGCCCGCATTCTTTAAGGATGCAATTTTACGTTCATACGAAATGGTCGGCTGGGACTTGGGTTCATCCAACTTTGACGGCGAAACTCCGGAATATCCGGATTTCGAGATTTTATCAACACAGTTGGGTTACCTTATCGAAAACTCTGGTTACCATTCAGACATAAAGTCAAATTACAAAGGTGCTTTGCTGACGCGAGTAAAATCGCTGACGATTGGTTTGAATAAATTCATTTTCACAAACGATCAGACTCCATATGAGAAACTGTTCGACCAGAACTGCATTCTGGATATTAGCAGGGTGAGATCCAGTGAGACTAAAGCTCTCATTATGGGTTTGGCGGTGTATATTCTTAATGAATACCGAGTTGACAAAAAGTCGGAAAGTAATAGAGGATTGAGGCACGTTACTGTACTTGAAGAAGCCCATAACCTGTTGAAGAACACTTCGCAGGGTAGCAGTTCAGAGCTTGTCGGAAAGTCGGTGGAAATGCTCACAAATACGATTGCCGAAATCCGAACATACGGAGAAGGCTTCATAATTGTTGACCAGTCACCATCTTCTGTTGATATTGCGGCGATTAAGAATACAAATACGAAAATTGTACTCCGAACCCCAGAGGCAAATGACCGAGAGGCAGTAGGGCGTTCCATCGGACTGACGGAAGACCAAGTAAACGAGATAGCCAAGTTGCCGAGTGGCGTTGCTGTTGTGTATCAGAACGATTGGATTAGTCCTGTCCTGACTATGGTAGATAAGGCGGACATTGTGGAAAGCAAATATATGCCAGAAACTTTAACTGTTATAAAACCGCTTAAAACCGCCAGAAGCGAAATAATCGCTATGCTGATGCAACCTTGGATAAGAAGAGAAAGACTATCAAAAAAGGAATTAATGTCAGCTGCTGAAGTTCTGGAAATCCCACGTGGCGTAAGAAAAGCTATCGTCCAGATGATTGAGGATTACGATTTATGGAAAGGACAGTTAAGGTGGGCAGTAGCAGATATCCCGAAGCTACAAGCGATGCTAAGGTCAGTTTTAGCCTTATCTGACAATGAGATAGGTGTCATTGCATCCGATGGAGACCCCAACAAAATGCGTAGATTTGTTAGCGAAAAGATAAAAGACTTTACTGACAGCGAAATCGATGAAATATGCAATGTAATAACAAAGAAGGAGGTCGAAGTTGTCGATGCTTAGTATGGGGTATTTTGAACTATCCGGCTTGGATGAAATCAAATTTGACTTGACTGAAAAAGTCATGACACTTAATGCAAGTTTTACTTCAAGTATAACTGCCGAGAAGGGTTTTTTCGGCAGAATTGACGGACTTTCGCAGATTATCAAAGAACAAACTGGATGGTCGGACGAAATTGTTAATGCGATACGCTCGCCCGAAGAGTTCAAAGTCTATAAGGATGCCGGACTTGTGGAAGGTGAAGTCGCAGGCAGAAAGTGCCTGTTAAAAACAGACATTGACTGGACTCAAACCGATGAGTTTGGCCGGACGAATTTAGAGCGTATGAAAAACGGCAATAATGTTATTGCTAAAGATGGTCAGACTGTAGAAATTCACCATATCGGTCAGCACAAGGACTCTCCGCTCGCCGAGTTAACTACATCCGAACATCGTGGTAAAGGCAATGATAGTGTTTTACACGACAAAAACAAACCGACTGAAGTTCACGACGAAGGCAATGAATGGCCACTAGAAAAAAAAGAATATCTGGCGGCTCGTTCGGAGGCAAAAGTAACGCAAAAATCCGCTTTTGCACGAGCAGTCGGAAAGGCTCACGAAACGGGCGTAAAATCAGGATTAGCCGCCGCAAGTATTACAGCTGCTATTTCTACAGTAGAAAATGTGCGCGGTGTTATGAGCGGTGACATTACCGCAAAAGATGCATTCGTTGAAGTCGCAAAGGATTCAGGAACTGCGCTCGCTATAGGATATGGAACAGGGTTTATCAGTTCGGCGGTGGCAAGCGCAACAGCGCAATCGAGCCACGAATTGATTAGGACGCTTGGCAATGCAAGTGTGCCAGCTGCCGCTATCGCATTCGGAATTGATTCATATGATTCAGTGGTAAGCTATGCTCAGGGCGAAATAAGTGGTAAACAGCTTGCATATGACTTAGGCGAAAGTGCAGTCGGTGTTGCAGGAAGCATCGGAGGTGCGGCCATCGCTGGAGCGACGCTAGGCTCGATAGTTCCCGGTGTTGGAACCGCTGCTGGGTTTGCAGCCGGAATGATTGGCGGTATGGTCGGATACGCCGTGGCAACAGGTGCATACGCAACAGCGATCGAAGTGGCTACTGGTGGCACAGAAGTTGTTGTTGACAAAATTGAAGTCGCAAGAACGGCGGTAGTTGAGAATGCCGAAGTATTGAAAAACAAAGCCGTCGAAATGGGGCAAGGTGTTATTAATTTGGTAGCGAGTACAACGCCAGAGGCGGTAGATAGCGTCAAATCTGCTATGAACAACTTCGCCTCAAACCTTGGAATATCATTCAAACTCTAGGAGGATACGAATATGTCATCTATTATTGCTACGTTAAGGTCTTATGCAGACCTCGTTTATTTGAAACCCGTACCGGAAGCTGAGATTACAAAGGCAGAAAAACAGCTGTCTTTGAAATTCGGTGTCGACTATCGGGAGTATGTTGCCGAGTTTGGAGCGGTAGCGGCTAATGGTCACGAGTTGACGGGAGTTGTTGCATCCAAGCGGCTAAGCGTTGTTGAATCAACAAAAAGAGAATGGGAAAGCAACCCACAAATCCCGCACACGTTTTATGTTATTGAAAATACTGGGATTGACGGTATAATTATCTGGCAAGATGAAAGTGGATTGGTATATCAATCTATACCGAACGCTAAGCCAAGACAAATCGCTAAATCGCTTACGGAATATGTAACGAAGTCTACAAGGTAAAATTTTATCAAACTACGCTTTAGTAAATCTGAATATTTGAATGTAGAGAAGAGTTATGCATCAAATTATGTGAAAAGTAAGGAAGGTATTGCTCTATCAAGCAATGCTATGGAATAGGAGATTATTTTGGTAAGATCAATTGTAAAAGATGCATTATTCCTGGGGCAGAAATCGGAGCCGGCAACACTGGATGATGCTGTAGTTATTGATGATTTGTTGGATAATCTGAAGGCAAATGCAGAGCATTGCGTCGGTCTGGCAGCCATTATGATAGGAATAAAGAAGCGAATCATCGTGTACAGCGTCGGGATGACGGGTGTCCCAATGATTAATCCGGTAATTATTAAGAAAGCAAAGCTATATGAGACAGAGGAAGGTTGTCTGTCACTCGTAGGTTTGAGAAAGACGACTCGATATGAATCTATTGAAGTCGATTATCTGGACCGGAATTTTAAGAAGCAGAGACAGACATTTACAGGGTGGACTGCACAGATTATTCAGCACGAGATTGATCACTGCGACGGAATAGTTATTTGACCTTGAGATGTACATAGGAGGTACTCGTGGGAAAGAGAATAGATCAATTTATCGATACCTATGTTGTCTTTGACCTTGAGACAACAGGGCTCAGTTGTTATGAACATGAAATTATTGAAATTGGTGCAATTAAGGTTGAGAACAATCGGGTAGTTGATACCTACTCCAGTTTCGTGAAGCCAAAGAACAACATTCCGTACTATATTACAAGAATCAATGGTATATCAAATCAGATGGTGAGGAATTCTCCAGGGATTGATACAGCTCTTACTGAATTTCTTGAGTTCACGGGCGAAATCCCCTTACTTGGGCACAATATTATCAGTTTTGATATGAAGTTCATCAATGCAGTTAGTGAAGAGTTATATGGAGCAGGGGTTCATAATGATTACATAGATACGCTACTATTATCACGCAGGCATTTACGAAATATCAAAAGTCACAGTCTTTCAAGTCTGTGCCAATATTTTGATATTAATACCGCTGGGGCACATAGAGCATTAGCAGACTGTGAGATGACAAACAGAGTGTATCAGGCGTTAAGACGGACACTATAATTAAGTGTTTTAAAGATAAAATAATTGTATTAATTAACTGAAAACTAAAACTGAATAAATCATAAAAATGATTCTTGCAGACTCTTATAACTAATAAAAGGAGTTTTGGAAGAATTTTTTGTATTTGATGAAATTTTACAAATCCGTTTTATAGGACAGTTGATATTGTAGGATAGTATTAAGGTAGTATTAAGATAGTATCAAGGTAGTAAAAAGGACAGTATTTTAGAGAGGGAAGGGATACATTATGAAAACTATATTTGTTGATTTTGAAATGAATGAAATTCTGCCAAAATTTAAGGAAGCGAGATATGTTTGTAAAAATGAGATAATTGAAATTGGTGCCGTTATATTAGATGAATCATTGATTGAGATATCTTCCTTTCGTCAATATGTTAAGCCTGAGTATAATGAAATCACTGAAAAGTATTCACGTTTAACCGGTATTACCAATGAGCTTGTTGAAAATGCACCACATTTTGAAGATGCTATATTAGAGTTCTTATTATGGTGTGAAGATCAATGTAAAGGAAATGACCTTCAAATTTATGCTTGGAGTGACAGTGATATAAAGCAGCTCAAGAGTGAAATGCATTTAAAAAATGTTGAAACAGAGGTTTTTTCCAGCATTACAGAAAACTGGCGCGATTTTCAGAGAGAGTATTGTGATCTTTTGGGGATTGAAAGATTGATATCACTGGAATGTGCAGTTGGATCCATAGGAGAAAAGTTTGTTGGGAAAATGCATGATGCTTTTTGGGATGCCAGAAATACCGCATCTATTTATGCTCTTTCGAAGAATGTTGATGAATTTAATAGATTAATGAATCCGATAATTGAAGCTTTAAGACCAAGCAAACCCATGACATATTGTCTAGGGGAGATATTTAAGACTAAAATAGAAGGATTTTCAGTCGCATAGATAAAGTTAGTTGCTTGGAAAGAAGGAATATTAAATGCTACATAGATTTATATATTGGCTTGTAGGACGTAACAAAAGAGAATGCAAGTCCTGTTGTTTGGGATGCTCTCATTATGATATGTGTAAAAATGACAAATAATGAGCGCAAGTCCTTTAAATTTGACTTCGAATGTGGTATTCTTTTCCTAATGAGATGTAAAATACAAGAAATATATGTCGATGAGAGGATATTACATGGCAAAGGGAGTAAATCAAAAGCTGAAATTACTTTACTTGATGAAGATACTATTAGAAAAAACAGATGAAATGCACAGTATAACCATGCCAGAAATACTTTCTTCTTTAGAGGCATATGGTGTAACTGCTGAACGAAAAAGTATATATGATGATTTTGAAGCTTTGCGACTTTATGGTATGGACATCATAGGAGAACAAAGAAATAAAACATATTACTACCGAGTAGGAGAACGTAATTTTGAATTAGCAGAATTGAAGTTATTGGTTGATGCAGTTCAGTCTTCTAAATTCATCACAGCTAAAAAATCAAATGAGTTAATAAAGAAGATAGAAAACTTAGGAAGTAAGTTTGAAGCTTCCCGGCTGCAGAGGCAGGTTTACGTAACAGAACGTATTAAGACTATGAATGAGAGTATCTATTACAATGTCGATATAATACATACGGCAATAGGTTCTAATGTAAAAATCAAGTTTCAATACTTTCGATGGAATGCTGATAAGAAGATGGAATTACGTAAAAATGGAGAGTTCTACTGTATTAGTCCTTGGGCACTTTCCTGGGATAGTGAAAATTACTATCTTATTGGGTATGATTGTGAAGCTCGAATTATTAAACACTATCGCGTGGATAAAATGTTGCATATTGATCTGACAAATGAGAACCGAGAAGGAAAAGAATTATTTGATCAGTTTGATATCGCAGTCTATACGAAGAAGATGTTCGGTATGTACGATGGTGAGATAAAAAAAGTAAAGCTTGAATGTGAGAATAGACTTGCTGGAGTTATCATTGATCGGTTTGGAAAAGATGTACAGATGATGAGAAGTGATAATGAACACTTCAAGGTAAGTATCGAGGTTGCAGTCAGTCAGCAGTTTTTAGCCTGGGTGATTTCTATCGGAGAAGGAGTAAAGCTCATAGGTCCTGAGTGTGTTGTTGAAAAGATGAAGGAAACTGTAATGCGGCTATATGATTTTTATGTTTAAATCTTTAATGATTTATGGCAGTAATAGAGATTACGCAGATTGAAAAAGCATCAAAAGAGGAACTAGTTTCTATGGCCAAAAAGCAAGGAATGAATTTATCTAAATATGAGTTATGACAGATGATTATGAAATACAAATGTATATTTTACAACAATATCAATCCAAACCTCCAGGTGATGACTGTAAGGAATACACGAGACCTGCGTTTTTGAGTATTTAATCTTTAAAATATATAGAAAGGAAAAGTGTGATTATTGGTTTCTATATAAATCATACAAGATATCATAGTGAAAACAAGACCATCACAGACTGTAATACTCTATGGAGGAGATATTACTGTAGAACATTATTCAGTAGATGTATATTACTTATTAATGGAAATAGAGGAAATAAAATTAATTTTCGAATTATATAATAGGTTCAATAATGAATATGACAACTTAGATGAGGATGAATTTGAAAATGGAGATTATTCATATCTAGGATTAGTTGATGGATTAGAATCTCATGTTTTACATGCAAAGCGAGTTATGAAAAAGGAAGTAAATTCGTCATACGACTATAGCAGCCTTGAAGATGATTTTAATAAATGGGCTAAAAACAAAGGAGAAGACCTAGATGATGAAGGTCAATTTGGATTGTATGCAAAATTTATGATTGACAAAGATCCTAAAAGATACGCTGTCTTAAATAAATATATTGAGAACAAGAGCGAGTTTATAGATATCTTTGAAAAGAATTGTATTTCAAAGAATACATTCTATTATACTTATGATGATGGACTTTGTTCAGATAAAGAATTTGATATGGGTGGATTTAATCATTGGTATGAGGTCTGTGAGAGTTATGAAGGGGAATTTACCGGGTTTGAGAAATGGGATTATTTTGATTTGTTTAATTGGTTATCTTATGGATGGGAAGATGATGAAAATAATTTTATAGCATTTGCAGATTTAACCTATGGCAACTAAATTTAACTTTAACAGATAATTATATAGGATAACACTAAGATTCTCGAATCACAGATTTATTTTCAACCGCTGATTCAATATAAGAATTTTATTACCAAAGGTGTGAACTTTGAAGTGCAGCTGTAGGTTTGATTTCCAGTTGTAGTCAATTCTACGAATTCATAATGACAAAAAATATCATAATACATACACATAAGAAAATACATAGCGGAGGTAGTATGGCAGAAAATAGTATAAAGGTATACCATGTAAAAGATGAAACGGTTTTTGGTTATGATATTACAGAAGATAACAAGAGAGTATGGTACTTTATACAGGTTGACTTTTTTGGCGATGGAAGACGTCTAGGTATTTGGAATCCGAATAATAAGCTAAGAAGCTATACATCATTCAAAGAGGCATTGATTTATCAAGCAATAGCTAATGAAAATGGAATCCTTCCAGTATCAAAACATAGAGTTGTAAGAAGCTATGGTCAGTTTAATTTTAAAAATATTGAAGTTGTTAATACAGAAAATGAAGCGGAATATTACGGACTAGATATACAATGACAGATAGGAATGTTAAGATGACAAAAGACTATAAATGGAGGGCTTATGGATTGTCCAGTGCATGCAAAAGAACAATTATTATTTATTCATAATATCTCAATGCATCTCATAGATGGGTCAATAGAAACACTTCCACTTTATGAGTGCAAGAAATGTAATCAGTATTATATATCTACGAGGAGTTTACAGAATTGGTTTTCTCGTAAATTACATAACGGTAAAATAGTTAACAATTATTACTTCGATAATAAAAATCATAATACGGCACTTAATAATAGTCAACCAATACCCCATAATAAAAAGCAACCTGCTACTTACGAAGAATATGCTGGACCGGGCAATAAAAAAATAAACGTTTATCTATATAATAACAAAATTGGTAAGAATTGTACGAAGTGTTATGTTGAACTTATTGACTTAAAGATATCATATCCGATAAAAAAACATATTAGCCACACAATAGGAAAAAGATGCCCTTCTTGTGAAAGAAATTACTTACATGTAAATAACTATTTGGCAAAGAAAGTGTGCTTTAACGCTATTAATAAAGAGATTTTAAGTAGTTTATTAATAAAAGATAATGGCTCTAGTAAAAACAATACAGTATCAAAAAGCAATATTAAGAAAAACGAGAAGACATCACAAAAAAAAGCTTCTAATAAATTACCACAGAAAACCTTAAATACTTTCAAATGCAATAACTTGATACTGAACAAAAATGAAGTAAGTTATTTGATGTGTGAATTACTAAATATTCGAACGCAGAGGATGACAACAGTAACCATAACCTCAACAACTATACCCAGAGATATTGATGAAACCAACAGAATTATAACTGTTGGATCAGAACTTGGACAACTATGCCTAAAAGCAGTAGCCAATGATATTGAAGTTATCAATTATATGAATGTTTCATATTCTATTAATCGATTTGCGCGTTATGACATTCCTTTTGTCGAGGCATATAGAGATAAAACATATAAAAAGCTGATAGTTAAAATAGATGAATATCCATTGGATCCTAAAGAAATTGATAAAAAAGTAGTTTATGTTTATATGAAATTAAATAACTCGTGCTTACATAACAAACATAATATTGAGAATGTTACGATGAATGTTTCCAATATTAGAGATAACCGAAAGATGGATGTTAATGTGTTTCACTGCTTAACCTGCGGTAAGTATTTTATCAATTACGATCAGTTAAAGGAGTATATCGATAAAAAGCAGATTCCTGCTTTTAAATATTCTATCGTTAAAGGAACATTTGACTCTATGAACGAGATTTCAGAATTAATGCTTTATGGATACACTGTGAAAGAGGGAGCTCTACGGGAAAACGAACGGCAAGGTATTCTTGCCTGGATTCTTGATTGTAACTTAATGACTAAAAACCAGATAATTAATAATATCCAGTATAAAATTGATTATAATGGTAAAAAAGAGTTAAATGCTAAAGCTAAGATAAAATGGGAGGATGATCTGGCATTTGTATCTGGGTACAAAATTAATACTCAAGCAAGGATAAAGGGATCATTGGTTTGGAGAAATTAGGTTTTGAAAGGCGGTGAAAGGTAGGATGGGGATATTAGGTAATCAATTTACAATGAAGGTCATAAATGAAACTCTATCTAATGAAATAAGTAGAAATCCTTTGATAGGTGATGTTTTATTAGAAAAAGATGAATTTGAATATTTGGCCAATAAAGTAGGAGCTTTCTATGAGCATGAGGCTAACAGAACATTGTTCTTGGAATATCAAGAGACAGTCGCTGTGTTTTTAGTATATTGTGCTGTATTTGAATATGATCAAAGATCATTTTGGGGTTCTGTAGAAAAGTATATTGGCATTATTTCTTTATCCCACAGAAGACAACTTTATCATATATTCCTAAATGTACTAGATAGATATGGCCTGAAGAAGTTCGAAAATGAGAGTGAAGAAGGATATAGTCAGGTTACACCCATCTTATGCCATGCAGGCATACCGGTTAATGCTTTAGAAAGTTATTTTGGGGCTGTTTCTAATACAATAGATGATTCATTTTATGATGAATTTTCATTGGAAGACTATCTTGCCTATTTTAAGAATAAAACAGAGGTAACAGTTAAGAGGTATTTACGATATGGGAGTAATAGAGATACCTTTAACTTTATTCAAGCAACTAAGAAGCTAATATCATATGGTACCATTGACAATGAAGAAACAATGAATGGTAATATGAAACGTATGATAGAAGAGGTACTAATCTGGAGAGAGAAGCCTAAAATAAAGAAAAGTCTTCAGGCTAGAAGAAACATTCTACTAGTAGCACCGAAAATAAGATTGGATATGTATGGTGCAGGAGTGGTATGTGAATTTCCGAGAGTCGGAATAAGAGATTGTTATGACTCATTTGTTTCTTGGGAAGTTATAAGTGATGATACGAATTTCACTGTTAAGGCAGAGATATATCGAAGAAATGGTGCGTTTATTACGGAGGAAAGAAAGTTAAGTCTCAAACCTTCCAATTCCTATCTTGTAAGTCTATTAGTCGATGGAGATATAATATCAAAGTGGGAGTTCCCTGGAGTAAGAAACGATTATATTGCGTTCCTTCCTAATGGTGCGTTGGTTAAAACGGATAATATTCCTGATAACGATGTATTATTGATGCTAAAAAACAACTGCAAAATCGAGAATATTGCGTTTCCAATAGAAGAATTGCCAAAAGTGCCAGGATGGGAAGAGTATTTTATATTCAGGATTGATTTGTCAGGCGTTTCTGAATTGGTTTGTACTAATAATATTACTATTGGAGTTCGTACGGATACAAGACCGGTTTTACAAGACGGTAGAATACTTTTTGATCAAGAGAATTCTTTCATATACACAAGGCTACCGTTGATAAAACTACCAATTTATTCTGAGGGTGAATGGCATTTAGAATTACAATATAAAAATGATAAAGAAATATTAAAGAAAAATGGGTATGAATGTAATTCCACAGAATCTTTTTTTGTTTTATCTTCCTGTATCCAAAATGACGAATATGGAAGATATGAAATAAAGCTTTGGCATAGAGTTGGTGGAAGTTTTAAACTGTCATTTGACTATGTGCCAAACTGTGAATTAATCAGAAGCGATTACGGATATTGGCCAGAATTTAGTAAAGGATATACTGTGAATGAGTTAGATATTTTGGCATCAAAGGATGTTGAAATAGACTGTTATAATTCAATTAACCATTCATATACCGAGCAAAAAAAAGGAGTGATACATAAATTCCTTTTTGGTATGGGGGAAAGTAGTTTTTTTGGTGAGTATAAATATGAGAGATTGGGAAGTGTTTTAAGAGTAGAGATAAAAAAGCATATTCATCCGATTGAATGGGGATTTATAGGAATGGGAAGTCAGATAATCGAGATGAAAAGTAGAGTGAATTCTTTGGTTTTGAAAGAGTTAAATCAAATTTCAGATCCAATGCTTCTCTTTGGATTTGATATAAGACAGGAGTATAACGTCAAATATCTGAAACTAAATTTACGGCATCGTAACCTGGAAGTTATACATCAGGAAGAGTATGATATCGAGAATAAAACATCTCTTCGCATACCAATAAATAACTATATTACTTGTATTCATCAAGATGATTACATAGATTATCAGTTATATGTATGTCTGTATAACATGAATGAGGATAGAATTTCAGAGTTTCTGGTTGCTAGGATTCAAGACGAGGTAGTTATTAATGATATCGTCAAGAATGAGGACGACAATAATGTTTATCTTTCTTGGTCTGAACAAGGTACTTTGATAGGAAGGGAATGTGTATTGGTTAATTTTACCCGACCCTGGATTAGTCCCATTCATATTAATATTGAGGATGGAAAGCGCGAATTATCAATCAAAAAAGGGGAAATAGAAACCGGTATTTATAGATATGTATTGCAAAAAGAGCGAGAAGATCTTTTTGGAGAGACTGAAGAGGATTTGTGCTCGGGATATAATTTTCAGCGCGGCCCGATACAGATTGTTCATGATATTATATGTGATACAAGACTTCAAAAATGTCTTACAGCTATACTAAATATACAATTTATGAAAGTTGAAGCAAGAATGCCTAAGTTAGAGCGAACATCGAAAAGTATTTCTGATATAGACATAGAAAGCTCTAAAGATATAGTTTCAATATCAAATGCATTTTTGATATTTGATCGGTTTTATCATCAAGGAACGGAGAAAGAATATGGGATAAGGTTATTTGATCAATTGTTTTCGAAGTTTTATTTGAAGCCTAACATTACTATGGAATTCATATTAAATAGCAGCTTTACCAGAGAGGTAAAAAAGAGTCTATTACATAAATTCGGTTGTATCAATGTAATAAAGCCAAGTAGTATTGCAATGAGCCTTCGAAGAAAAATAGTTGGAATTGATGAAGACTTGTTTGGTTTTATAAGTGCAATCGAGGATCCTGAAGATACAGCAGGATTAAATTGGATGGGTATTACATCATTAACAGATCTATATAAGCAAGACTTATTTGATGATGTGGAAGAAGCAGAATCTTTTATTTCAGAACGAAATATGGGAAATAGCGAATATCTTTTTCGATATTTTCAATATGTTGCTGAGGCAATGCTAAGACCGAAAAATACTACTAAGAGTTCAGAAGAATTTCTTCGGGAATATCTTCGGGAAGTGGAAATTGATGAAGCATACATATTTGGTAAGTCAAGATTACAGCTTGTTGTTGAATGGATTAATAAAACAAAAGATCATCGAGATGTTAAAGAACGACTTCGCAAGATCACAAGCATTTCCATCGACAGAACACTAATCAGAGATTATTCTGATATATTCAAAATAATGAATAAACGAAATGAGTTTAATGATGAGCTTGGCTATTATATTGGATTAGTGGCGCTGTACGGAGCATTCGTTCGGAATGGATTAACGAATGCAAGTCTTGATATGATTGATCTTTTAAACTTCACTATTTCGAAATGTGAAAAAGTATACTACAGAGATGCGGTATTGATTGAACTTTATACGCGAATGGAAAGGGGGCTAATATGGGTTTAAATCCGATACTTACAACACAAAAGTTAAAAAAAGATTATGTGGATTATTTGAGTTCCATGTTCTTTTTCGAAGATAAAGATCTAATGAAGCAGGCAACGGACTATCTTAATGAGGAAGGAAAGTTCATTAAGGGTCCGTTCGTAGAGATAACACAGCCGTTTATAGCTGGTCAAACAATGGAAAAATTAATAGAAGAGGGAATAATATCAAAAGAGTTCTATTGTCTTAAGAAGCATTTTCCAGTGGAACGTAACCTATATATACATCAAGAGAAAGCGATAAGAAAACTGATTAATCATAGGAATATTATTGTAGCTACAGGCACAGGTAGTGGTAAAACGGAATGCTTCCTGTTACCTGTTATTAACTATCTAATGAGGGAAAAAGAAGCAGGTACATTATCAAGTGGGGTCCGTGCTCTGCTTTTATATCCGATGAATGCCTTAGCAAACGATCAGATTGGACGATTACGTGGAATCTTGAAAGAGTATCCGGAGATAACATTTGGTAGATATACAGGTGAGACCGAGGAAACGAGAAAGAAAGCAGAGGAGTTATTTGCAAAAACGAATCCAGACAAAGAGCGTATTCCTAATGAATTACTTTCGAGAGAAGAGATGCGAAGTAATCCCCCACACATTCTCCTCACAAATTATGCCATGTTGGAATATTTATTGCTACGTCCAGATGATAATGTTTTTTTTGATGGCATAGATGCAGATAAATGGAAGTTTATCGTATTAGATGAGGCTCATACATACAATGGAGCTAAAGGAACTGAGATTTCTATGCTTCTTATGCGTTTAAAGGAGCGTATCGCTAGGAAGAGAAATGTTAAATTATCTTGCATAGCAACAAGTGCAACATTAGGAGGTGGTGCGAATGCCAGAAAAGAGGTTGCCGAGTTTGCTTCCGCATTATTTCATGAGCCATTCAGCCCAGAAGATATTATAGAATCAGAACGTGTGGATTTAACAAAACGAATTATTTCGGATATTACTAGAATAAGCAGTGAATATGAAATGCTTAAAAAGATATCATCTGCTGAAGAATTATATAGACTGCTATATCATGATAAAAATGTGATAAAGATACAGGAAATTTTACAAAAAGATCCTCAGCTCCTAAGTGAGTTAGCAAAGCAATTTTTTACTGATGAGAATATTACAAGTAAAGAAAAGCTGGAACGATTAATTGACTTAGTTGATTTGTGTGCCAGAGCAAAAGAGGATGAAGGTGCTATGCCTCTGTTGCCAGCAAGATATCATGTGTTTGTTAAGGCACTTGAAGGGGCGTATGTCTCTCTGTATAAAAGACGAATATTATTTCTTGACCGAAAGAAAACCCATATTCTTACTGACGGTCATCCGGTTGTGACATTTGAATTAGCAAACTGTCAAAGATGTGGGCAGGAGTATATTGTTGGAAGGACAGAAGATGATAAGCTGGTTCATGCAGACGCTGATGTTGACATAGAGGGATATTCAAGGAAAAAACAAGAATTTTATATGCTATCCGCTAGTGAAAGTATCCATACTCCAATTGTTGACGATGATGATGCGACAGTAGAAGATGGAGCAGAGGATATTGAAAGTGATGAATATATTTTGTGTACTGCATGCGGACATATAGAACAGGCTGGAAAAGTGCATAGAACTAATTGCTGTGGTTTTACGGAGGAAAAGTTTATTAAAATTTTTAAGGTGAAAATGCCGGAATATACGGTTAACACATGCTTGAAATGTGGCAATCATTCAAAGAATATTGTTAAGCAGTTCAGAACAGCAGATGACCCGGCTACTGAAGTACTCACTAGATCCTTGTATCAATGTATTCCTCCGAACAAGAAGAAGGCGAGCGAAGATGATCTTTTTTTAAGTGAAGCCGAAGATGATACAGAAGATTTACTTGGAAGAAAGTTGTTGGTATTTTCGGACAGCAGGCAGGAAGCTGCTTTTTTTGCATCATACCTTCAGAGCAAGTATTCGAATTTATTATGGAAGAACGCTATGATTACCGAGCTGGATAAGCTACAAGAATATGAAGATGTAAGAATACAAAGTCTATCTCGTGCGGTAATAAAGTATGGAACGAAAAAATGCTTATTTGAAGAAGATCAAGATAGCCTTGATAAAGAAAAACTAGTGCAGACCATGATTGTAAAGGAGTTTATTGATTCTGAACCTCAAATAGGACTAGAAGGTTTGGGGTTAATAGGATTTACATTGGATAAACCAGAAATATGGTCTAAGCTTAAGATGGACAAGGTTGGGTTTGATAATGATCTTGATTTGACTGTAGATGAGCTTTGGACTTTATATAAGATTCTATTTGATACCTTACGTGTAAAGAATGCAGTTACGGTACCGGATCATGTTACTATGTCTGATAGCGCCTTTGCACCGAGAAACAAAGAGGTATACTTTAAGTTAGAATCTGAAAATGGTCAACAGGGTAGATATATTTTAGGGTGGATGCCTAAAGAAAAGACAAATAATCGAAGATTAGATTTTATACAAAAATTATTTTTAAACAAAGGCTTTTCCGATGATCAAGCAAATGAAAAAGGCAGATTATTACTGAAACAGCTCATGCAGGGAGAAGTGTTTGATAAGTTTTGGAGAAGGCAGGGATATATATCGGAAACACCAGTTGCGCAAGATGGTGTTTTGTTAAAATTAAATCATGCAAAGTGGCAGGTATTCAAACCATCAAAGCTATATGTATGTAAAAAATGTGGAAGTATCACAGCTGAAAACTTAAGGGGAATCTGCTCTTCCTATATGTGTAATGGTGAACTAACGGATTATTATCATGAAAAGAACCGGTTCTCTTATTTCAAAGAATTATATCAGAACATGATACCTCTTCCGCTAGTCGCTAGTGAACATACAGCTCAGCTTACAAATGAATTCGCATCCCGACTTCAGAACAAATTTGAGCGTGGTGAAGTGAATGTTCTAAGTTGTTCAACAACATTCGAAATGGGTGTTGATGTGGGTCAATTGGAAGCAGTATTTATGAGAAATGTTCCACCGGAAACCGCAAATTACATACAGAGAGCTGGACGAGCTGGACGAAGAACAGAGTCAACAGCATTTGCGTTGACTTATGCGAAGAGGCGATCACATGATTTAACGTACTATCAGTCACCTGAGAATATAATAGTCGGCAAAATAAAAGCTCCTTATATAGAAATGAATAATGAAAAAATTGTTCTTAGACATATTTTTTCAGTTGTCTTTTCATGGTTTTTTAGAAAGTATCCATCTTATTTTGAATATGTAGAGACATTCTTTGCATTGGATGGAACCCAAAGAGAAAGTTCTGTTGCCTTGTTAAAGAATTTGTTAGAAAGTGAACCGCAGGAACTTAAGGAAGCTATAAACTACATAATACCTCAAAATAATAGTTTAAAATCTTACCTTGATATTGAACATTGGAGATGGGTGAATTATCTTCTTAAGGACGGTGAAGGTACACTAATTCTTGCAGAAGAAGGACTAAAGGATATCCTAAGTGAGTTGGATGATTTAAAACAGCAACTGGAATTACAACGCAAGGATACCAGTAGTATATTTAAAATACAGAATACTTATTTGAGAAAAGACATATTAAGCTTCTTGTCATCAAGTAATGTACTCCCGAAATATGGCTTTCCGGTTGATGTAGTTAATCTTGATATTCTTCATAATGGAGAAAACGCAAAAGTCATTAATCTATCCCGTGATTTGAAACTGGCTATATCTGAATTTGCTCCTGGAAGTGAAATTGTAGCAAATAAAAAAGTATGGAAACCATACGCTGTCAATATGAACCGAATGAAGGGATGGCCGGTAAAGGAGTATGCAATCTGCAAAACTTGTGGAAGATTGCATAGCTATAATGTAGATTTAGGTTCTCATTTTGAAAATCGAGAGGTTGAGTGTTGTAATGAACCTCTACGTTATGATGTATATCTCCAACCGATTTTTGGATTTTCAACTAAGATAGATGAGGCACCAGCTAATCCTGGAGAGAGAAGAAAAGCTAAGCCATTACCATCCCGTGTCAAGTTCGATAACTATGTTGATGAAGATATGGAGTTAACAGAAAAATATCAAAATACTATAATAATCGGATCCCATACAGTTGATATAAAGTATTGCTCAAGAGGTAAGCTTGTTATTGTTAATAATGCAGGTGGTCAAGGGTATTCCATATGTAAAAAATGCGGATACATAGCAATGTCACAGGAACTCAGTTCAAAGAGAAAGAAAGATGGTTCCGTGGAGCATAAAACCAGGTTTGGGAAAAAATGCGAGAGCACCTATCTCTATAATGTACACCTTGGCCATGACTTTATTACAGATGTTGTTGAGATTAAACTTCCACTAATCGATAAAAAATATAATCAAAAGAGCTTCTGGCCTTCTATCTTATATGCAGTGATTGAGGGAGCCAGCCTTGAACTTGGAGTGGCGCGGAATGAAATTGGCGGATGCTTGTATCGTGCGGATGGGGAAGATGTTACTCAAACCTCAATCATTCTTTATGATGATGTCCCCGGAGGTGCAGGTCATGCCAAGAAAATATCTCATAACATAAGAGGGGTTCTGGAACATGCATTAAACAAAGTAAGTGGTGCTTGTGGGTGCGGAGAAGATACAAGCTGCTATGGGTGCTTACGAAGTTATGAAAACCAGTTTTATCATGAGATTATGGAAAGAGGGATTGTTAAGAAGTATTTAATAGACATGCTAGGTTAATTCACAAGTAACAAGGCTACTTATTATGTAACCTTGTTAGAAGCTTCGTTGTCTATTTCCAACCACGTCATATGGTCGATGGAGAATGTTTGAAATAAGATGACTATTCAAGTATCATCGATCAAAGTAAGATAGGAGCTTTCCTTTATTTTTAATACGTTGACATAATTATACAAGAACGGTAGAATTAAATTTGAAACTTGTATTGATGTATAGAGGCCTCTATTCAAAGTACTCCGAGTGCTAAGTTATAAGGACCTGGTAATAGACGATGGTATTGACGTCGGTAAGAATACAGAGTTTAAATTAGCACCAATGACAACAGGTCAAAGGGGCATGTAAGTAGGTGAATGAACATTATGGATATAAATATGCAGTATAACGGCGCTTTAACAGCTGAGCAGTTCCTATTTTACGAGATAAGAATTGTTTCCAAACAGTACCTGGAGGGAAAGTCAATTGACGAAATAATTGAATATATACAGCGCGATAACCTATTTCAGTACCCGACCGAGAGGGAAGTATCGAGGCTCGCTCGAGCTTGCTATAAGCGGCTTGTTGCGCTTGACAATGAGAAACTGGTCTATGAATTAGCGAACGCACCCATCGAAGTGGCAAAACAGATAAATCTCTATGCGATGATGCGATTAAACCGCCTTGTCCGCGAGTTTATGATTAACCTCATCGGAGATAAATATCGCCAACATGATTTCTCTTATACCAAAAAAGATATCAACGTCTTCTTCTCCCATTTGCAAGAGCAGAATGATGATGTGGCATCCTGGAGTGCACAGACCATAGCAAAACTGAAACAGGTACTGACCAAGTGCCTGATTGAAACGGGAATGCTTGACAGTGTCAAAGATACTACGCTAAACCCCATCTTTATTAGTGAGGAACTTGAATCAGGTATTAGAGAAAACAATGACTTGACCGCGCTTTCTGCGTTCAATTGTTTTAAATAGGAGTGTGATTATGGCAGATATTAAACAAGAACTTGATAAAATCAAGATGCGCATCTCCGATGCGAATTTCCTAGCAAACAAAGGTCTTTCTAACGAGGTGGGGATTCACGTATTCACATACGCACCGCAATATGAACTCATTGTCCGCGACTACATTGAGAGGCTAGTAAATACACCAACCGATGACTTTAGGATCATCGAGCGAGATTTGTATAAAATTCTTTTAGAGATCTTGAATGAAAAACGTGTGCTAGGCACCGTTCCGTCTCTGGAGGAGAAGAAGGGCAAGGACTATCTCCTCGCGCAGTTTCAAAAAGTAGCCACGCCGGCGGAGTTCCTCGCCAAGATGAAATATGAGCCACACCAGAACGGCGATGTGATATTCCTGACTGGTATAGGCAAAGTATATCCCTTTATGCGATCGCACAAAATGCTCGATAGTATGCAGCAGGTATTCTCGGATGTGCCGATTGTAATGTTCTATCCAGGAGAATTTAATGGGCAAAACCTAAGTTTATTCGATAAATTCCATGATGGGAACTATTACAGGGCGTTCAATCTACTTTAACCGGAGGAAATAACTATGAAGATTCAAAGCATGTTCCAAAAGGACATAAACCGTGATATCAACGGTGTTATCAAGGTGGCACAGGATGACGAGCAGAGCCTCGTACAGGAACTTAGTGAGTACATCATCACGAAGGAACTCCGCCGCCACTTTAATACTTTCTTTGATAAATACTCGAAAGCAATTGACAATCCAACCGATAAGATTGGGGTCTGGATATCTGGCTTCTTCGGAAGCGGTAAATCTCACTTCCTTAAAATGCTGTCTTATCTACTGTCCAATCAAGAAGTTGCAGGTAGAAATGCCGTGGACTTTTTCAAAGATAAGTTTGACGATCCGATGATGTATGCCACGGTCGTCCGTTGCACCAATATTCCTACGGAGTCAATACTGTTCAATATCGACATCGAGGGACCCATTAACAAGGATAAAACAGCAGTGCTGCGTGTGTTTGCGAAGGTGTTTTACAACCACCTCGGTTTCTATGGTGAGGATTTAAAAATTGCGAAACTGGAACGTTTCGTAGATAAGAGTTGCAAGACCGAAGCTTTTCGTAGAGAATTTGAAGAAGTTAACGGTGCACCGTGGGTAGAAGCCAGAGCTTCTTATGCTTTTTTTGAGGATGACATTGTGTCTGTTTTACAGAGTGTTCTCGGCATGAGTGAAATAGCGGCTCGTAACTGGTTCAACGGCGAAGAGAATGTGGACATGAGCATCAAGCAGCTCACCCTTGAAATCAAAGAATATGTCGATTCTAAAGGTAAGGATTTTCGTCTTCTATTCTGTGTGGACGAAGTAGGCCAGTACATCGGCGATGACGGAGACCTGATGATTAATCTCCAATCTATCGTAGAGGAAGTCGGCAGCAAGTGTCGAGGTAAAGTCTGGGTAATGGTTACAAGCCAAGAAGCCATCGACTCTGTTGTGAAAATCAGCGGAGACGACTTTTCAAAGATTCAAGGACGTTTCAATACACGCTTGTCCTTGTCTTCCGCCTCGGTAGACGAAGTTATCAAGAAACGTATTCTTGAAAAGACTGAGGACGCGGATGCGCTTCTACGTATGGTTTATGACAAAGAACACGCCGTATTAAAGAACTTATTCACGTTCAACGATGCGGTGCTGGACATAAAAGGCTACTCTAACGATGCGGAATTCTCCGCTACTTATCCGTTCGTACCATACCAGTTCATCATCATTCAGAAGGTACTCGCTGAAATCAGAAAGCACGGTAATTCCGGTAAGCATCTCTCCGGTGGCGAACGATCCATGCTCTCCGGCTTCCAAGAAGCAGTACAGAAGGTGCAGGGCAAAGATGAGAATGCTTTGGTGCCTTTCTCGCAGTTCTACGACACAGTGCATACCTTCCTCGAAAGCCCGATACGCCGCGTAATTGATCGCTGTCAGACCGCTGCCGACAAGCATGACGGCTTGGAACAGCGTGATGTAAGCGTCTTAAAGCTACTCTATCTCGTACGCTATATCGACGATATCAAGGCGAATATTGATAACATCGCAATCCTGATGGTGGATGATATTCGCACAGATAAAATAAACCTTCGTCGTGAAATAGCCGAATCCTTAGAGCGGTTAGAAGCACAAAACTATGTCGCCAGAAACGGAGATAATTACTCATTCCTGACAGATGAAGAACAGGATATCGCCATTGACATTCGCAATACTTCTGTCGACAGTGCCACGATCGTTCAGAGCATTGGGCAGACAATTTTTAGCGAAATCTACCCATCTAAGAAATATAAATACAACAAATACGACTTTCCCTATGACCAGTACATTGATGAGACCATCGTTGGCGCTACTACTGGCGGGGTTCGACTTCGTTTCGTTACCGTAGCAAGCGATTACTACAACTCTCCTGAGCAGAAACTGATTATGGACTCAAAGGTCAATAACGAAGCTATTGTCCTTCTATCCAATGAAGTCCAGTATTTTGAAGAACTGGAAACAGCCGCGAAGATTCGTAAATACATCAAGCAAAAGAACGTGTCTCAGTTGCCGGAGAGCATTCAAGATATAATCCGCAAGCGTCAAGCACAAGCGCGTACACTGGAAGAGAGCGCAAAAATACAGATAGATAAGGCTATCGTCGGCAGTACTTTCTTCATCGCTGGAGAGAAAATCGAAATTAAGAACGGCGATGCCAAGACCAAACTTGATGAAGCTATGAAACAACTGATAGAGAGTGTCTACTACAAATTGAATCTCGTGAATACGTTCAGTGAGAGCGATGCTGACATTCTGACCATCCTCAACGGCGAACCGCAACAGAACGGTTTTGCTGGTATGGGAAACAATAATGAGTATGCCTTAAACGAGGTAAGCCAGTGGCTAGAAGAGCGTCACATGAACCACGTTCCCGTTTCAATGGGCGATGTGCAAAGGCGTTATCAGGCGATTCCTTACGGCTGGCGAGAGGTAGATATTGCCGCGCTCGTAGCAAGACTTATTATGTCACAGAAGATTGAAATCCGTTATGGTGGCTCTGTTGTGGGTAAGGACGATAGGAACCTCGTCCGTTATTTGCGTACGAAATCTGAGATCGATAAGGCAAGTGTTAGCCGCCGCATCGCTCCGTCCGAAGAGGATATGCGCAAAGCTATCAAGTTTTTACGTGACTGGCTCGGTCAGATGAACATTGCTGAGGATGAGGATGGTCTACTGACATTTATAAAGGACACATTAAACGATAAGAAAAACCGATACGAAGCATTAATTGCCGAATATAACTATGACCGTTATCCGCAAAAAGAAGTAGTTATCCGAGCCCGTGAATTGATGATTGAAATTCATTCACAGAAGAACGACAATGTCGCTCTCTTAAAACGCTTGCTTACTATGCAGGATACCTTACTTGATGTTACCGAAGATATGGAGGAAATTGAAACCTTTTTCAAGTCCCAGAGGGGTATATTTGATGCTGCAAGAAAACTCCAAGGTAATCTGCAAAACGAACAATATTACTTCACTACCGACTCCGAAACAACTAGCAAAATCAACGAAATAAGCACTATACTCGGTATGCAGAAGCCTTACGGAAGAATAAAGGATCTATCCGATCTGATGCAGGGGGTTAAGACTGCCTATGGTGTTCTTTTGGAACAAAAGAAAGAAGAAGTGCGAGGCATTATCACTCTGTGTATGGGTGATGTCCACACTCTTGCTGGTGTTGGAAGTAAAGCGAACGATGAGGTTAAGAAGTCGGACGAACGCTTCACCGAGTATAAGCAGATAGTTGCTGATGCGACAAGTCTGACCATGCTTGACGCCATGATAACTCAGTTACAGAACTATAAAGACCAAGTTTGCAAGCGCGTAGAGTATATGCTTCATGAAGATCCTGCACCATATGATGTGGGTGGTGAAAAGCTAAAACATCAGAAAATCGCGCAGGTACGCCGGTATGAAGTGTTTCCTGTAAAACGGCTGACCTCTCGTGAAGAAGTGGACAACTACATTGAATCGATCCGCAAGAAACTGTACGACACATTGGAATTAAATGATGGAATTCAAATAAATTAAGCGAGGGTGTGAATATGAACAAAAACGCCATTCAAAAATATGCAATTTGGGCTCGAAACGAACTCATTGAACAAGTGAAGCAGCGCGCCTATCAATATGGTATCAACGATAAAGGGTATGGTGAAGAGAACGCCACAGTTATATCAGGGCGTGTGCTTTCTACAGAAGAGAAGCGCCAGCGACATGAATTTGTTGTACAGATAAAAGAACACGGCTTTGGACAGGCAGTTGAAGAAGTGGCATATACTTGGTTCAACCGCTTTGCCGCCCTGCGCTATATGGAAGTCAACGACTACCTGCCGACCCATATCCGAGTGTTCTCGGACGCGAGCGGCAACTTCAACCCTGAAATACTAAAAGACGTTCTGCATCTTGATTTGCCTGGATTGGATAAAGCAAAAGTATCCGATCTGTTAAACGCTAATAAGACAGAGGAACTCTATCGTTACCTACTACTGACGCAATGCAATGCACTAAACGAGGCATTGCCGGAGATGTTCGAGCGGCTAGGAAGCTACACCGAAATGCTGCTACCAAACAACATTCTGAAGCCGGACAGTGTTCTTGGAAGGCTTGTTACCGATATACCTGAAGAAGATTTTCGAGACGCTGTGCAGATTATTGGGTGGATGTACCAATACTATATTTCCGAGCGTCATGAACAAGTTGTGAATCCAATTTATAGCAGAACTGTATCAAAGGATGATGTTCCTGCCGCCACTCAAATTTTTACCCCAGATTGGATTGTACGGTATATGGTGGAGAACTCCCTTGGTCGATTATGGCTTAAATCGCACCCTAGCGAAAAGCTAAAAGCGAAATGGAAATACTACCTCGACGAAAAGGAGCAAAAGCCAGAAGAAGAGCGGTTGGGTGTTCTGCGAACGCTATCTCTCGTAACATCGCCGGAGGATATTCTCATTATTGACCCGTGTATGGGTAGCGGTCACATATTAGTTTACGCTTTTGACGTGCTGGTACAGATTTACGAGAGCGAGGGATACAGCCCCCGCGAAGCGGCAAAATTAATACTTGAAAGGAATATCTTCGGTCTTGACATTGATCAAAGAGCATATCAGCTTGCCTATTTCTCTCTGATGATGAAAGCACGGCAATATAACCGCCGCATTTTTAACGAAAATGTCAAACCACAGGTTTATTATCCTGCAGGCTGGAGCGACGGAGAGGAATACGGCTCGCTAGTAGAAGTGGACGTGCTTCCGCCAAAGCCAGAACAGGAGAAAGACCAACTTACAATTTTTGATAATTACGAGCGAGACTTGCACGTATGGAACTTCAAGCGACTTTTGGCTCAGAAGTATGATGTGGTCGTCACTAATCCGCCATACCTCAATAAGATGACAGGAAAACTCAAGGACTATATGACTAGAAAATACAAGGATTATTGCAGTGATTTGTTCTCTGTGTTTATTGTCCGTAATCTAATGCTTTGTAAGCCGTCTGGATACTCTAGTTATATGACACCCAACGTCTGGATGTTTATTCGTGCGTATGAAAAACTACGTAAATACGTCTTTAAGAATTGTAATATAACGTCTTTGATACAGTTGGCTAAAGGTGCTTTTTTCAAAGAGGCAACAGTGGATATTTGCTCATTTGTTCTCCAGAATAGCAATATTTCCCAAATTGGTGAATATGTTCGACTTGAGCAGTTCAAAGGGGACATGGAACTGCAACGCGTAAAAACGCTTGAAGCTGTCTCTAATTCACAATGTTCTTATCGTTTTAAAGCAAATGTTGAGGATTTCGAAAAGATACCCGGGTGCCCTGTGGCTTATTGGGTTAGCAGAGTGTTTTACGATATGTTTATAGAAGCAAACAAAATCTCGGACATAGGTGAAGCAAAAGCCGGAATGACTACGGGAGACAATGACAGTTTCTTGAGATTATGGACTGAGGTCAATATTCTACGTATAGGGTTCAATCAGGAGAACGCTGAAGAAGCATTGCGCTCAAAAAGAAAGTGGTTTCCGTATAATAAAGGTGGAGGTTTTCGAAAATGGTATGGGCTAAATGATTATGTTGTTAATTGGCAAAACAATGGAAGTACTATAAAAAGTGCAATAAGAAACGGAAAGAAAATTGCAAGTGTTCGAAGTGAGCGGTTATATTTCAGGCCCTCAATAACATGGGCAACTTTAACGAGCGGTAAATTCTCATGCCGGAAATCGTCAAAAGGATTTATCTTTGATGACAAGGGATCATCGTTGTTTGTTAACGAAGACGTTGACTATATTCTTGGTTTTATGAACTCAACAGTATGCGAATATATCTTATCAGTATTTAATCCAACAATATCTTTCCAATCTGGTAATATTGGTGCATTGCCAATATTGAAAGCATTAGATTGTAAAGAATTAATTTCAAATATTACAGCGAAGTGTACGGAGTTGGCTAAAATCGACTGGGACTTGTTTGAGATCTCTTGGGACTTTGTAAAACACCCACTTTTGAACGGGAAAACGACGCTTGCGACGGCGTTTGCCAAATGGGAACGTGAAGCAGCGGAGCGTTTCTACACCCTCAAAGCCAACGAGGAAGAACTCAACCGCATATTCATCGACATATATGGCTTACAGGAAGAACTCACACCGGAGGTTGAGGATAAAGACGTGACCATCAGAAAAGCCGATTTGCAAAGAGATATAAAATCACTTATCAGCTATGCGGTTGGCTGTATGCTCGGAAGATATTCACTTGATGTTGATGGACTTGCCTATGCAGGTGGCGAATGGGATGCGGGAAAGTATAAAACACTCATCCCCGACAAGGACAACATCCTTCCCATCTGTGACGACGAGTATTTCGACGACGATATTTTAGGGCGGTTCGTGGATTTCGTCCGCGTCGTCTATGGCTCTGAAACTTTGGAAGAGAATCTTAAATTTATTGCCGATGCCCTTGGCGGAAAGGGTACGGCGAGAGAGGTTATTCGTAACTATTTCCTCAACAACTTCTACACTGACCATTGCAAGATATACCAGAAGCGTCCAATTTACTGGTTGTTCGACAGCGGCAAAAAGAACGGCTTCAAAGCACTTATCTATATGCACCGATATTCGCGTGACCTTCTCGCTAAACTGAGAACGGATTACGTACACGAACAGCAGGAGCGTTATCGTACACAGCTTTCACACATCGCCGCGGCTCTTAACACCGCAACGGGTTCAGAACGTGCACGTCTGTTAAAACAGCAGGATAAACTGACAGAGCAACTCAGAGAAATTACGGCTTATGAAGAAAAGGTACATCACCTTGCCGATCAAAACATCGAGATAGACCTCGACGACGGTGTGAAGAAGAACTACGAGATTTTCGCTGATGTTCTAGCAAAGATATAGGAGGCACTATGCTGTCAGATACGATAAAACTAAGACTGGCGGAGCGGTTTGCCGTTCCGCTGCCTGAATTTCATAAACGCCGAATCGTCTTCTGGCACGACGAGGACGGCGAGTTTACGGATGCAATTGATGAACTTGATCTGCCGGGTGTGAACATTGTTAGACTCACCGGTACGAACAATTTCACAGTTAAGAAGCTGCTTTCGGCTGACGATCTTACGGGAGATTACCTTATCTACGATCCTTTATCCTATGAAAAAGACCAGCATGATGACTGGCTATTAGACATTAAACTGTACAGTGGGGAACCGTTTCGTGCTGACCTTGTGTCGCTCCAAATGGAAGAGCTACTCGTTGAGCCGTCTTCTGCTATGCGAAAGACGATGAAACTGTATGCCAAATTCCTCGATAACAAAGACCGCAAGGCGAAGCTGCGCCGTATCGGACATTCATACCAGACACCGCTTCAACTGCACATTGACATAATGTCGGTGTTGTGCGGCCTGAACGGCGGTTCAGTTCAGGATGTAATCATTGCTGTTTTGACAGCGGGATTGGAGAACGAAAGCAACGAGGCGCTGAATAACATAGAAAAGTTCGGCAACATCGACGCATTTTGGCAGCTTGTGCAGAAATTCACAGGCTATGTAAACGCAGAAGACCGCCCGCTTTCCGATCTTGCATCTCATATCCTAATTACAGCCTTGTCGCAGACGATGCCCGCTTCTTCTCTGCGTGGCTTGGAACGTTTTATTTCAGATCCATGCAAAGCGTACTGCTACCAGCTTGTGCATGAATGGCAGCGTGGCGACGGAAGCGAAAATCTGATTGAAATATGCCGCTATGTTGAACATGAACTACGTCTAAATGACCGCTTTGACAAAACGGAAATAAATATCCTTATAAAAAGCGATACTTTCCCTGTAATCAATGAAAGCATTCTGAAGCGTTTCTTTACTGAGATTGGTGAAAACGTCGTCAAAGTGGAGGACATCATTAATGCGGTAGAGAACCGCCGCACCGCCGCTTGGTATACGTTGACGGAAGATTACCTCGAAAGCCTTTATTATATTGCCAAGATGCAAGAGTTCTATCTGGCGCATATAGACGGCTTCCACATCGTCGAGCCTGCGAAGATCTGGAAACTCTACACAACGGACGCTTATGAGATGGACAGTCATTACAGGCACTTCCATTACCGTTTTGATAATACACTAAAATATCCGAACACCATCTTGGAGGATGCTTTAAAGAAGTGCTCCGATGTGGTGGAGGGTTTATACCGTGAGTGGTTTTTGAAGCAACTTACTTATTCCTGGACAAAAGCAATAGCGGGCGATCTAGACTCGCTCGGCTATGTTTCAGAGATAAATGAACAACGCAGATTTTACAGCCGTTATGTTTCACCAAATATGAGCAAAGGCAACCGAGTTTTTGTGATAGTTTCTGATGCCTTGCGCTATGAAGTAGCTGCCGAACTCTCCGAAACCCTCGGACATAACACGAAGGGCAAGGCAACACTGGAATCCATGCAAGCGATCTTTCCAAGTATAACGAAGTTTGGTATGGCGGCGCTCCTGCCTGGCAAAGAAGTGTCAGCGAACGACAAAATGGACGTATTTGTTGACGGCAATGCAACCGCCAGCACAGAACAGCGTGGAGTTATTCTGAAGGCTGAGAATCCTGACAGTGTAGCTGTAACCTATAAAGAACTGCTACAGATGAAAAAGCAAGAACGGCGTGATTTGGCTGCCGGTAAAGAAATTATCTATATCTACCATAATGTGATTGATGCTACCGGAGATAAATTGCCCACCGAAACAAAGGTGTTCGAGGCATGTGACACAGCTATCGATGAACTGACTGCTATCGTCAAGATAATCACAGGAGATTTGAGTGGTGTCAACATTTTCATTACCGCCGACCATGGTTTCCTGTACACCTACAAACCACTTGAAGAGAGCCAGAAAATCAGTCGTCAGACATTTGATGGTGAAGTGTACGAACTAGGCAGACGCTACGCGCTTTCTACTTCAGATACGACTGCCAACTACCTGCTGTCCATCAAAACGGAGCGGACGATTGGCGGCACTCCGATGAAAGGTTATGCACCGCAGGATACCGTTCGCATTAAGGTACAAGGCGGCGGTGAGAACTATGTCCATGGCGGAATTAGTCTGCAAGAGATGGTCGTACCTGTCATCGTCTATAAGGGTATGCGTACAGGCTATAAAAAGTATGTTGAGGTGCAGAACCCAGGGCTTTCACTCATTTCTGAAAGCCGCAAAGTGTCAAATTTGATGTTTTCACTGGATTTTCTGCAAAAACAGCCCGTGGGTGAAAAGGTACAGCCGTGCGATTACAGTCTGTATTTTACAAATGAAGAAGGCGTACCAGTCAGTGACTTCCAGACGGTTATCGCCGATAGAACAAGTAATAATGCATCTGACCGTGTGTTCCGTGTAAGGTTCACACTGAAACAAATGCAATATGACCGTAATAAAATCTACCACCTTGTCATTGCCAACGACACCGACGCTCCCGAAGAAGTCGAGTTCCGCATTGACATAGCATTTGCCGATGATTTCGGCTTTGACTTGTAACATACAAGGAGGATTTCGTGATGGACTTAGAAACAACTGGGTGCATGCCAGAAATGGATGACACGAATGAGGTTATCTATCGGAAACTGCGCCAGCATTTTGACGGCAAGATTGTACGTAAAGACTTAACTAAGGCGATTAAAGAAGGTGCAAATGTACCTGTATATGTCTTAGAGTTTTTACTTGGGCAGTATTGCTCATCCGATGACCCTAAAATTATTGAGGACGGGGTGAAAAACGTCAAGCGAATCCTCTCCGAGAACTTCGTTCGCCCCGATGAAGCTCAGAAGGTTCTGTCTGGCTTACGCGAACGCGGTAGTTATACAGTCATCGACCGTATCACTGTGAGCTTGAATATAAAGCAAGACCGCTACGAAGCAGACTTTTCAAATCTTGGAGTTCGCAACATTCCTATCTCGTCTGACTATGTATCCAAGTATGACCGTCTACTCTGCGGCGGCATTTGGTGCATCGTCGGACTTGAATATGAGTATATCGAAGAAGACAAAAAATCTACGCCTATCCGTATTGTGAAATTAACGCCAATTCAGATGCCGCACATCGACATGGACGAAATAAAGAACGGTCGCAGTGCATTCACTAAAGACGAGTGGATTACCGTCCTCTTGCGCTCTACAGGAATGGAAGCCGATCGTTTCACCAAACGCGAGAAGTGGCTTCAACTCGCCCGTATGATCCCGCTGATTGAGAATAATTTCAATCTCTGCGAACTCGGACCCCGTAGCACGGGTAAGTCACACCTTTATAAAGAAATCTCACCAAACTCCATTCTAGTATCCGGAGGGCAAACCACGGTTGCGAACCTCTTCTATAATATGTCAACCAAACAAGTTGGACTTGTGGGTCTGTGGGATTGTGTTGCTTTTGATGAGGTAGCGGGGATTACTTTCAAGGACAAAGACGGTGTTCAGATAATGAAAGACTATATGGCTTCCGGATCATTTGCCAGAGGCAAGGAGGAAAAGGCGGCTTCTGCCTCCATGGCCTTTGTTGGTAACATTAACCAGAGCGTGGACGTGCTACTCAAAACCTCACACCTATTTGATCCGTTCCCTGAAGTGATGGCATATGATACAGCATTTCTTGACCGTATGCATTGTTATATTCCAGGATGGGAGATACCAAAATACCGTCCCGAATCGTTTACAAACGACTACGGATTTATTACAGACTACCTTGCTGAGTTTATGCGAGAAATGAGGAAAGAGCCGTTCGGAGATGTGAGTGACAAGTATTTCCGCTTCGGTAGCAACTTAAATCAACGTGATGTTATCGCGGTCCGCAAAATGGTATCGGGTCTTACTAAGCTGATTTATCCTAATGGTGAATTCACAAAGGAAGAAATTGAAGAAATCATAACTTTTGCACTTGAAATGCGTCGCCGGGTAAAGGAACAGCTAAAGAAAATCGGCGGTATGGAGTTCTACGATGTGAATTTCTCCTACATCGATAATGAGACCTTTGAGGAACACTATGTTTCCGTTCCAGAACAAGGTGGTGGCAAGATCATCCCGGAAGGTTTGACTAACCCAGGGAACGTCTATACTGTTTCTCAGGGCAAAAGCGGTATGATAGGCGTGTACCGTCTTGAAACTCAAATGCTGCCCGGAAACGGAAGATTTGAACGCACAGGGCTTGGCTCTGATCGTGACGCCAAAGAAGCAACGAACACGGCATTCAACTACCTTAAAGCAAGCGGCAAACATATAAGTGGACAGATCAGCACAACTACAAAGGACTACATTATCAACTATCAAGACCTAAACGGAATCGGGATGACGAAGTTTTTGACACTGCCGACTGTGATTGCGCTTGCGTCCAGTGCGTTAAGTAAGCCGACTCTTTCGAGCCTTGCGGTGTTGGGTGAAATCAGCATCAGCGGTACAATCCTCAAGGTCGAGGAACTGGCGAGCGTCCTGCAGGTCTGCCTTGATGCAGGAGCGAAGAAGGTGTTGATACCCATAACGTCCGCAGCCGAACTTGGATCAGTTCCATCAGACCTAATTGGTGCATTTAGCTTGATATTTTACAATACACCGCAGGAAGCTGTGTTCAAGGCTTTGGGTGTGGAATAGAATGGTTCGCTGCATTTATCCATCAAAATTGGAGGTGATTTTGTGTATAATATCAAAAGTAAAAAAGCTACCAAGATAGAACCTATAACATTTTCAGAACTAGGTATGCAGGAGAATGATATTGAAGAGATTCTGAGGTGCAGCATTGATATGTTATGCGATGATGAAGAGTCTATGCTTATTGTTGGTCGTCAGGTTAAAAATGAGAAGAATGGACGAAGTGATTTAACTGCCATTGATAATAATGGTAATATTGTCTTAATTGAAATCAAGCGAGATCTTAGAGATATTGAAAGTCGTAAGGAAGCATTTGAATTCCAAGCAATACGTTATGCTGCAAGTTATGCGACAATAGAAAACCCAGACGATCTTGTTAAAAAGGTGTACGCCCCATATATTGAAAAGTATCGCAATGAATATGAACTAGGTGGATTGACCTCATATGAGCTTGGAATCAGAAAGTTGAATGAATTCTTACAGGTTAACGATGCAGAGAAAAGCTTTAATAAAAAGCAAAAGATAATTCTTGTTGCTTCCGATTTTGACGATCAAACACTTTCTGCAGTAGCTTGGCTTAATAGCAATCATGTAGATATTAGTTGTTTTAAGCTAATTCCATATAAAATTAAAGATGAAGTATATTTATACACTGAAAAAATTCTTCCAGTAACAAAATATGATGATTATTATGTTAACCTTATGGACAAGTCAATAACGACCATAACGAAAAAGAACAAAGATATTACAAGACGTTCTCTACCCAAAATTGATGCGATGCTTGAATGGGGCGTTGTAAAAGAAGGCGATATTATTGTTGCTAAGGGTAGATTGGATGAAGGCACTTTATTAGCAAACGGAAATGTTATGGTAAATGGTAAAGAGAAATCCATGCAAGTATGGTTAAAAGATCTCTATGGTTGGTCCAGCATTCAAACTTATGTGTTTGCATTGCATAAAGAGAGCGGAAAGACGCTGGCTCAAATAAGAGAAGAGTATATGGCAGAACAAGCTTCAAAGGATATTGTAGAAGAATAGAGGAGAACTGGCATGGCGAACATAGATATGAGATTGGATGCTTGGAAAAATAAATTGCTTGATCTGGGGAAGCGGAATAAGCTGATTAATTATAAAGACACCAAACGTTCTAGCTTGCGCATTGTTTCTCCTGAGATTTATGAATTATGGAATTCGTTTGTGGTAAATGAAGAAACGATTGAGTTCCCTTATATTGAGGAAGAAGAGACATTTCTTGAGTTAGAAGGGGATGAGCGGGAGATAATGCCCGTAGGGCTTGTAACAAATCAATCTCTGAAAGAGCAGCAACGGACTTTGAAGAGTTTGCGTGAGAAATCAAAAATTGCAATTGAAGAACAAGGTGTTAATGTGTTGTATTTGTCTTTTGGCTTTTTGCGATGGAAAGAAGCAGATCATTCGGAGCAATACTTCCTGTCGCCTCTAATCCTTGTTCCTGTTTCGTTGTCGGTAGAATCGATTAGTGATCCATATATATTAAGCTTGCATGAAGATGAAATAATTGTTAATCCAACGTTGGCATATAAATTAGAACATGATTTTGGGATTACTCTACCTGAATATGATTCGGAGCAAAATATATCGGAATATTTTGATACAATTAGGGAAATGACAAGAAAGAATAAATGGGATGTTGTTGAAGATGTAACCCTTAGCCTACTTTCTTTCCTTAAAATCAATATGTATAATGACTTGGAAAAGCACAAGGATAAAGTTAAAAATAATCCCATCGTTAAGGCTTTATGTGGAGATCGTAGTGCTCTCGAATATAATACAGAGAATATAATAGATTTTGACCATGATAGGAACACAAAGCCGATTGATTTGTTTCAAGTTGTTGATGCAGATTCTAGTCAGCAAGATGCGATCTTATGTGCGAAAGAAGGGTTCAGCTTTGTTCTTCAAGGGCCTCCGGGTACCGGTAAGAGCCAAACGATTACAAATATTATAGCAGAATGTATAGCTGACGGTAAAAAGTTATTATTTGTATCTGAAAAAATGGCGGCTTTGGATGTTGTTCGTCGAAGGCTTACCAATGCAGGTCTGGGAGACTTTTGCTTGACTCTTCATAGTTATAAAGCGAATAAGAGAGAAGTTTTGGATCAATTAGGGTCTGTTTTGGATTTAGCGCAAAAAAAGGCAAGTATTTCGGACGAGGCATTTCAGAAACTGGATTTATTGCAATCGGATAAAGAAAAATTGAATGAGTACTCGGATGCAATATTTACTAAGGTTATGCCACTGGAAAAGACAATATATCAGGTCAATGGTTATTTGGCACATTTGGAAGACTGTCCGGAAATTATATTCGAGATCCCTGACGTTTCCCAAACGACGTCGAAAAAATTCAATAGCTATATCAACCTTCTAAACCAGTTTATCGATACAGTCGGTAGAATGAGTGATTCGTATAAATTAAATCCATGGAATAGTGCAAATGTTTTGACTGTTTCAAACGAATTACGTCACGATATCGGTGCTAATTTAAATAAACTGCTTCCTAAAATAACAGATACAACAACGCTTTACGATGAAATAGAACATAATTTGGGTATATCAATTAAGTCCTCATATAACGGATTGTTTGAATTGACCTCGATATTGTTCCAGGCGTCTAAATCACCGATTGTACCTACTCATTGGATTGTTGGTGACGATATTACACCTCTATTTGCCGAGATTGATGAATATGCAAAGCTTCAGAAACAATTCATGTCCTTGAAGGCAGAATTGTCTAATTTGTATGCACAAATTCAAAGCTATGATAATCAGGCATTGCTAGACAATCTAGATTCACTTATTACCGTATCCAAGATTGAAGAATCCCTTGAAGAATGGAATCACTTAATTCAGGCTAATCAAAGATATTCCTTTTGGAATAAGGTAGAATATATTACAAAGGCGTCCAGTCTGTTTGAGGAGGCCAGAACGAAGATTAATGAATATAACAAGCAAAGAGAAGAACTGTTAGTAATCTTTGAGAATGATATTTTTGAAATTGATTATAAAGGGATTCTTTCAAGATATAAGACGGATTACACATCCTTTTTCAAAATCTTTAAGAAGCAATATAAGCTAGACAGAAATCAAATTATTGGAAGATATAAAGAAATGATCAAAAAGGTCAATGACACAGAGATTATTGCTATACTTACCAAATTGCGTCAGATAAATGATCTTGAAATTTGGATGTCAGATAATAAAGATGAATTATCGCTGTATTTTGGAGAACTGTACCAAAATAAAAATACTAATTTTCAAGATATTGAGAAAATGTTACTCGCATTTAAGTGCATTCAAAAGACTATGACATATCTGGTAAAGCTGAAGACAATGGCTCAACAGATGGAGGAAAAGGTGACTGTATTAAAGTCACATTATGATTATTTATATACCGGTATATGTACGGATTGGGATGTTGTATATCGATCATTAAGTTGGGCGAATGATTTTCGAAAGCTAGTAACAAAGAATAGCCTGGATATCAAATTTGTGCAACGAGTTTGTTGTGATAATAGTTTTATCAATACTTGCGATGTATATGCCAGGAAGCTTGAGCAGGCAATTAAGAATATTGATATAGAATTAAATTGGTTTATTAGCTTATTTGATGAAAAACAGATCATAAAAGAAACCAACATGCCTGCTTTGTATGACAGAGTTAATAGATGTTTGAACGGACTTTCTTTATTAGAGGAATGGATTGATTTTAGAACCGTGATAGAGAAAGGGAAAACAGAAGGTCTGGGAGATTACTTCGATAAAATTATCGAACGACAGTTGGATACCTCGTTAATTATTAATATCTTTAAAAAGAGATTTTACCGTCTGTGGTTAGATGCAATATTACCAGATTATCCTGTCGTAATGAATTTCCGAAGAAAGGCTCATGAAGGAACAATCAATGAATTTGTATATCTAGATAAACTACAGTTTGATATAGCGAAAGCACGTGTTAGGAAGCAGCTGATTGATAGTCTGCCATCCCTAGATCGTTTTACAAATGGAGCAGATGAAATCAGCATATTAAAAAGGGAACTGGGTAAGTCCCGGAGAATTATGCCGCTTCGTAAATTATTTAAGAGCATACCGAACTTATTATTGACACTAAAACCATGTTTGATGATGTCACCTTTATCCGTGAGTTTATTCTTGGAAGCAGATAGTTATGATTTTGATGTTGTAATATTTGATGAGGCATCACAGGTATGTACAGAGAATGCCATTGGAGCTATTGCAAGAGGGAAGCAGGTAATTATTGCGGGAGACAGCAAGCAGTTACCACCGACCAATTTCTTTACGGCTGCCACTACCGATTCAGATTATGATTCTGACGAGGAAGAGGAATACGATGATGTGAATGCATATGAATCAATCTTAGATGAAGCAGTATTACTGCCAGAGCGAACATTACTTTGGCATTATCGAAGCAGACATGAGCATTTAATCGCATTCTCAAATGCTAAAATATACAAAAACAGTCTTATCACTTTCCCATCTAATGTTGATAAGGTAAGTGATAATGGAGTGGAATACGTATATGTTGAGGATGGATTTTATGACAGAGGCGGAAAAAAGGGCAATGTAGTTGAGGCGCAAAAGGTTGCGGCAATGGTATTTGAACATTTCAGAAAATACCCGAATCGCTCTCTTGGTGTTATTGCTTTTGGAGAAGTACAGCAGCAGGCGATTGATGCGGCAATCAGGCAGATGAGAGTTAATAACCAATCCTATGAACATTTCTTTCGTGAAGATGCTGTGGAAGAGTTCTTCGTAAAAAACCTCGAAAATGTACAGGGTGATGAGAGAGATACTATTATATTCAGTATAGGGTATGCAAAACCACAGCAAGGCGGAACAATGCAAATGCAATTTGGTCCACTAAGTAAGGCTGGGGGAGAAAGGCGACTTAATGTTGCAATTACTAGAGCGAAACATAATGTTAAGCTAGTTGGATCCATTATGCCTACAGACATTGATCTAAATCGTATTAGTACAGAAGGCCCGAAACTATTAAGATCATACATTGAATTCGCAATCCATGGCCCAGCCTCAATATTGAGAGAAACAACGGAAAGTGATGTTATAGAACATGATTCACCTTTTGAAGAGGCTGTATATAATTTTTTGACCAGAAAAGGATATAAGCTTGGAACACAGGTTGGCTGCTCTGGATATCGTATCGATATGGCAGTAAAGCACCCTGCTATCAGTGGACGATATGTGCTGGGAATCGAGTGCGATGGCGCCGCATATCATTCAGCTAGAACTGCCAGAGAGCGTGATCGGTTGAGACAGGAAGTATTGGAGGACATGGGTTGGAAAATATACCGTATATGGTCAACTGATTGGATCAAGGATCCGGTTACCGAAGGGGAGAAGTTAATCTCAGCCATAGAGAAATCGATAGTGGAATTCGTGGAAGAAGGTATTGAGGGCATAGAAAACAGTGATAGTGACGCTATGCAAGAAACACTGGACTTCTTAAAACTCGATAAAAAGGAAAGAAATCCAGAACTAGAAAGCAATCCATACGGTTTCACAGAGATGCAGGAAACGGATTTTAGTAAGTTACCAAGGGATGTATATGGTCATGTGAGTGTTGAAGATTGTATCATGATGGTTATTAATAATGAATATCCTGTTCATTATGATTCCTTGTGTAGAAGTCTGGCATTTCTATGGGGTAATGAAAAAGCGACGGTAAAAGTGCGTAATGAAATCAACTATTACTTGGATAGAATGAATAGAAAGATAACAGTAAAAGGCAATTTTCTATATCCGGTAAATTATAAAACGATTGAACCCAAAAGTAATAATACAAGACCAATTGATCTGGTAAGTACAGAGGAGCTTGCAGAAGCAATGTTACGCATAGCAAATGTATGCATTGGGCCTACTATTGATACCTTATGTACAGAGACGGCGCGTTCATATGGATATGGTAGAAATACGAATAAAGTAACCGCTGCAATGAAAGAGGCGTATGATTTGCTGTTACAGAATGGACGATTGAAAGAAATGGATGGGAAAGTAGTAGTTTGCTAATGTAATGATTATTTAATTATACCAACGAAATGGAAAGGAGATTATGATATATTTATTTCTAAATATATCATACAAAATTTATATGAAAAGACGAAGGAAAAAAGTAGGTTTATTAACTGGTAGTCTATTATTTTCGTTTTCTTTTTTGGGATCATTATTAAAATTGAACAACAAAAGAAGACGTAGATAACCTTATTCTTATTATAAGGTATGGCATTACACTGGGTAGATATTTGTTTTTGAATATCTGAATAGTGGATGATTGGTTATGTTTTATGAAAGGAAAGGATACTATGCCATTTCAAATTGTACACAATGATATTGTGAAGATGCAAACAGATGCAATTGTAAATGCCGCAAATTCTCACCTGCAAAAGGGTGGTGGGGTCTGTGGTGCCATTTTTCATGCTGCAGGAGTAGAACTTCTGCAAAAAGAATGCGACGGTATAGGGTTATGTCCTGTTGGACAGGCAGTTATTACAGAAGGGTATAACCTTGCTGCTAAATATATTATTCATGCGGTTGGACCGGTATGGAATGGCGGATCCCAAGGAGAAGATAAACTATTACTAAAGGCGTACCAATCTTCTCTGGAACTTGCAAGGGAATATCATTTGAACTCAATTGCATTTCCCTTAATATCATCAGGCATTTATGGTTATCCGAAGGAAGAAGCATTACAAATTGCAATATCAGCTATCAGTGAATTCCTATTACATAATGAGATGGACATCTATCTGGTGGTATACGATCGTAAAGCAATTTCACTTAGTGAAAAACTCTTTACTGAGATAAATCACTATAGGCGATACAGACTTATATATCAGGGTTGATCCTAAAATGAAGCTTCAGCCTGTAATCAACGAACTCAGTAGTCTGACTGCAAAGAAAAAGGAAGAGAAAGGACATCGAGGAATAAGAATTCAGCATGTACCCACTGTGAAGGTGGGAACATACTAGATAAGGACATATTAAGAGGAGGTACAAAATGCATTACTATGTTGTTGGAAAGGGACAGGATGCAAGTCATATGGCCGATAAGGTTATGTCACAGATGCTTAATGATTATTCAAGGCAGTTATTTGGGTTTAGTAGAAGTGAGTTTGATTCTATTGTGGAATATGATCTACTAAATATAATTGCGTTTTATTTCTCAAAGATGAATGCAAAGCAGAGAAGTGTTCTCTGTGATGCAGTCGCAGAAAATATGGAATTAGACTATATGAATGATTCCCTTGATAATCTCGCTCCCTATTCAGATGACGAAGCATTTGTGCCATTGTCTTGTAAACTGATAGACCGCCTTGGTGACTCTAGAGTAACAAGAATTGTATATGAGACATTGTTTTCATGCTGCAAGGAGATGATTGTAGATAATTGGAATGAGAAGGACTCCTATTCCAACTATCTGGCTTTACTTAATGCAGCTTATTTTAACGCGTTGGCGTATAAACTGCGTCTTAGGGACAGTTATAAGAACTGCCTTAAGGTCGTATATGGCAATGAATTTTATGATGATCTTATAGAGTCACTTTATGATAAACATCTGGATGATCTGGGGTGGGATGTGGATGTAGAACTTGATGTCCTGGACGATTTAATTGATGAAAGTAAACATAACAGTACCTTTGAAGCCTCAGAGAAGGATGAATATTTTGATGCCATTGAGTGTATGGCAGAACTTCGTCGTGAACATCATCAGTTATTAGAGTATGAAGATGATAAGGAAGGTTTTGAACTGATTCTTCAGAAGACTGGAATCAGACAGCAGAAATGCGAAATTATTGATGGCTTCGAGTGCTATTTCTGTGAGGCTAAGAATGGCGATGATGAATATATTATCGTTTATCAAAAAAATACAAGAATCAATGAAATAATTGATAAAGAAGATGATTGGAAGAAATTTCAGCATGATCTGTACTATGCGGATATCAAGAATAGCCAGAGTAATGCTATGGTTTATATTATCTATATTTTAGATGATGATTCTAACAATATTCCTATACAGGTAATTGAAAACAATAAGACATATGGTAGGAAGTATGTTTTTACAGAAGAAGAAACCATTACCTTCATCAATGGTATCGTTAAGACATCACATGATGAAATCGGCGCGGCATCTCCGGTGCAGGAGTGGGATAGTATTCTTAGAGAAGAACATCTGACGGGATGCCTGACAGATGCTTATTCTGCAAAGAAAGTGGAGGCTTACCTCTCAGGTGAACGCTTTGATGCTGATTATGTCCATGACGATGACTATGCGTCATTAACTCATCCTTCTGTTCCTCAGGTTAAATGGATTAAGTCTCTGGACACAACGGGATTTAGAGATTTCTGCTTTGATGATAAAGTTATGGAGTTCGGACAGATTAATCTGTTCTATGGAGCAAATGGATCTGGAAAGACATCTGTTCTTGAGGCGATTGAATATGCACTGACAGCAGAGGTCCGTCGTGTAAAGGACTTTAAGGTTAAGCTTCCAACAGAAAGATATCCAAGACTAAGTGTTTATGATAAGGAGGCCGGAGTGCATAGTTTTACTCCGGTTTTTTCTAAAAGAAATAACAAGGAAATAGAGAGAGTTTGGTATGGCGTCCCGGTAGGAAGAACAAAATCGAATTTAAATGAGAACTTTAATAGATTTAACGCGTTTGACTCTGAGGCTGCATATAAATTTATCCATGAGACTGATAACAGTGAGGATACCTATGCATCGACGTTTGGTAATCTCATGTTTGGTGAATCCATTGTAGACCATGAGAAGAAATGGCAACGTTTCAAAAAGGCATTTAATGATAAATATTCGGAGCTTAGAAGTGAACTGAGTAGTGCTAGGAGTATGGTAGAATACTATGAGCAGATTCTCTCTCAGAAGAGTGATGATTCTAAGTCTCAAGAAATTGAAAGCGGTATTATTTCACTTAAGCTTCTGAGTAGAATGCATTTACCTAAAACCTTTAGTGATCGTTACCCGAAGATTATGGATGAGCTTTCTATTGTATGTAAGTATGTGGATATTCTATCTTCACATCAATTGGAAGCAAAGTCTTTTGGCACCATAGCAGGAGAGGTTGCGCAGGTAAAGCGTAACAACCTGCTGTACACAAAGGATAAGCGCGAAAAGGCAGATGAAATTACGCGAATTGCAGAGCAGAATGGTGAGATAAAGAAGCAGATATTCGATGAGAAAGAAAAGCAGGCTAGTATACAGGAGCATCTTAATAGTGTTAATACTGATATCAGAAACTGGACTATTGTTCATAACGTGTTGAGACACACAGATACTATTAGGTTGGTTAATAGTTTAATTGAAGAACTTGCCAGAATTGATAGGGAGTTATACTATATCTCAAAGCTGGAGCAGAGGACTGCTATAGTCAATTTTCTGAAGTTAGATAATCATGATGCTTTACCAGCAACAAAAAGGCAAAAGGCAGAGGATGAGCTTACAGAATCAAAGGGAAAGAAGCTTCAGCTAGAGAATAAATATAATGAGGCAAAGAAATCCTTTGGTGAAAAGGAACAGAAAGCGATTGAGCTCAGAAGAATAGGAAAGACATTACTGACAGATGCGATATGCCCCCTTTGTGGACATGAGTACTCCAGCACACAGCAATTGATTGATATAATTGATCAAGCGGTCATGGTAGATTACAGCATGGAGGCAATGATATCTGAGATCCAGGATGTTTCTAAGCGTATTATAGAACTTGATAAGATTCTGGACCGTGAGAGGCTTATTACCAACGCTCTCGGTGAACTCGAGGAACTTTCGGATTCAGTTCCGGTGATTGTAACTTGTGGCAAGGATTACAAGAAACTCTATGCTTATCTGGAATCAAAGGTAGGGAAGGAAAAGAGAAAAGAGGAGATTTTAGAACAGCAGAATACCTTAGACTCTCAGGGATTTTCATTTAAAAATATTACAGCATGTAAGGAATACAAGACATCTGATCCTTCATACATAGAATATACAAAGAACGGGAGTGGTACTTATACAGAATATCTTCAGGGTAAGCTGCAGAAGATTCAGACTGAAATTGCGTTAAGTGAAGTAGCTATTGCAAGGTTCGAAAAGCAGATTCAACAGAATGAACAGAAGGAAGAGCTTCTTAGAACCGATATCCATAGATATGATTCAATGCTGGAAGCATTAGATATGGATACGAATCGTGAAATCGAACAAGCTTTAGAAAATATTAAGGCTAAGTTTGAACTTGCGGATGATATTATCCTAAGTATATGGGTTAGTATGTATCATGCAATTTACGATAAATGCGAACTTGAAGTTCAGAGAATGGAATCTAAGGATTCTATTGTATTTGAGAAGAAGTGTCTTGCTGACTACAAGGCAACTATAAAACGTGTGGAGCCGCAAGTAGAGCGATGTACCAAGGCGGTTCAGGCTTTTGAGAGAATGCCGTCATTGAGTTCATTTGTAGAAAAAGGTATAAAGAGCAATATTCAACAGATTAGTAGGTTCTTCAAATGGATGCATCATTCAGGAGAGTTTGAAAAGTTGGGAATAGATTCAGATGGAATTTATGCAATTAGAGGATTAAATCATCAGAAGATTCGTACCTATGAAATGAGTACTGGTCAGAGGTCTACAATTGCCATGGCTGTAATGTTTGCATTACATATTGCAGCACCGGATGCTCCTCAATTTTTATTACTGGATGAGCCATTAGCGACCATGGATGATACACAAGTTCTGAACGTCCTTGATATTCTGAAATCCATGGCTGAACAGAATACACAGATATTCTTTACAACCGCTAATGGTATCATGATAAATCTCTTTAAGGAGTGCTTTAAGAATACTAATTTTGATTATAAGGAATATCAATTTGTAAAGAGAGTAAATAGACCTTCTGAGATCAAAGAGACCAGCGTTAATGATGCAAAGACTATTGAAGAAATCACGCTTGATGATTTGACACTTGACTTCAACCAGTTTGCACAAATCAGAGATATCCTTAGAAGAAATCAAGAAAAGTTAGTTGCTAAGGATGAATGGGAGATTTTGGATAGTGAGCCCGGGAAAAAATCCGGTTCTTCTGGAAATGCTCCAGGTACTGAAGTGGCTGATGAAAGCAACTTTATTTCTTTAATAACACAGGATGAACGTAAACTTCTATCTATATTAGTTGATGATGTCGG
The DNA here is from genome assembly GCA_023415055.1 of Bacillota bacterium. GTDB lineage: Bacteria > Bacillota > Clostridia > Lachnospirales > Lachnospiraceae > Mobilitalea. Next base: position 9,469 of record JAEZLZ010000143.1, on the reverse strand, counting down.
AAGCAGTGCTTTTCAGCTGAAACATACTCTGCAATCATACCCGGCTTATAAGGTTATGTTTGAAAAAATAAATGAGAAGGCAGTTGATTTCTTTGGTGAAACGGTTATAGAAAACGATGATGATCTTCCTTGGATGGATGATTATTACAGAGATGAATTAAAGAGTCAATTTGAAAACTTTGGAACAAAGTAAAACCGGAAAGGGGACTATATGGAGAAAAGGATTCCAAAAAAAACATATAGAAATATTATGAACTCCCTTGGTGGCGGGACTGTTCCTAAGGAAGGTCTTGGCTATATTACTGTCGGCAGAGCGCAAGAGATAAATTCAATTCTTAGAGATACCGAAGTAATCCGGGATGGCGGGGCTACCTTTAGGTTTGTTGTCGGCGATTATGGTAGTGGGAAAACCTTCTTACTTCAGACAATCAAGGAATACTGCGTAAAAAATGATTTTATTGCAACAGAGTTAGATCTTTCTCCTGACAGAAGTTTAATAGGAAATTCAATGAAGAAAAAGGGGATTTCATCTTATAGAGAGTTAATGGCTAATGTGTCGAATAAGGCTAACCAATCGGGACGGGCTTTATCCAAGGTTATAGAGTCCTGGGTTAATAAGATGTTCGAACGAGCTGCTATGGAAATGTTAGCTAATCCGAGAATGGAGACTAATATTGAGAAGATTGCGGAGAACCTGATGCTGCAGGATTGTGCAAAGCTTCAAACATTGGCATATGGATTTGATTTTACACAGGCATTAAAACTGTTCTGGAAAGCTAGTAGAACAGCTGATATGAACGAAAAGCTTACTGGACAGGAAGCCGTACTTCGCTGGTTTCGGGGGGATTTTAGAACAAATCAGGAATCAAAACGGGAGCTAGGAATAAACGCAACAGTTCAAGACGAAAACTGGTTTGATTATATAATCCTTTGGGCGCAGTTTTTTGTTTTGGCTGGCTATAAAGGTTTTATAGTCCTAATTGATGAGATAGTCAACATTTATAAAACGGCAAGCAAGATTACCAGACAGAACAATTATGAGAAGATGCTTATGATGTACAACTCTTGTTTGCAGGGCAAAGCAGAATATCTTGGGATAATTATGGGTGGGATACCAATGAGTATCTATGATAAGGATCAAGGTGTATTCAGCTATGAGGCTATGAGGTCCAGACTATCGACTGGTGTATATCAGGATCCAAGCATTATCAATATGATGACACCTATCATCAAGGTTCTTCCTTTGACAAAGGAAGAAATGTATGTCCTTTTAGAAAAGCTCTCCAGTATTCATTCTGAATTGTATGAGTATGAGATGATCATCACTCAGGACGAAATGATGGAATTTGTGAAGTTAGCTTATCTAAAACGAGAGACCTCATTTATTACACCTCGTACTATGATCCGCGATTTCATACAAATTCTTGATGTAAAAAAACAAAACCCCAATAAGGGTATTAGAGACATTTTGGCAGCCTATAAGTTTGCAGTAGATGAAGAGCAGACATATGAATAAGTAGATTAGGAGCAGTGCCTATGAGGATAAGAGATTGGAACATATCGGCAAGAGCTAAATACTGCCTGCTCAATGCCGGATATACAGATGTTGATGAACTTGCAGATATTACGGAAGATCAGCTTCTTGAAATAAGAAATCTTAACCAGAAGGGAGCCCAGGAGATACTGAATGCCTTAGCGGAAGGTGGCTTTGTTTCCAATGAGGGCTTTTCAGACACTACAGAAGATGAGATTGACAAATTTATAGACGATGATGTTTTTGAAGACGATGATGAGTTTCTTGTCGATGATGACGGTGAGTATATTGATGAGGAATTTGTCTTCTCAGATTTCATTGATAAGGATACCACTATAGATGAATTGGATACATTAAAGGAGCAAGGAACGAGTACTATTAATAATCCTATACTGCAGAGAGATGATGTCTCATCAAAGATTGATAGTTTCGAGGATATTACAATTTATGATGACGAAGACATTACAATAGATTTTTGCGGATTGAAATTTGATGCAAATGAAAAGACTCTTATCATAAGCATTTGGATCAGTAATAGTTCAAATGAGATACGCAATTTTTGGGCAAAAAATGTCAATGTTAATGGTGTTATTTATGAATCTATTGATAATTTGGGATCCTTGGAAAGTTGCGACAGTGATTACTTGAATGAAAAGGTTCTGAATGTAAACGGTGTCGAATATGAAGAAATTATTCCGGTTGATTTTTCAGTCGAAATTGACGATGAAGATGATATGGAACTTGATAATAGTCGCAGAGTATTTGTTATGTGTAATACTGTTACAGAAACTATGGGATCAGTAAAAGTCAGGAATTATTTATCAGACACCGAAACGGAATCAGATGATGAGCTAGTGTCTGAAGATGATCTAGAAGATGATTTTGAGTTTGAGAATATGGTAGTATTTGACAATGATGATGTACAGGTTGAGTTTGATGGAATAGACTTTGACAATTTAGATGAAACAATAAATTTAAACATTTGGGTTGTAAATGATTCTGATGAGACTAAGAACTTTTGGATTCATGATATACAAATCAATGGTAAAAAACATGGGGATGATAATTATATCAGCCTCGGTGAGGTAGAGGCAGGGGAAAGCGACTTTAGGAATTATACAATTTATGATACGGAAATATGTGATTCTATTTCTTATAATAACATAAGGAAGATTTCATTCATAGTTGAGATTGATGATGAATATGACAATTGTTTATATGACAGTGCGCAGGTAAATATTAATTGTAATACAGATAAAGAATTTTATACAGCGGAAAGCGATTGAAATGCCGGTCCTACATTTGACAATGTGCTGAATATTAGCTCAGATGAGAATACTGGGACTTCAAGGGAGAAAGGGGGCTCTGATTTTGTGCACAATCCTATATAAGTTCTCAGGGATTTTCATATGGAGAACTTGTGCGTAATCTAGAAAAGTATGATATTGACGAATTTAAAATTCTTGCATACATGAGTGGAAAGGAATTGAATGTTATTAGTGAGGCTATTTCTGATGAGATAACAGAAACTTTCTCTTTGATGTGTACTGTATATGATCTAGATGGTGTTGTGACTAATTAAAATGGCTGTTATGAGAGCGGATTGGTTACAAGTAGAATGTAAGCGGTAAATAAACAACGTCTTTTTGCACCTCCTGTACTGATAGTATGGATCAAGATACTATCGGTACAGGAGGTTTAATATATTTAATTCAAAAAATATGGAGTTTTGGCTTAAGCAAGGGATGCCAATCTTTGAAGATTAGGCCAGGGTGGTCTAAACGGAGAGGTTAATGTAGCCACCGCACTATTTGATGACTAAATTGATACTTCAGAAAAAGAGATGTAATACAGAACTCACCGGAGATAATGGAAAAGGAAATATTATGTACGGGGCGGTACAGCATTACTGGATGCCATCGGGCAATCAATTCACTACATGGGGATTGTCCAGAAGTTTGCGAAAGACGAGGATAGAGCAAGTAAATTATTATTCGTTATTACAACAGATGGCTATGAGAATTCGAGTAAAGAGTATAACTATGAAACAATAAAGAAGATGATAAAACATCAGAAAGAAAGGTATGACTGGGAGTTTATCTTTCTCGGAGCCAATATTGACGCCATTGAAACCGCAGAACAATTTGGGATTGATAAAGATTATGCTTCTAACTATGTGGCAGATTCCAGAGGAACAGAATTAAATTATCAAGCAATGAACAGGGCTATTTCTTATTGCCGCTCCGAAGGAAAGGTGAATAAAAGGTGGAAAGAAGAAGTGGAAAAGGATTTCCATGATAGAAAATAAGCTACTTTATACGGCTTTCCTAATCATTATAATGCATCTTTTATTGAGAAATATTGGATTCTGGAGTATAATGTAAAATAATTATTCAATTATAAATCAACGGAGGAATTGTGCAGGATATAACTGTATTATGGTATATAGTCAGGATGGCAAGAGACTACTGTTTTGTAAAAGAAGGAAGGATCCATATAAAGGTCTATATAATTGTGTAATATTGATGATATCGTGGATGCAGTATGTTTTTCGGTTACGGCTAATATTGCTAATCAAGGTGATTATGAAATAATACCGGAAAACCCGATGAGCGATGAGACAGGTCTATTAATGCAGATGGTGATACCAAAAATAAGAGTTTTTAAAGTGGCATGTTCAGGAAGAATTTTTAGTATGGCAATGATTCCTATATAGTGATGGTATTAAAAACGTTTATTCAAATCCGATTTATTGGACACCTCTTATGATATAAATTGTCATATGAGGTGTTGTTATTGGGTATTAAGATAGACATAAGCAGTTGATAAAGTACGAGTTATTACAAATGAAGGAGATAGCACTATGCAGCTGGGGTGGATTGATTTTTCAAAAGCAGAACGTGATAAGGATTGGATGTAATTAATCTATTACAGGAGGAAGGAGCTGTAGATGAACTGGGCATAGGTATAATTCGTGATGGATTTGCAAATATATTTTTCCCAGGAACTTCAACTATCCAGACTCGTGCTAAATATTTTTTAATTGTACCATATGTTTTAAAAGAAGCTGCTGATGGTAAATACGGAAGAGATTATAACACCATCATGAGAAAAATTGATGATGAGGAGAAATGGTGGGGTAAAAAATTATTGGAGAATGATAAAGATGGCGTTATCGGAGCCAGAGTCCTTCCCAATGCATGGGTGGCGCGTAAACCTTCGAATATCTATTGGAATGGAATAAAGACCTTCGGTATTTTCAAAGAGAGCTCATTATCAATACCCAATTATATAAAACTAGTAAGTACTTTTCTGAAACAAAAGGAAGTGTTCAAACTAGGTAATCGGAATGACGAAGCAGATGAAAACGATAAAGATGATAAGGACGCAGGAGACATTACATCGTTTCAATTCTGGAATCTTCCAGATACATATCGTACAAATTGGAGAGAGAACCTGACAATTCAGTTACTATCAGACGAAGCGGTATTTTTACAAGAACAGATTGTGAAGTCAATACCGGACAGTCTTTTCGCCTATTTATTACAAAACAAAATAGATTTAGAAAAATATGGGAGTTTTGAAGCACTAACAGAAGATTTACGGGGAAAAGTAAATCCGGATCTTGAGGAGCTTATGCTTCTGGCATGTGATTTCAATCGATTGGTATATATGGCAAGAGTACGTTATAATGTCCTGCTGTCCGATGGCAAGAATGAGACAGCTAATGATGAGTGGGAGATGCTACAAACCATGCTACCATTTATACATCAAATCGATTTGGATACCATTTTTGAAAGGTTAAATGTTACTAATTACTGGCTTAAAAGTTTTCTCCGTTCCTTAAAAGAAGCTTTTTCAAATAGCAATATTGAAGAAGTTGACAGAATAATAGGAACAGAATCACAGAGGCCTATAATAAGCTGGAGACGGCAAAGGCCTTGGAGGAAAAAAGGACGCCATTGATTCTCCCCAGCTTCTCAGCCCACAACCTAAGGCACACCTTCTGCACGAGACTTTGTGAGAATGAGTCAAATTTGAAGGTTATCCAGTCGGTTATGGGACATGCAGATATCTCAACTACGATGGGTATCTACGCAGAAGCAACGGCAGAGAAGAAGCAGGAGGTATTTGCTGGGTTGCAGAATAAGATTATTATTAAGTAGGGTTTAAGGAATCCAGAGAAGTACTTAGTATCGGAAGAACCGATGAGCGTACTTCTCTGGATTTTTTTCTTATTTGCTGATGTTACAAATATATGGTTTCTACATGTACGGATATAAACAGATTCACATACCTATTTATTGATATTAATTATTTCTAATTCTATTAATTTTTATTTGTACTATAAAAATTTCAATGTGGAGATATAGAATCCCAATAGTTGAAAAATAGTTATTGAAATTAGTGGCTTTTGGTCAAAAAACAACCAAATTAAGGATGTAGTAAATATTAGTAAAATTACAATTGATACTATCCACGATTAAGATTATAATATTATTGTCATATTTTGTTTTTTATCGCAGAACTTTAGAACTCACTAAGTTTTAGAAACATATTGTTGGAAGGCCGGTGCATTTTAATGAGCAATGAATTGAAAATTGAATTAATGTCGGATGATAAATACATAGCAAGCACAGATATTGAAAGAAGCATATTCGATTTGGATACCCAAATTGATATGCTTTCAAGCCATGCTGACAAATTGGACTATTTGGTTGCAATAGCATCAGGCCTTCTTTGTGGCATGATGGATATTCTTTGGGTTGGAGATTTCGATCTCGCTAAGGGTAAGTCTATTGCAGATGAAAAAGTTGATGATTTTGTAAAGAAAACTGCAGAGATAATGGGATGTAAAGATGGAGATATTAAGTCGTCAGTTGCATTTCTTGAAAAGATGTTTCCTATTCCAAGTGATGGTAATACTCCGGATTATGGCGGCGGATTGCAGCATCATTTAAGAGACTTTGCTCATCACCCAACAATTGTTGGCTTGATGTTTTCGTTGTTAACACAGTTTACGGAGAAATCTTATGGTACAGATACTAATGGCAATTTTTTAATCGTACCAGTTTCTGAAAAAAGCAAGATATTTATAGGTAATGACGTACCGGATAAGATAATAAAAGGATCTGCTATTTGGTTTTTCCATTTAATTAGTGACATTGCTGGCTCAAGTAGCACTGCCGGTTTGGGTGGAGGAACAGGTCTGCCTGGCCCGTTGTTATCTATGGCGAAAGAGATAGCAACGCTACCAATATTTAAAGATATGAAGATACAAGATAAATCAATTTCCGTATTACTATCTAAACTTTTTAACGGTACATTATTTGCGAAACATGATGAGAATGGAAAAATCATTAAGGACACAGTTGTTAAATTTGATTTTAGAGGAGAATTGGGTGCATTGGTCGAGCTTGGAAAGCAAGCGATTCCAGTTGTTGCAAATGAATGTATTGTAAGAGTGTTCTTATTTGTGAGAAGGCTTGCAATGCAATTAAAACAGCATAAAACTGAGAAAATATCTGATTTTGCATTACTTGACTGGAATGAAATTAAACCTATAAGTAACCCAACATTAACAAGAATGCTTACTGTATCAACTGGAGTGTTTACTGTGGTTGACATTACAGAGGCAATAGTTACACAGAAATACTGGGTATCGGTAAATTATGTTGGTGTAGGTAGGTTTGCAGTAGCAGTAGGTGCTGAAGCAGTTAATTTCTTAAAGGTACGTGATGTAAAGAGAATAAAGGGAATGTATGAAACAATTTCAAGAAATACATATACAGCCTCCGATGATAGAATATACGAAAGAATTGGTGATGGGATGAACTTTGAGAAACTTGGTCTGACATTAGAGCAGACTGAAATTCTATATAATTTGGAGTTGTTTAAGACTTTAAATGATATCCAAGCTACAAATATACCTGTTGGAAAAGATAAGATTATAGAGCTTAAACAGAAATGGGTTGATGAATGGAAAACATATATGGAAAGTGGGTTTGCAGCTTTTACACAAATGGAAGGAGCTGAACTCCATTGGTATAGCAAAGATGAACTTGTAAAGAAGGTTGAAGAGAATAATCCTAAAGGAACTTGGTTGAGACTTGTTTTGTTAGAAGCAATGCTATTTGAACCATATTATGCGCTAAGTATTGAAAAGGATAAGAAAGGGAATGATGTTCCAAGCAAAAAGTATAACGGATTAATGATCCCATTGGGAGGATATAAGGAATCTGAAGGAGATAATTATCTCGATAGTTTCTTTGCAAAAGAATATTACACATCTGGATATATAAAACGTCTGAGAAAATGTCATAACAAGGTCCTTAGAGAATTAAATGAAGTTTTGAAAGCAGCAATAACTAGTCTGGCTGTAACTGCAGGCATAACAATTGCTGCTGTTATTACAGCAGGTGCTTTTGCACCAGCTATTGCAGTTGCTCTAGTTGGTTCAAATTTTGCAGGATTAAGTGGAGCTGCATTAACTAGCGCATGTCTTGCTTATCTTGGTGGTGGTGCGATTGCTATTGGTGGACTTGGTATGGCTGGAGGAACAATGGCTATTGTTGGTGGTGGTGCCGTGCTAGGCTTGGGAATTGGAGCTGGAGTAGGTGGCGCTGCAGGGGCTGCTAGTATGATGGGCAAGAAAACTACAATATTACAGTCTGCCATATTAATGGTTTCCGTAAGAGAAATATTCCTTAATGATGAGCATGATCTGGCATATTCAGATACAATTTATGAGCAGTATGTAAAGAATATTGCAGATATTGAAAAAGGACTTGTTGAGCTGAAACTTAAGGCTGATGTAGCAAACAAGGAAGAAAAGAAACAGCTTAGGTTGGAAATCAAAAATGCAGAAGAATCTGTAGGTGCTATGAAGATTGCTATGAAGAGTATGAATAAGTATAAGAGTGCATTTGCGATTGGAATTGAAGCTGAGTAAAAATGGGGATTCATATAGACAGAATTACAATGACAGATGATAAGCAATTTGTGCATTGCAATCAGCAGGATATTCGTTCTTCGTAAACAGGAGTATAACTCATGAATGATGAAATAAAATGCAAAAGATTATTAGAAACAACAGTTAGACTAATAGAAAAAGAAATAAATCATTAAAAATGGTTATTAAAAATAATTGGAGAAAATTATGAAGAGAGAAAAGAGCACTAAATGTACGGCTAAAATAGAGGGTACTGTTACTCGTCTTGAATGTGGTTTTATGATACTCTATAATCAACAAATGGCCAAGGAATTTAAGATAATTGCTGATGGTTGTGAAGAATGTGTATTTGCTTTAATATCTCAACGTAAGTGTACTGTAGAAGGCAGCTTTTCAATATTAGAAGGAGATTTACTTGATGCATATAATATTAGCTTAGTCAATGGTACTATGATTGATTTAGAAAATTATAAAATCCATTATAAAAATGGTCGTAAAGAGATTCTAGTCAAAAACTCCGCTTCTTTCAGCGGTGGTGATATGAAGGGTAAGGTCAACCTTAGAGGCAGATTTGGTTATTACAAAGGAGACATTGTATTCTACGAACCAGAAGGGAATATAATTTATAAATCATACAGGCAGGAGAATTTTCATTACATTTACTTTACAGCTAAAGAGGTTCAGATCAGTGGTAATGTGGATAGTGATGGTAATTTGAAGGTTAATGGTATATCAGTTATTAACAAGTAAACTGCTAATCAAAACGAAATTTTATCTGCAAATAGAGATAAAAGTGTTTGTAAGCAGATCAGTCTTATAACTCATATTTAAATTTAAGTATGTTAGAGTTTTAGAAGCTGACTTGAAAAAGTAAATTCCGGTGCAGGACTAAATTCTACCACCCTTTAAAAAACGTTGAAAACTTCATATTTTCTAGGGTATGTATGGCTGATTTCTGTTATAATGTAAACAACCACCCACAA
>JAEZLZ010000137.1 GCA_023415055.1 Bacillota bacterium | reverse complement strand
CTCTATAAGTAAATCTGAGCTTATTATTATACATTTATGAAAAATCTACAATATGTAGGTTTATTAAAGTTACCCTTTTTTAACCTGAAATTTCTCAAAATTCTTCTTGACAAACATTAGCAAGATTCATTCTCCGGGAGCATCTCGTTTATTCGATCTGCTAAGGCTTTTCCGCTGAAGGATATATTGCTGATCACTGCTGTTCTTATTCTTTGCTCCTTCAAATAGCAAAGCAGCTTCACAATATTCCTGGTTGGTTGCCTCTCTGCCGCATTATCCCAGAACACCTTCTCAAGTTCCTCCGTTGTCAGGCCGATTTCGATATCATAATATTCGTAAAGAAATTTCTGAAATATATGATTATGTACCTCAATCCAGGGAGACTTGCGGACATCCGGATCATATCTGCCAATCTCCCTATTCAACGTCATGGCAAACTCTTGCAGATCCTTTGCTGATATCTGATACGGATTTTTTATCGCATGTTTCAGTACCGCTCTGGTCCCTGCCTCGCCATTGAAGCCCCCCTCTGAAATCAGGGTCTGTCCATAATCAAACATGATCATCTTCGGCTTATTCAATTTACCCCCCCCTTTTTTAGGATTACTTATTCGATTCGTTTTTCAACTCATTCTTACGTTTTGTAATTAATCCACCGATGCGACCGGACTCCTTTGCTGTCAGAGACTTCCATCCGGTTGCCATTACCTTGTCCAGATATCCGAGCTCCTCGGCAATCTCATACTTCATCTTTTCCTCCGGTTTAATGTGATCCAAATCGATTTCTTCTTTCTTCTTGCTCATAAAAGACACCCTTTCTGTCAAACGATGATTGATCCTTGACTAGAGTGTATCCAACTTCTATTCATCTATTCGGATTTCTTTCCCAAGGGGAAGAGAATATATCAGCATCTCCTTCACTTTCTTATTCAGCATCTGCTCCAACGCTCGCTTATAATACTTGAGCTGTACCTGGTAACGATGAAGCAACTGTCTTTCATCGCTTACAATATCCGATTTATAATCGAGAAGCACAAGCCCACCGTCCTCTTCAAAAAAGACATCGATTATACCCTGTATCAGTATCAACTCGTTGCTATCCGTATCCTTAAGAACTTCCGATGCGCCGATACCCATAACAAACTGCTTTTCTTTATATACCTTATCGTTTCGCTGGGCTCTTCGCATTCGCTCAGCAACATCACTGGTTACGAAGTTAAATATATAATCTAGTTTTAACTTTTTTACATCCTCGTATTTAAGCTTATTCCGACGAACTAAGTCTTCTAATTCACGGAGCAGATCTTCTTTATTTTGTACTTTAAGCAGATTAATTAATTCCAACACCTTATGATACAAGGTTCCCCGATCTGTACCAGTCATCACAGTCTCTTCTTCACGGAGGAAAGCCGGCACCATAGCTTCGGGCAAAGTCCCATCGGAGTTGTTCATCGTACTAACCGGATACAGTGAAACACTTAGCTCCTCATCCTGCAGCTGGCCGAGCTTCTTGAGCTCTGATACCGTCATTTTAGCCTTTAAACCCGCTTCTTTGTTATAGGCATATTTATAGTTAAATCTTGATTTAACTTCTTCTTTGAGTTCGGGATCATAGGTTTTCTCAGGATCGATCGTTGTCAACTCCTGACTATCCTGTTGTAGGAAGAGTTGTTTTGTCAACTCCGCCTGTAACAGTACAGCTTTGGAGAGAACCGTTATCTGCATCTCATTTTCTTTCCACAATAAGACATCTTTCTCAATGACCGGACTGCCCCCCATACAGTTTACCATCGCCGGTAATACCCAATCCAGATAAGTCTTCGCAGATAGCAGCTCGAAGAAAGAGAATTCTTTACTTTTGATCTCATCGATAGACTTTAGGTATCCGGACAGAATTAGCTTCTCTTTGGCTCTTGTCATGGCTACATACAAGACACGCAGCTCCTCACCCAAGTTCTCGATCTGTACCTTCTTCTGAATCACCTTCTTAAGCAGTGTTGACACCTTAGTCCTTTGTCTGCTGTCGATATAATCCGGTCCCACACCCAGCTCGCTATGAAGCACGATACTGCTGCGCAGATCCTGTGTATTGAACTGCTTCCCCATCGCTGCTACAATTACAATCGGAAATTCCAATCCCTTGCTCTTATGAATACTCATGATTCGAACGGTATTGTCCTGTTCACCGGAAGTAGCCGCTTCCCCAAAATCAACTTCATATTTATGAAGCTTTTCAATGTAGCGGATAAAGTGGAATAATCCTGTATAGCTTCCCTTTTCAAAGCGTACTGCACGAGATATCAGCATATCGATATTTGCCTGTCTCTGCTCACCTCCGGGCATTGTACTGGCATAATGATAGTAACCGGTTTCATCCAGAATGATCTGGATTAATTCATGAATCGGCGTATAATTCACAAGAGAACGATAATAGTGTAATCGGCTTAGGAATTTTTTTGCCTTAGATTTCAATTCATCTTCTTTATTGTTTTGATGTTCTTTATTGTTTTCGTCTTTTTTATTGTTTATCTCTGTTTTATTGTCTATATCTGCTTTGTTGTCTATATCTTCTTTATTGTCTATACCTGCTTTATTCTCAGTACTTTCGTTATCTTCCTGCTTCTTTACCTGATCGTCCTCCTGTCCTTCCTCCTGCCTCGTAAAGGCAAGCAAGGCGCAGTACATATTCGTGTTACGATCGAAGGCACGGATCATGGCAAGCTCAGTCGATGTCATTCCAACCATTGGTGAATATAATACGCCAACCAAAGGAATATCCTGTCTTGGATTATCAATGATATGAAGCATGTTCAGTATCGTCATGATTTCAATGGTCCTAAAATAACCGGTACCGGTATCAGCATATGCCGGAATTCCTTCCTGCATCAGCGTATTTACAAAGATTTCTGACCATCCTGTCATGCTGCGAAGCAGAATAACGATATCCTTCAATGTAGCGATTCGGTGCTTCTTTGCCTTCTGATCAAATATCAGCATTCCGGTCTCTGGATCCGTCAGCTCCTTGATTCTTCTTGCGATTGCCCTTGCTTCCAGCTCTCTCTTTGTATAGACTGCTTCTTCCTGTGAGGTTTCATTCGTTATTACGACTTCCTCTTCCTCACCCTTACTTTCCTGTGAAGAGGTCCTGGCATACTCTGATTGGTCTGAACTTTCTTCCTCCTCTGTCACTAATAACAATTCCGTCTCCTGAGCTAGTCTGGATCTTACATCCTCTGATAAGAGGTTCATTAGAACAGATCTTTTCTGTTCCATAGATATCTCTTCCTGATCGGTTAGCTCTGCTTTCCCCTCTGTCAGGAGAGGAAGAGGAATCAGAGTTTCTTCATACAGCTCACCGTATTTTAACGAAGCCGCTTCATCATAGATTATTCCGCCGACGCTTTTTTGCATTATTTGCTCAAATATCCGGTTTACATATTGAAGTACCGTATCCCTGCTTCTAAAATTCTTGTCGAGATCAATTCTTTGATAATAATTTGTCTCACCCTCCGAGTTGCTCTCCTCACATGAATAGGTGCTGTATTTCTCCATGAAGATCTCCGGCATCGCTAGTCGGAATTTATAAATGCTCTGTTTCACGTCACCTACCATAAAGCGGTTCGGACTCCCCTGCTCTTCACGGGAAATGCTACGAAGCAGCGTCTCCTGAACCATATTGCTATCTTGATATTCATCAATCAGAATTTCGTCAAATTGCTCGCCAAGCTCCAGCGCTGCTTGTGTAGGGAATGCTTTGCCGTCCTCTTCACTTACAAGTATCTTAAGGGCAAAATGCTCCAAATCATTGAAATCAATGAGATTTTTCTCTTCCTTTTTTTTCGCGAATTCATCCATAAATTCTAACGTAAGGTCAAAAAGAACCTGCATTATACTGCCTACTGACTGAAGATCCTTAAGCATCTCCTCCGGTGTTTGGAAGAAATACTGACCAGCCAGATCCTTTATGCCTTTCTTCACCTCTTCACGGAGTTCCTTCACACGGTCCTTCTTCCAGGGCTGAACCCCCTCTTCCTTCCTGTTAGAAAGACGGTCATAGGCTATGCCCGGGAATAGCTTTGAATACTCTTCGTAGGTATTCGCCTTTAGCAGTGCATCCAGAATACTTCGGTCCGACAACAGAGCTATTTCATAGGCAGAGGGTCCATCTGCCTCATGGCATACGGCGAGTGCCTGAGAATTTTTGCTGTACAGATCCAGCAATACCACCCGAACATATTCAAGAAGCTCCTTCATCCATGATGTGTCATTCATCTGTGTGAGCGAATCAAGGAAAAAACTTTGTCGCCTTCTTTCGATCCAGGTCTTCGGCCATGGATCACTCATCGAAAAGTTATACAATTGTATGATAAGTTCTTCGATCGGCAGATCGGATTTGGAATAGGAATAGCTTTCCACAAAATCATGGAAATCCTCACGGCCTTCTTCATACCACCGTTCTAAAATATCGGAAATAACATCCGATTTCATCAGAGTAATCTCTGCTTCCTCCGCTATCTTGAAGGATGGATCCAGATCAATTCTATGAAAATAATTGCGAATTACATTCAGACAGAAGCTATGTATCGTCGTAATCTGGGCACTCTGAAGTAAGGAGCTTTGCCTCTGAAGATGGAGGTTATTCGGATTCTCCAAAAGCTTCTTATCAATCGCTTTTCCGATACGCTCCCTCATCTCTGCTGCAGCCGCATTCGTAAAGGTTACCACCAGGAGATGATCGATATCCATCGGATGGTCACCCTCAGAAATCATAGCAATGATACGCTCGACTAATACAGCGGTCTTACCGGAGCCTGCCGCTGCCGAAACCAATATATTCTTATTTCTGGCATCAATAACCTTCTGTTGCGCTTTTGTCCAGCCCATGGTTTTCTCCCTTTGTCATCTATGCTTTTTGTCATGTTATAGCCGAAGTATACTCACTTATCACCAAAGATTTCAGCCTTAATCTCCTCGGTAGATTTCTTTGCCAGGCTTCGGTATTCATGGCCGGGCAGTCTTGAATCAAAGCCGCAGGCTTGTCGATATTCACAGTAATCGCATGCAGTCTTTTTATCGGTGCGATAAGGATTTAACCTGGTGTCACCGGACAGAATCTGATTACCGTCTTCTCTTAGCTTCTGATTCACATAATCCACAAGGGCATTGATCTGTTTTGTATCTGCAACGGAGGAGCGCTTTGCCAGTCCCCCCTCCTTATTCGTCTCTACTGGTATTATCTCCGATTTTGTACCGGGCTTCAGTGTTCCATCCGGACCGGCAAGCTTCTGATCCATCAAAGCCACTACTTTACTATCCGCATTTACCAGACCATTCATACGCAGACTCTTATAAATGTCCTCCTCTGCCTGATCCGATTTGGTTACAATGGGGTCATCAATATGATAATAGAAGATTCCGGATGGAACGATCTTCTTCTGTGGATATTGCTGTGCCAGATAGCCTATTGCTGCACTGAGATATACTGACAGCTGCTGCTGTAAGCCATAGTAAACACTTTGGATGTCAAAAAAGGTATTGCCCGATTTATAATCAATGACCCGGACATAGACCTTATCCTCATCCTCATACAGATCCAGACGGTCGATTCTTCCCTGTAAGGTAAGGGTCGAATCAGGAATATGATAGAATGGCATCTCATAGCCTGCCGGTTCAAAAGCCCCCTGCCTAATCTGATTGCAAAGAGCCCATAAGGTCCTGATCGTGATCCGTTCCATTCGAGTTACTAGGTATTCATTCCGTTTTGTACTGCGCAGGAAGGAATTCTCATAGTCCTCTACTGCTCTTTGCACACATTCCACCGCCCATTGTTCACGGACCTCCTCCGGTATCGTATGCCAGGTATATGGCCCGGCATCCAGCCGTTTGGAAAAGTTATCAATTGCATTATGAAAGATATTGCCGATATCTGGAATGGCAAGTTTATATTCTCTTCTCTCCTCCAGTGACAAACCATAATTCATAAAATGGGCAAAAGCACAGCCTGCATAACGTTCCAGCCTCGTTACGCTTCCCTTAAGCTCCATACCGTAGAGAAGCAACGCAGCTTCCTTCGATATTCCTCTCTCTTTATTTACGTAAAAGGCTCCTTGAATCAGCTTACGAAGAATACGGTCCTTCTCCTCATCGGATCGGTAGTAGAGGTACAGCTCTTTCCACCGGTCACCCAGTTCCTTTCCGTGATATCTGCGAAGTCCCTGGATCAGATAAGCTAAACCATCGTCCTTTAGAATATGTTCTGTCTTTTCCGAATTCTCATCCTCATCGTGAAGCTCCATAAGAGGAAATAACTGCTTTAGTTTACCGATTAAGAACGATGGATTTGAGGACTTCCCCTCCTCATTCACCTTATGATAGGTGATATAAAGTCTGCTTTGAGGCTTGGTCATATTCAAATAGATATAGAATTGTTCCGTAAATGCCTGCTGGCGCTTGGTCGGTGCCAATTCGATCTCGTTATTTATCAACAACTCCCGCTCAATATCGGAGAGAATTCCACCACTTCCGATTGCTTTGGGGATAATTCCTTCATTCACACCGATAAAGAATAGGGCCTTGATATTTTTTAATCTGGTTCGTTCCGTGTCTCCGACCACAACTTCATCGACACCCGGAGGAATGAGTCCAACCTTCACTTCGACAAAGCCGGTATCCAGAATCTCCTTGAATTCCTGCAGACTACACTTTTCCGGACCTAACAATAGTACCATCTGATCGTAAAGATCCATAATAATCTTATAAACCTGCTCGAATTCTTTTGCAATCAGCGTCTGTTTCTCTTCTGCAAAATGGATACGGTAACCCTCCAGCTTCTGTTCGATACGAAGGCGCACCCCAAGTTCATGCAAAGCCGCTGTATAATCTCTCAGTGTCTTCTCCTTATCCTTTAGGGTATCATAAAGAGGATCCATCACCTCGATCAAATAGCTTCTAGCCCGGTTAATTCGTTCAAGATCCAACGGTTCTCTGCTTCGATATCTTACGGCAAAGGGTTCTCTCCATCTTCTGCTGCCCCGGATTCCTGTTGCCAGAACATAATTCTCCAGCAGATCGATATCCTCCTCGGACAGCTCGGTCAATCCGGTACGCAGAAATCGGAATACACCTTCGTAGCTATAATCCTCACTGACAATCGTAATTGCTGATCGTAAAAGCTCTACAAAGGGATTATTAAGGATATCCTTCTTATAATCTACAAAGCATGGAATCCCTGCCAGTGTAAGACTTCTCTTAGCAATTCTTCCGTACTCCTCTACATTTCCGGATACTACTGCGATGTCTTTATAACGGTAGCCCTCCTCCCTCACCAAACGCTTTATTTCTCTGGTGACGAAATCAATCTCTCCCTCCGAATCCTTAGCCACATGAACCGTAATGTCCTTCTGCTCCTTCTCAAAGGGCTGATAGGGGTGACGGAACAGATTGCGTTCCAGAGAAGCCAGTGCTTCAGAATTCAGAAAACGATAGGGAACTCCCAGTTGATTTCTACTTTCCGCGTAGATCGGTTCCTCTATGGTAACCTTTTCTTCCTGTGCAAGCTTATATAATTTTTGTATCGTTTTCTTACTTAATCCAAAGAGCTGATGCTCCTTTGCATTATCCTGAAGCTCCTCCGATGGATCGATGGTAACAGTGATCATTACTTTATTGGCATATCGAAGCATCTTTCGAAGAACCTGATACTGGCAGGGCGTAAATCCGGTAAAGCCGTCAAGACAGATCACCGTTCCCTTGATCCATTCAGAATGATCAATCGCTTCCTCTAATACTACCAGGAGCTCCTCTGCTGTGATATAGCGTTCCTTCATAAAATCCCGAAAGCCCTCGTAGATAGTTAGCAGATCCTTCAGCTTTGCCTGCAGCACCGGCTTTTTCTCTGAGATTTCCTGAAGCTTGTTAAAATCCTCCGGACGGATATTATATTGATAAAGCTCCGACAATACCGATTTGAGTTCGCCGATAAAGCCCGGTTTCTTTACATTAGTTCCAAATAGGATCAGTTCTTTTCGTTTCTCGCTGATCACCTTACGTAGAACCATGCTTTTTCCTGTGTCCTCCAAAACCGGGGCATCATATCCACCGATCTCGTCAAAGATTCGATAAGCAAAGCGCAAAAAGCTGAGAATATCCACATTCATTACGCCGTGCTCCGGGTGCATGGTCACGATATCCTTCTGTGTCTGCAGCGTAAACTGCTCCGGTACAATGACCAGATAATTAGTCTCTCTATGCTGCCTGGATTCTTCGATTATATCATGATACATCTGATAGGATTTGCCTGAACCGGCACTTCCAAGAAATAATTGCAAGGACATTGATATCCCTCCGTATATTACATAAAAATATCTGCATAAAACTGAAACGAGTCTAATAATATATATTAAGATTAAGACATGAAGCAAAGCATGCTCGGAGGTAAGATATGGCAAAGACGAAAATAGTCGTGATCCAATTAAAAGAAATCATATATACAGTGATTTTTGCAGCCCTGGGAATTCTGTTAATTCTGCTTCTTATATTCATGTTTAAGCCAAACAAAGATAAGGAAGCCGCTTCATCAGAAACCACATTGTATACTGCAGGTGTATATACCTCCTCCATTACCTTGAATGATACTGCTCTTAACCTGGAGGTCGTAGTTGATAAAAACCATATTAATCATGTGGGCATCAAAAATATTGATGAAGCAATCACTACCATGTTCCCTCTCGTAGAGCCCTCACTGGAAGCCATCGCAGCTCAGCTGTATAATGATGTTCCTCTGGATGAAATTAAGATCGAGGAAGATCAGAAATATACGCAACAGCTTCTAATTGAAGCTATTAAGATGGCGCTTGAAAAAGCACAAGCAGAAGAATAAACCCGAAAACCATACTGGATGCTGTAAAGCTTACTACCTCCGTAACGGCTTTACAGCATTCTTTTGATTCATGCTAATGATATCCTAATACCCCTATGAGACATTCTGTGTCACTCAACCAAATATTTTTTGAAAGGAGAGCTTTCATTCAGGAATATGATTCCGATAATTCCAGGTCCGGTATGTGCACCGATAGCACAGCCGACATAATTATCGATCAGTCTTTTACAATCGAAAGTTTTATTTAATTGCTCTTTCACCTCTTCCATTGTCTCTGCTTCGTCACCATGTACCACTCCGATGATCTGATTTTCCAGATCTTTGCCCCGTTCACCGACGATCTCAATCAAACGCTTTAAGGATTTCTGTCTTCCTCTTACTTTCTCAATCGATTCTAAGGCACCGATGTCATTTACATGAATGATCGGTTTAATATCCAGTAAGCCTCCTGCTATTGCAGAGGTCCTGCTTAATCTTCCGCCCTTTAGCAGATACTCCAGTGTGCTGACGGTAAATATATGTTCCATATGCTCGCAGTGCCATACGATTCCGTCAATGATTTCTTGTTTGGAAGCTCCGTTCTTCTGCATCAGAAGAGCATAATAAGCCGCAATTCCGAAGCCAAGTGAAGCACATTTGGAATCGATAATCGTCAGATCAAATTCCGGATATTGCTCCAAGAGCTCGGTTCTCGCAAGATTAGCAGCATTATATGTACCTGCAATTCCGGTGGAAAAGCAGATATAAATAACCTCATCGCCACTTTTCGCATACGGCTCAAAATTATCATAAAACATCATTGAATTAATATGGTAGGTTTTGATATCTTTTCCGCTTCGAAGAATCTGATAGAATTCCTCCGGCTTGATTGTCTTGCCATCAAAATAATCCTTTTCATCAATAACCACAGGGGTCGGAATCACGTGCAGGTTAAACTGTTCAATCACCCATCTTGGTGTATCTGAAGCTGAATCTGTAATAATCTTAAGTGCCACTCTCTTATCCTCCTCATTCTGTGCGTTAAATGATGCTATAATTTATTTAATTCTGACATCCAAAGCGCTGCCGATGCATCACTGGGCATTCTCAGATCCCCTCTCGGTGATACAGCCACACTACCGACCTTTGGTCCGTCCGGCAGACAGGAACGCTTGAATTGCTGGCTAAAGAAGCGTTTATAAAACACCTTCAGCCATTGTAATATGACCTGATCCTCATATCGGCCTGCAAAAGCAGTTTTCGCCAGACGGTATACCTTCGCGGGAGCAAACCCAAATCTTAAGATATAGTACAGGAAGAAATCATGAAGCTCATAAGGACCTACGATATCCTCCGTCTTCTGCGATATCTCACCATCCTTGGGAGGAAGCAGCTCCGGACTCACCGGTGTATCAAGTATATCCTTCAGAACCTCACTTAATTTATTGTCTTTCGTCGTATCTGCAAAATATTCCACCAGATATCTTACCAAGGTCTTCGGCACGGATGCATTGACTCCGTACATCGACATATGATCTCCGTTATAGGTCGCCCAGCCAAGGGCAAGCTCTGACATATCTCCCGTACCTACTACAAAGCCGTTATATTTTCCCGCAATATCCATCACTACCTGAGTACGTTCTCTTGCCTGACTGTTCTCGAAGGTAAGATCATGCAGATTTTTATCATGACCGATATCTCTAAAATGCAGTTCCACCGCTTCGCGAATGGGAATCTCAAGGAGCGTAACTCCAAGGCATCCGGCCAGATCAATCGCATTCTGATAGGTTCTGTCCGTCGTGCCGAAACACGGCATAGTAACTGCTATGATACCTTTTTTATCTAAGCCTAATAAATCAAAGGCTTTATCCGTGATCAAAAGTGCTAAAGTGGAATCAAGTCCTCCGGATATAGCAACTACGGCACAACGCCCGTTAATATGAGCCAGTCTGGTTTTTAAGCCAAGGGCTTGAATATTAATTATATCCCGGCATCTCTTCTCCCTCTCCGATTTCACGGATGGAACAAAAGGTGCAGAATCAATGTATCTTATTAATTCGAGCTCAGGAAGCTCACCTGCATTACTTTGAAAGGAGAAGGGTATCACCTGATACGGGTTTGTGTTTTGCCCCAGATAGGTATGCATCCTTCTTCGTTCACTCTTTAATCTCCCCAGATCCACCTCAATGGTTATCATCCCATTTTCAAAGGTGGTAGACTCTGCCAGCAAGGAACCATTTTCTGCAATCAGATTATGTCCAGCGAAAACCACATCCGTTGTTGACTCTCCTTCGCCTGCATCTGCATAAATATAGCCGCACACCAGCTTCGCTGACTGGTTCTTCACCAGCTCTCTTCGGAAGGTGTCTTTGCCGGTCAGCTCATCACTGGCTGACAGATTCGCGATAACGGTAGCCCCGGCGATACAGTGATCGATACTCGGGGATTGCGGAATCCAAAGGTCCTCGCATATCTCAACACCAAGGATAAAGTCCGGCATCTCATTGTTCTGAAATAAGATCCTCGAACCAAAGAAGATCTCTTCTCCCAGAAAGTTAATCTGCACCGGGTCCACAAATCCCGAGGTAAAATGTCTGGCTTCATAAAACTCCGTATAATTCGGTATACTGATCTTCGGGATCAGTCCAAGCACTTTTCCTCTCTGAATCACTGCTGCCGTATTATAAAGCTTATCCTTAACCACATAAGGAAAGCCGACTACAACCACCGGCTCCAGTTCTTTTGTAAATTCGGCAATCTTCTCCACACCCTTTATAGCCCCTTGAAGCAAGGTATCCTGCAGGAATAAATCTCCGCAGGTATAGCCGGTGATACAAAGCTCCGGAAATACGATTAATTTGATCTTCTGTTCTTGTGCTTTTGCTATGAATTCTATAATCTTATCGGCATTATATCCGCAGTCCGCAACTCGGATGACCGGTGTTGCCGCAGCAACACGAATAAACCCGTGTTTCATAATATGCCTCCCATATATTGATGTCTTTCCTATGTTTCATTATAAGTTATTCTGTCCGAAAAAGACAAGTATTATTGTAAATAAGATAAATCGCAAAATCGCTTTACTTAATACGGATGTCTTATTCCGCATGAGGGTAAGGCGAGTCAGATGTATACCTGAGCGCGTATTTCTCTATTCATTATTATCGCCTGTCTAAGGACATCCAAACTTTCAACAATAAAAAAAGCGGCTCATGGCCGCTTTCATCATTAGTATTATACCCGAAATGCCGTTTCTTGTATTTTGACTCCTAGCAAAGCTAGGTGGGTAACCGCACATAAGCTTCTGCCTTCCACTGCAAACGATGGCTTGACATCCACTTACGAATAATAGGAATCCCTTTTTAATCATGTAGGTTCAAAATTACAAGAGTGTCGAACATCTCAGGAATTACCTTAACTATATTATAATCTATTATCTACTATTTTTCAAGATTTTTATCTTTTTTCGCCCTGTAACTTTTACCATTCATACTAGATTTTTTTGCCAAATTATCCGTATTTTTGCAGGCTTATTCACCAATTTACACTTCTTCCATAAAGAGCGGGAAAGTAAAGGTAAACTCGGAGCCCTCACCCGGAGTGGACGCAACCTCAATGCTTCCTTCATGCTTTATGGCAATCTGCTTGGCAATTGCCAGACCCAAGCCGGTTCCGCTTGCGTTTTGACGAAGATTTGATTTATAGAACTTTTCAAATATATTATTAATATCTGTAGGGTCAATACCGACACCTTCATCTTTAATAGACACTTTTATTTTATCCGCCTTTTCGATTTTTATGTGAACGGTTTTATATTCCTCGGAGAACTTAATAGCATTGTCTAATATCACCATAAACATCTGTCGCAGGCGATCATAATCACCCAAAATCATATTCACCGGATTATCCTTAAGAACTTCGATTTTAATATTTTTCTTATCGGCAATCGTACCGGCGCTTCGGATGATATCATCAAATACCTGATTTAAGTTTACCGGTTCACGTTCGATTGCAAAATCCGGATTTTGCATCTTTGACAACAGCAGAAGGTCACCAACCAAGCGCTCCATGGATTTGCATTCACTCAGCATACGGTTATAATATTGCTGCTTCTTCTCTTCCTCCTGTACCACCCCGTCCGATAACGTCTCTGTATAGGCTCTGATTACGGTAATCGGTGTTCTAAGTTCATGTGATACATTGGCAAAGAAATCAAGGCGCATCTGATCCAGCTTCTTGCGTTCGATATCATTCTCCAATAGCTTCTCCGATAGGATATCCACGGTCTTTGCGAGATCACCAAGCTCATCATCCCGTTTTATTCCGGTCTTAACTTTATAGTTTCCTGCTGCCAGCTCCAGCGCTGTGGTACGCATTCTGGAGATGGGCAGAGATAGTTCCGTCGCAAAAATGATTACGATAATAAATGAGATACCTAAAGCAACCACACTACTCATAACAATCATAGATAAGCTTCTCTCGATCAGTTCATTTTGATCTCCGACTTTACTGACAATCAGAATAGCACCTACCGCTTCACCGTCTTCTCCGCGAATCGGGGCTGATACAGTAATAATCGTCTGTTCGTATACCTTATCATCCCTCTCCTGCTGATCCGTCTGTCCTTTAAAAGCTTTATTGATACTTTCTACATAGGGCTTGTATTCTTCTTGTGTGGTGAAATTCTCATAAGTGTCACCAGTTTCCATGGATGCTCTCATGGGATTTATCGCATAGGGATTGGAGATGGTCCAGATATCCCATTGATTCACATCACTGATTAAGCTGAGCTCATCCAGAAATCCATCTTTTCCGCTGATAATATATTCACTTGCTCTGGTACTGAGCCGATCTGCCCGGTCCTCCATCTGTTTCTTATTACTGCTCATCGTCATATCACCGTAAAGCTTCATGAAAATAAGACAGATTAATACGGCGGTAACTAAGAGCATTACCGAATAGTTAAGATATAGTTTAAAAAACAGACGGTTATAGATGTGTACCTTATTATCCTTGGACATAAGACTCCCCTATTTCTCCTCGAATTCAAATTTATAGCCGACACCCCAGATCGTCTTGATTGTCCAGCTTGGATGTTCTACTACATCTAACTTTGAACGTAGACGTTTAATGTGAGAATCCACGGTTCTGCTATCGCCGAAATAATCAAACCCCCATAAGCTATCCAAGAGATTATCTCTTGTGAATACCTTATTCGGATTGGTAGCCAGGGTCCACATGGTCTCGATTTCTTTCTTGGTTAACGCTATTTTTGTACCCGAGATATGTAATGTATACTCTTCCAGATTAATCTCGAGGTTGCCGATATTGAGTAAATTTTCTGAGGCTGCACCTTTCACGGTTTTAGTCATACGTCTCATTACTGCTCTTACCCTTGCCATAACCTCTCTGGGACTAAAGGGTTTTACTATATAATCGTCGGCACCTATATCAAGGCCCATGATCTTATCGAAATCTTCTCCTCTGGCAGTGATCAGGATTACCGGAACATTTGATTTGCTCCGGATCTTTCTGCAAACCTCATAGCCATCTTCCTTTGGCATCATAACATCCAGCAAGACAACATCAGGACTATATTGGGTGAAGAGACGAATTGCTTCTTCACCATCACCCGCTACAACAGGTTCAAAGCCTTCCATTCTGGAGTAAGTAGATAAAATATCAGTAATATCACGATTGTCATCGGCGATTAGAATATGTTGCATTATCAAAAATCTCCCTTCTTAGTCTTCTCCCGTTTTCCTTTGTATCCTTCTATTCTGTGTAATGTACTTCTAAGCAGCCAAATACAGGCCTGTATCCAGGTGGGCAAGACGTACTCAGACAAAGGGAATTGTCCGTCAATATTTCCCGAATATAGGTCTTCCTATGGTTTAAGCCAAATACACTTACCTTATTATATAGTAAATAGAATGGTGAAACAAGTAGAAAAACTTATCAAATATCTGATTTCGACACTTTAAGCCCCATAAAAATTGCATAAAATCCATTGCAGTAAACTCCTTATAAAACGCTGAAACCTAAGTAAAACAAGCCTTTGATGTATATCTGACTGTATGAATCAGGAAGTTATTCTGGAATATATTTAGTATTTATTATATAATTTTTTACATTATGACACTTTTCTGACAAAAACAAATGTTATTATATGGTCAGAATAGATAGGATGTGACATAAGGAATTTCCAATAATTCGGAGGAATAGCCATGAAAAAGAAATCTTTATGTAAATGCTTCATTACTCTTGGCTTACTTCTTTTCATTACTTTGCTTTTACCGCTTACTTCATACAACGTCACAACAGCGCAGGCAGCCAGTATTGACAAGGAGAAGACAGAAAGCTACAGATTAAATGTAAAAAGCATTACATTAGTTAAGGGCAAATCATTTGCATTAAAGGTATACAATGCGAGTACAAACGCAAAGATCACCTTTAAATCCGATGATGCGGAAGTTGCTTCTGTTAGTGACGACGGTACGATATCCGCCAATAAGGTCGGTGCTACTGTTGTTACAGCTACCATTAAAGAAGGCAGTGATAAGACCCCGATTACCTGCGATGTAACTGTCGGTCCTGCCGCAATTAGTGTTAAGTGGACAAAGGAAAGAGTTTTTGTCGGTTTGAATAATGACGATATGCTTAAGGTTATTCTGAAGCCGGATAATACTACCGAGGTTGCCAGATTCTCCAGCTATGATTCTTCCATTGCTGCCGTCAGTGCCGGCGGACGCATCAGCGCAAAGAAGATAGGAATGACCTATTTATTTGCAGAAATTGATGCCACGAACCCGGATGGCTCACGTAAGTTTGCTGTTTGCACTGTATTCGTAACCAATTCGAAGGATGCTCCTTCACTGGAGGATTATTTCAGTAATCATCCTGAGCTGAATCGAATATCCAGTTACGATTTAAACAAAGCATTGGGTGATTTCTTCAATGGCGGAGATGCTGAAGCAGCTGTAACTGCGGATGGTGCAACTGAAGCAGCTCTTACAAAAGCATTGGATAGTTATCTCGAGGATAAATTCAAATTATCTGAGATTCGTGCTAAGATTAAAGCAGAACAAGATGCTCTTACTAAGTCAAGCAATACGGAAACAAATTCTGTTCCCACAGCAAAATAACTGAAGAATGATGAATCGAGTAGGCCATACACGAAAGTGTATGGCTTTTCATTTGTGACAATAGAAAGTTCGCGAAGCGTGCTTTCTATCGTTTTTATAATTCCTATACTTCGATCACAAAGATACATTATATAATAATACATTTTAATTTTATCCGCCTTTGTATTATAATAAGTACATACTCTATTTCGAAAGGTGGATTAGCATGAATTTTAGATTTGCACATAATAATATAAATGTTCTTAACCTGGATAAGTCTTTAAAATTCTACGATGATGCTCTTGGCTTAAAAGAGGTTAAGCGACATGCTCCGGCTTCCGGTGAATTTACCATAGTCTTCCTCAGTGACGGAACAACCGGACATCAGCTTGAGCTGACCTGGTTAAGAGATTGGGACCGCCCCTACAATCTTGGAGACAATGAGTTTCATCTTGCTTTCCTCGTTGATGATTATGAAGCCGCTTATCAAAAGCATAAGAAGATGGGCTGCATCTGCTATGAAAATACCGCTATGGGTCTTTACTTTATCAGTGATCCGGACGGATACTGGCTAGAGATACTTCCGACGAGGTAGTCAGAAAGGTATCTTACGATCAATGTGAATGATAGTTTCTTACAATATCAACATAAAAAATGAAGATGTCTTAAATATCAGGAGTACCCCAAAGTAAAAGAATATCAGCTTTGGAGATGTGTTTCCTGGCATCTAAGACATCTTCTTATTATTTAAAGTTGTGCTACATCCACTAAAGTAATCTCGCTGTTGTCACTTTCCATACTGGTCAGGAGTGCACTTGCCGTATCTAATGCTGTGAAGCAGGTAACTCCGGTCTCAATGGAGGTACGACGGATTAAGAAGCCATCTCTGGTCTTATCCCTGCCCTGGGTAGGTGTATTAATGACCATATCAATCTCATGGCTAAGAATTAGGTCTAAAAGGTTCGGGCTGCCCTGATCAATCTTATTGATTATAGTGGCAGGAACTCCCTTCTCTTTTAGGGCTGTAGCAGTACCCTCGGTTGCGAAGATTTCATAACCAAGTGCAACAAGTCTCTTGCCAAGCTCTACTGCTTCTCCACGATCCGATTTCTTCACCGTCATAATCATCTTCTTATGCTTCGGGAGGTTGATGCCTGCACCAAGAAAGGCTTTATAAAGAGCCTCATGGAAAGTCTTAGCGATTCCGAGACATTCCCCGGTGGACTTCATCTCCGGGCCAAGGCTGATCTCTGCTCCACGAAGCTTCTCAAAGGAAAATACCGGCATCTTGATTGCGATGTATTCCGACTCAGGCCATAAACCAGGGGTATACCCCAGACTCTTGATTTTCTCGCCGAGGATTACCTTTGTCGCGATATCAACGATAGGAAGAGAGGTTACTTTGCTAATATAAGGAACGGTACGGCTGGAGCGGGGATTGACCTCGATTACATATACCTTTTCGTTAAATATGATAAACTGAATATTAATTAAACCAATGACATGCAGGGAGTTCGCCAGCTTTTTCGTGTAGTTGACGATATCTACCTTCACCTTACGGCTGACACTCTGGGAAGGATACACCGAGATACTGTCTCCGGAATGAATACCTGCCCGCTCGATATGTTCCATGATACCAGGGATCAGGATATCCTCTCCATCGCATACGGCATCCACCTCGACCTCTTTTCCCATCAGGTACTTATCAACTAAGATGGGATGCTCCTGAACCGTCATGTTAATAATCTTCATAAATTCGATGATATCCTCATCACAGATCGCAATTTGCATTCCCTGCCCGCCAAGTACATAGGAAGGACGGACAAGAACGGGATAGCCCAGCTCATTTGCTGCCTCCAGTGCTTCCTCTGCCGTAAATACCGTCTTGCCCTGGGGTCTCGGGATGCCGCAATCTTCCAGGATCTTATCAAACAGCTCCCTATCCTCAGCTGCATCCACATCGGCTGCAGAGGTTCCTAAAATCGGTACCCCCATCTTAAGCAGTGCATCCGTAAGCTTAATCGCTGTCTGACCGCCAAACTGCACCACAGCGCCGTCCGGTTGCTCCAGATCGACGATATTTTCAACATCTTCCGGTGTCAGAGGTTCGAAGTAAAGCTTATCCGCAATATCAAAGTCGGTGCTAACCGTCTCGGGATTATTATTCACTATGATAGTCTCGCAGCTACTGTTTGCCAATGCCCAGACACTATGCACGGAGCAGTAATCAAACTCAATTCCCTGTCCGATACGGATCGGGCCGGAACCCAGAACCATGATTTTCTTCTTACCACTGGTCTTTTCTACTTCATTCACACTACCAAAGGTTGAGTAATAATAAGGTGTCTCAGCAGCGAACTCTGCAGCACAGGTATCTACCATCTTATAAGCAGCGACAATTCCATGCTGCTTACGCATCTCCTTAATCTCTGCCGTAGTCTTACCGGTCAGGTCACTAATCACACGGTCCGGATATCCCAGACGTTTCGCCTTTGCTAAAAGCTCAGCCTCCAGAGGATGAGCCGCCAGCTCTTGCTCTGTCTCTACCAGAATGGCGATCTTATCGATGAACCAGTAATCAATCTTCGTAATCTCATGGATCTTCTCATAAGAGATACCTTTTCTGAGTGCTTCCGCTATTACAAACAATCGCCGATCATCAATCTTATACAGATCCCTTAAGATCTCCTCTTCTGTCATGTCAGTGTAATTACTAAGCATTAAACTGTATAGATTCTGTTCCAGAGATCTTATCGCCTTCATCAGGGCCGCTTCAAAGCTGGTACTGATTGCCATAACCTCACCGGTTGCCTTCATCTGCGTTGTGAGTGCTCTCTTTGCAGTTATGAATTTGTCAAAGGGCCACTTCGGTATCTTAACGACCACATAATCCAGAGTCGGTTCAAAGCTTGCATAGGTCTTCTTTGTTACCGCATTCTGAATCTCATCCAGGTGATAGCCTAATGCAATCTTCGCTGCAACCTTAGCAATCGGGTAGCCGGTAGCTTTGGAAGCAAGAGCAGAGGAACGGCTTACACGGGGATTTACTTCGATGACGCAGTACTCAAAGGTATCCGGATGAAGCGCATACTGAACATTACAACCACCCGTGATTCCAAGCTCAGTTATAATATTCAGCGCAGAGCTCCGCAGCATCTGATATTCTTTATCTCCCAAGGTCTGAGAGGGTGCAACGACGATACTGTCACCGGTGTGTACTCCGACCGGATCAATGTTCTCCATATTACATACCGTGATGCAGTTGCCTGCACTATCTCGCATTACCTCATACTCGATCTCCTTCCAGCCTGCGATGCAACGCTCGATCAGACACTGTCCGACGCGACTGAGTCGAAGACCATTGGTGCAGATATCCTCCAACTCCTCCTTCGTAGAAGCGATACCACCTCCGCTTCCGCCTAAGGTATAAGCGGGGCGGACTACCACCGGATAGCCGATCTTTTTCGCAAATGCTACTGCTTCTTGCACCGTGGTCACTACCTCACTGGGTGCACAGGGTTCTCCGATTTTCTCCATGGTGGTCTTGAATTCCAGACGATCCTCAGCTTTTTTGATGGTATCCGAGGTTGTACCGATCAATCTGACGTTATTATCCTTGAGGAAGCCGGACTCCTCCAGCTCCATTGCAATGTTAAGCGCCGCTTGACCTCCCAGAGTCGGCAATACACTGTCCGGCTTCTCCTTCAGAATAATTCTCTTCACGAAATCCGGTGTTAACGGTTCGATATAGACAAAATCAGCAATTTCTTTATCCGTCATAATTGTGGCAGGGTTCGAATTCACCAGTACCACGCAGATGCCTTCCTCCTTCAGAGAGCGGCAGGCCTGAGTTCCTGCATAGTCAAACTCTGCTGCCTGCCCGATGATGATCGGTCCGGATCCGATTACCAGCACTTTTTTTATTTCTTGAATTCTTGGCATTATCTCTGCACCTCCATCATGTGAATGAACTCATCAAATAGGAACTCACTGTCCATCGGACCGGCACAGGCCTCCGGGTGGAACTGAACAGAGAATACGTTCTTTCCAAGGTAATGCAATCCCTCCACCGTCTTGTCATTGACATTGACAAAGCTTACTTCTGCAAGCTCCGACTTGATGCTCTCCTCCATGACCATGTAACCGTGGTTTTGTGTCGAGATGTATACTCTGCCGCTCTTCAGATCCTTTACCGGATGGTTTGCACCGCGGTGACCGTATTTCATCTTCTTTGTATCACCGCCGTTTGCCAGTGCCAATAGCTGATGCCCGAGGCAGATCGCAAAGATCGGAACCTCACTGTCAAACATCTTTTTAACCTCAGTAATGATCTCTCCACTTTCCTTAGGATCGCCGGGGCCATTGGATAACATAATTCCATCCGGCTTATCTTTAAGTACCTCCTCCGCTTTCGTAAAGCCTGGGTATATCGTAACCTCGCAGCCCCTCTTTGATAAAGATCTGGGGATGTTGTTCTTTAAACCGTAATCCATCAGAGCTACCTTATATTTTATTTCCCCTACTGCCGGTATTATCCGTTTTTCCTTACAAGTTGCTTTTTCAATTACCTTTTCTACCTTATATTGATGGATCTTAGGAAGAACCTTCTCTATCTCATAATTCTCATCCGTGGTAATCATGCCGTTCATGGTACCCTTATTTCTTAAAAGCTTCACCAATGCTCTGGTATCAATACCTGTTATCCCCGGGACATCATTTCTCTCCAAAAAGCTTTGAATACTTTCTTCATTACGGAAGTTACTTGGAATGCGCGATAATTCTCTGACTAGAAATGCATCCACCCAAGGCTTATGTGATTCCATATCCTCATAACAGATACCGTAATTACCGATCAATGGGTAGGTCATAACCACACCCTGTCCCGCATAGGATGGGTCAGTCAGTACCTCAAGATAGCCTGTCATTCCAGTGTTAAAAACAATCTCACTGATGATTTCACGCTGTGCTCCGATGCTTTCACCAACAAAGACATTACCATCCTCAAGAATTAAGAATGCTTTCATCAAATCCTCCATTCCGCTGCCCTTGGCTGCTTTATACTGCTTCAATTTCTCTCTCTGCCTAAAAGTTTGCAAAAAAAAAGAATACAAACCCAGACCGGGGATATACTCCATTGTACATCTTCCAATTTCTTCTTTTTTTATTATTATTAATTAATTATGCATATTTATACAATTTTTTTACTTATTTTTATGATTTTATCACACTTGCATATAAATAGCAAGTGGGTTTTATAAATAATTTTCGGTAATTATTAATATTGCTTATCTTATCTATTAGCTATGGTTATCATTCCTTATCAATCTATTTTTATGCATCAACTCACTGGATAAACTCTCAAGATTTTCCACAAAATTAGCACATCTTAACCTCCTCATACATAAGTTATTAATAAAACGAAAGGATTCTGTATCGATCGATGAACCAGTTCAGATTCTCTAATTCAAATATAAATTCCGCACCTTCTCCGAGAATCTATCCCACCCAGATGGAGACTCAATCTCTTGGCCGACTCCGAGTAAGTTGTACTACCGCAGGGGTTGCCCCGGTGCCGAATGCCACTGTTTATATTTCTTTACCAAGTGACCCGGAGACCGTAGTAGAGACTTTAACTACGGATGCTTCTGGAAGAACCGAAGAGATAGAGCTTGCCGCACCTCCGCTTGACCTAAGCCTGGCACCT
This sequence comes from Bacillota bacterium, assembly GCA_023415055.1. GTDB lineage: Bacteria > Bacillota > Clostridia > Lachnospirales > Lachnospiraceae > Mobilitalea. The sequence continues at coordinate 39,998 of JAEZLZ010000137.1, read as the reverse complement.
TCCGAGATACAACCTTATTCCAATTATGATGTCCGAATTTCTGCACCTGATTTTGAAGGTGCTTTCTTCTCTGATATTGAGATTCTTCCCGATGTCACTGCAGAGCAGAATGTCCAATTAAATCCACTGGAGGCAGGAGCCGCAGAAGCCGTATATGTGATTGATCCTCATACTCTTTATGCCGAATATCCTCCAAAGATCCCGGAGGAAGAGATAAAGCCCACACAGGAAACTGGAGAAATAGTATTAAGTCGTGTTGTCATTCCCGAATATGTTGTAGTTCATGACGGTCCTCCCGCATCCAATGCTACCAACCACTATGTACGTTTCCGGGATTACATCAAGAATGTAGCCTCCAGCGAGATATACGCTACCTGGCCGGAGCAAAGTATCTATGCGAATATATATGCTATTCTGTCTTTCACTCTAAACCGTGTATATACTGAGTGGTACCGCAATCAGGGATATAATTTTACCATCACCTCCTCAACTGCATATGATCATAAGTGGATTAATGGACGAAATGTTTATTCCAATATTGGACTGATCGTTGACAATATCTTTACCAACTACCTCTCACGTCCTAATGTCACTCAGCCCATTCTCACCCAATATTGCGATGGTAATCGTGTCACCTGTCCCGGATGGATGTCACAGTGGGGATCAAAAACGCTCGGTGATCAGGGCAAGACAGCAATTGAGATACTAAGATATTATTACGGTAATTCGATCTATATCAATAGTGCTGTTGGGGTAGCCGGTGTTCCCGTATCCTGGCCAGGCTACAATTTAAATATCGGAGCCAGCGGGGAAAATGTGACCACGATACAAAATCAGTTAAACCGTATTGCTGAGGTATATACTGCTATCCCGAAAATCGCCGTTGATGGTGTCTACGGACCGCAGACAGCCAATGCCGTGCGTGCCTTCCAAGGTATCTTCGATCTTCCGGTAACTGGTATTGTAGATTTTGCAACCTGGTACCGCATCTCCAATATTTATGTCGGCGTTACTCGAATTGGGGTTTAATAGGCACATCCATAGGATCACTTCATAATGTATTAGTAAAAAGAATGAGGTAAATCATATGTATCGAAGAAATACTCCTCTATCAAACAATATGAGTTCACTGGTTAACATGACTATGGTGAATAAACATTACCCTCCAAGAATCTACCCAGCACAGATGTCAACTCAGAATCAGGGCAAACTGAAGGTCCGTGCCACGACATCGAACATGACTCCGGTTGCAAATGCAAAGGTAAAGGTATCTTCGGTAGCGGATCCTAGTACTGTGCTTGAAGAATTGACTACTGATGAATCAGGTCTTACCCCGGAGATCGAGCTTGCTGCACCCTCGGCGAATTATAGCCAGACTCCCTCAACTGAGCAGCCCTATGCAGAATACAAATTGGATATCACGCAACCTGATTATGTTCCGATCACTGTACAAAATATTGAGATTTTTCCGGGTATCACGGCCATTCAGGATGCTACCTTACGTATACAAACTCCCCAAGGACAGTCTGTGTTATATGTGATTCCCCCACATACCCTATACGGAGACTATCCCCCGAAGATTGCCGAGTCAGAAATTAAAGAAACCAAGGAGAGTGGAGAGATTGTCCTTAGCAATGTTGTAATCCCGGAATTCGTGGTGGTTCATGACGGACCTCCGACGGATACCTCAGCCGAGAATCATTACGTGAGATTCCGTGACTATATAAAAAATGTGGCCTCCAGTGAGATCTATTCCACCTGGCCGGAAGCCACCATTACTGCTAATGTCCTGGCCATCCTTTCCTTCACACTAAACAGAGTTTTTACAGAATGGTACCGCAATCAAGGTTTTAACTTTACCATTACCTCCTCCACTGCCTTTGATCACAAGTGGATGCCGGGTCGTAATATTTATGAAAATATCAGCTTGATCGTGGATCAGATGTTTACCAGTTACCTTTCCCGGCCAAATGTAAAGCAGCCGATCTTAACTCAGTATTGTGACGGTTATAAGGTACAGTGCCCGAACTGGATGACACAATGGGGTTCCAAGGATTTAGGTGATCAGGGACGAAGTGCTATTGATATTCTTAAACATTTTTACGGAGATTCTATCTATGTTAATACTGCTACTATTGTATCCGGCGTCCCATCCTCCTGGCCCGGTGCCAACCTAAATATTGGTGCCTCGGGAGCAAATGTACGGATGCTTCAGGAGCAGTTGAACAGAATCTCCGATACCTATACGATTATCCCGAAGCTGGCTGTGAATAGTCAATACACTCAGCAGATGGCTGATGCTGTAAAGCTGTTTCAGCAATCCTTTGACCTTCCTCAAACCGGGATCGTGGATTTCGCAACCTGGTATAAGATCTCCGCTATCTATGTGGCAGTGTCTAGAATCGCCGAATAATGAACAACAAAAAGTAAGGATGAAAAGCACGAGCTTCTTGGGACTGTCGTATTTCAAGACAGTCAATCCGAGCATCGTGTTTTTCATCCTTAAACATCTTCTTACCAATTAAATTGATATGGTTCCCGATTATCCAGGGTATCGAATGTATAGCCTAACCCCTGAAGCAGCTTGATTACATCAGGAAGAATCTGTACACTCAAGTCATTAATGGAGGAATCATGCATCAGAATAATCGGATGATCCTGCCTCTTAATGTCCTTTCGTATATTACGAAGTATGGAGTAGGCCGAAGGCCTCCCCACGGAATCGTTGGTGTCCACATTCCAATCATAACAGGTAAATCCCCGGCGTTCCATCTCATCCATTAAGGCATCCTTGATATTCTTACTGAAGCTGTTATTGCTTCCCCAAGGGAAACGGTAGATATTGACCCTCTCCCCGGTTATATCATAAATCTGTTGGTAAACGGTATTAAAGTCATCAAGAAATCGTTCCACAGAGCAATAGATTTCATTACACTTATGAGAGTATGTATGGATTCCTATCGTATGACCTTCATGGACCATACGCTCCAGGCTAGCTTCATTTTTTTTCTTGATAGCACTTCCGACGATGAAAAAGGTTCCCTTAATATCGTATTTTTCAAGGATATCCAGAACCTGATAGGTATTTTCACTCGGTCCATCATCAAAGGTAAGATAAGCGATCTTTCTGTCCCTGTCCAGCCTTAATGGTTCGGATTTCACGGTATATAGCTCCGGAAACATACGGGTATAGTCCGGAACCTTTGTGTCTGTCTCGCTGCTATGTTCATCCTCTGCCATCTCATTTTCCATCGCTGCAATCAGCTCAAGATTCTGTATCTCACCTGAGGTCAGAATGCTTATCCCTTCCGGCTTCTGCTCCTCTTTCATTCTGATTATCATGATAAACAAGGCAATTATTATAAAAACGGCCAAGCCATTAAATAGTTTTTCCTTCAAAATCATTATCCTTCCCACATACATTATTACCTATCTTATGCAGGAAATAGCTTAAAAAGTATCTTATTCTGCCACCTGACGTTTTACTTCATGCAGCGCAGTCTGAACCGGCGGTAAAACCAAAAGAATGACTGAAATCACAGCTTCCGGTACGATATAGGTTGCATTATAACCCAAGGAATAAATCATCGGGTTTTGTGTCCCTGCATACATACCAAAGAAAATGACTCCGGAAAGTACGTGACAGAGATATCTTCCAGTCACTCCCAGAAGATAACCCTTTACTAAACCAAGCTTGGATTTCATGAAAACGCCGGATAATCCGAGACAGCCAAATGCAATCGGATAGTCAATCAGCAGCTGCACGGGATGTACCACATAGGGCTTCAAGATCAAATCCAGGAAGCCGCAGGCAATACCGGCTAAAATACCGGATCTTGTACCGTAAAGATAACCAATCAGGCAAATAAAAAACATGCGAAATAGTGTGATAGAACCACCGAAGGGTAGATTAAACACAGTAAACACAGAAGTAAGTACAGAAAGGGCTACTGCGACAGCCGAGAAAGCCAGCTGTTTTGCATTCGCTTTCTTCTTGCTGCTTCCTCCAAAAGCAAACATCACCAGAAATAGTAATGCAATCAACACGAACAGCGCAATGTTTCCTGCTGTTGTCGGATAATAGCTTCCGGATTCCGCATCCGTTACCACGAGAAAATTAAAAATACTTTGGAACATAAAAAAATCCTCCTTTTCATTGCATCGGAGGGGGCCACTTGATTGCTTCCTTCCGCCGGTATTACCCGGATCAAGTAGTGAGGGTCAGCAATATGTTTTCACACTTGCCTCTCAGCCATCGGCTCCCCTAGCATTAATAAACTATTAATTTGTACCGCCCTATCATATACAATTTTATGCATACTGTCAATACATATTTATGTATTAGCAAGTACCGACAGGAATGATATCTTCATTCTCCCTTGTAATTCGTATGCTGATTACTTATAATGATATCAGACAAGATCAGGAGGATAATAACTTGAAAAAATTATTCCATAGAACACCGGCATTGCTTTTATTGATCTGGATAATGATATTTTTTCCCAGCTCCTGTTCCGGTAAAGCTGAAGTTGATACCACTATGAATCCGCTTCCTGCACCGACCGGAATTCCTGACCCAACCGTAGATATCACTCCGGTTGCTGATCATGGTATCCTTCCGGTTAAAAAGGAAGTACAAGATAGTAAAAGAAAAGAAAAGCATCGGATGATCGCCATCGATGCCGGACACCAGAGTAAGGCAAATAATAAGAAGGAGCCGATTGGTCCCGGAGCCACCGTAACGAAACCGAAGGTAAGCTCAGGTACAAAGGGAATTGCAACCGGCGTCCCTGAATACAAATTAAATCTGGTGATTGCTCTAAAGGTAAAAGAGGAGCTCATACAGCGTGGCTATGAGGTCTTTATGATTCGGGAAAAGAATGAGGTTAATCTTAGTAATCGGGAACGTGCCGAGCTTGCCAATGAGAGCGGTGCTGATCTCTTTATCCGCATTCATGCCGATGGTTCAGATAATAGTGAGGTCAGCGGGACCAGCACACTATACCCTTCCGAAGATAATCCCTATGTAGCAGAGTTAAGTGAGAAAAGTTATGCTTTATCCAAAGCCATCGTAGATGCTATGTGCAAACAAACCGGCGCAAAGAACCGCGGTGCCATTGCCAGAGATGATATGAGCGGCATTAACTGGTGTGAAATCCCGGTAAGCATTATCGAGATGGGATACATGTCAAACAAGAAGGAAGATAAGCTAATGCAGACCAAAAAGTATCAGAATAAGATCGTTATGGGAATCTGTGACGGTATTGATGATTATTACAATTAGGTCAAGTTCAACTTATTCTGTCAGCGCCTTGTACAAACCTTTTACTCCCGCTTCCATCTGTGACATACTTAAGGCTCCGTATCCAAGAACCAGTTTATTTTTGTTATATCCCTTAATCAATGCATAATCTTCAACATAATCCACCTCCAGACCTGCATCCTCGATGGCTTGCAGGTCTTTTTCGCATAGATCATGATCGAAGGTCACCAATAGATGTAAACCGGCATATTCACCCGATATTTTTATACGGTCGCCAAATTCATCTTCCAGACATGAGATAAGGTACTTACGCTTATTCTCATAAAGCTTTCGCATTTTATAGATATGTTTATCCAAAAGCTTTTCATCCATAAACCTGGCGAGTGCCGACTGTTCTATCTTGCCTGCCCATAGATTCGTCTCCTGAAGCTGATATTTCACCGGTTCGCAAAGGTGAGCCGGCAGTATCATATACCCCAGACGCAGGGAAGGAGTAAATATCTTACTAAAGCTGCCCAGGTAAATTACCCTCTCCGGATCCAGGTTACGCAGCGCCTGCAATGCTTCCCCTTTATAGCGAAATTCACTATCGTAATCATCCTCGATCACATAGGCATTCCTCTCGGCTGCGAACTGCAGTAAAGCAATACGTCTTGCTACAGGAAGTACCCCGCCGATCGGATATTGATGGGAGGGAACCACATAAATCAGGTTAACATTTGGCAACTCTTGTAATTGCTTCACATCCATACCCTGTACATCTACCGGAATAGGGCAAAGCCCGTACTCATGACCCGCAAATATTTTCTTAATAAAGTGAATGCAAGGGTCCTCCAGTGCAATCCTGTTCTCCCTTTTTTTAAAGGTCTTAGCCAATAGTTCCATTCCACCGGAAGCGCCTGGAACAATAATAATTTGACTTTCATCACATTCAATCCCTTTCATCCGGTATACATAGGACCTGATTGCCAATTTCAGCGCAGGATGTCCGTCATAATTATTATAGGACAACGCCGATTCGTCTGCCTCCAAACAAGCCTCCTTCAGCTTCTTAGCCCATTGAATTCTGGGAAAGGAATGTGTGTCCGGATTCCCTGCATCAAAAGCAATTCTATCCTTCTTCTTCGAAGCTGCAGTTCGCTCCGTATAGTTCCCCAACTTTGGTCCCGGCAGTTTGCCGATCTCAGCCACATAGGTTCCGGATCCTTCTCTGGCTTCCAGGTATCCTTCCGCTATCAGTTGCTCATAAGTCTGAACGATTGTGTTACGAGCAATCTGCATATCCCTCGCTAACACTCTGGTAGCCGGTAATCGGAAGCCTGCTTCCAACTTTCCTGTTAATATTGCCTCCCTGATTGCATTTTCCAATTGTTTGCCGTTTGATAAACCGGAGTCCCGATGAAGCTCAAAGCCGAACATATCAATTCCTCCTAATGGTAACTGGTCGGATACCCGCATACCTGTTTCCAGATAAGTCAACCTGGTCTCTGATCAAAATTGGTTCCTGATAAATCTATGTTTATTGGTACTTTTAAGTATCAATCTTTATTATATAATAAACTTATCATATTAGCAATAAGCGCTGCACACACAAACTTGAGGTGTGTAATGTCTCGAAAGCGAGACTGCAAATAGCGCAGAAATGAGGGAGAATATGGATTATCGATTTATGGAAAAATTGGGGATAGAAACATCCCTTCTTGGTTTCGGATGTATGCGCTTTCCTTTGGATCCATCGGGTAATATTGATGAGATTTGTTCGGAGGAGATGATAGACATCGCGTACCGCAGCGGTGTAAATTATTTCGATACTGCTTATGTATATCATGGAGGTCAGAGCGAGATATTTACCGGAAAGGTCCTGGAGAAATATGACCGAAGCTCCTATTACCTGGCTACCAAGCTTCCTACCTGGGATGTAAACTCTGTAGCAGATGCAAAACGAATCTTTGAAGAGCAGTTGAAGAAATTAAACAAAAGCTATATCGACTTCTATCTGCTCCATTCTTTTAACCTGGGAAGCTTTCAAAAGATGGTTGACTTAGGTGTCCTTGACTATATGGATAGTCTAAAGGCAGAAGGTAAGATCCGTTATCTCGGTTTTTCCTTCCACGATGAGTATGCTTCCTTCGAGCATATCATTCATTTCAGAAACTGGGATTTCTGCCAGATCCAGCTTAATTATATGGATGCCGAACTTCAAGCCGGATTGAAGGGTTATCAATTGGCCGCAGACATGGGTGTACCTGTCATTGTCATGGAACCGGTAAAGGGTGGCTCAATTGCAAAGCTTCCTGAGAATGCATTATCTATCTATCAAAGCCTGCATCCGGACTGGACACCTGCTTCCTGGGCGATCCGCTGGGTAGCCTCCTTACCAAATGTGAAGGTGATTCTAAGCGGTATGTCAGAGATGGCTCAGGTCAAGGACAATCTGGATACTATGAATCACTTTGTGCCGCTTCAGGAACAGGAATATCAGGCAATTCATACTGTTACCGATATATTACGAAATCGGGTTAAAAATGGTTGCACCGGCTGTTCCTATTGCATGCCCTGCCCTGCCGGGGTTGATATTCCAAGAAGCTTCAGTCTTTGGAATGATTATGGAAGATACGAAAACCGGGGAGAGATGAAGTGGCAATGGACCTGTAACTTCGATGAGGGAAAGATGCCAAAGAACTGCATCGAATGTGGTCAGTGCGAGGAAGCCTGTCCTCAGAAGCTTCACATCAGGGAGAATCTTAAGACAGTACAGCTTACGTTTGACGCCATCGCCCAAGATGCATAACTATATCAACTATACTCTATCTTACACAGCTTTTTTCTCAACACCATGTAAGCCAGTCTCGAAACGCAATCTAATATATAGCGTTGAAAGAGATGCTAATCAAACTTTATGAACTTTCTTGTATCATGAATAAACGAGAATTAGATGGGGTGTTCGTAGGAGCACCCCATCTGACTCTTTCGCTGCAAGGAGCAGACGATGTATCTATTCACCTTAGCAAGACCGGCTGACGACGGCTGCTTATGTCCGATTTGAGACTTGCAATTTAAGGCTCAAATAAGGACATGCCTAGGAGGGAAAGGCGCTAAGTGAATAGGTACTTCGTCTGCTCCTTGTTTTAGACGTAAAAAGGGGTGCTCCTGCGAACACCCCTTTGAACACTTCTTATTTAACTAGTCCACCTGGGCTTACATCATACCCATTCCGCCTGCACCAGCCGGCATAGCAGGTTCGTTGGACTTAATGTTAGCAACAACAGACTCAGTTGTTAATAATGTTGATGCAACACTGGTTGCATTTTGCAGAGCACTTCTTGTAACCTTAGTAGGATCAAGGATACCAGCCTCAACCATATCTACATAGGATTCAGCCAAAACATCGAAGCCGATTCCGGGCTTGCTTTCCTTCACTTTACTGATTACAACGGAGCCTTCCAGACCCGCATTGTATACGATGCTGAATAAAGGAGCTTCCAGTGCCTTCAGGATAATGTTAGCACCTGTCTTCTCATCTCCCTGTAAGCCTTCTGCATATTTTGCAACTTCTTTCGAAGCATGGATGTAAGCAGAACCACCACCTGCTACGATACCTTCTTCCACTGCTGCTCTGGTAGCTGCAAGTGCATCTTCCATACGAAGCTTATTTTCTTTCATCTCTGTCTCAGTTGCAGCACCAACACGGATTACTGCTACGCCGCCTGCAAGCTTTGCAAGTCTTTCCTGTAATTTCTCTTTATCGAATTCAGAGGTAGTCTCCTCAATCTGAGCTTTGATCTGAGCAATTCTCTGAGAGATATCATTCTTGTCTCCCTCACCGTCAACGATGATGGTATTTTCCTTCTGAACCTTAACACTCTTTGCACGGCCTAATTGCTCCAAAGTAGTTTCCTTCAGATCAAGACCAAGCTCGTCGGAGATTACAGTACCACCGGTTAAGATAGCGATATCCTGAAGCATTGCTTTTCTTCTATCACCATAACCCGGAGCCTTAACAGCAACTGCAGTGAAGGTTCCTCTTAATTTATTCAGAACTAAAGTAGTAAGTGCTTCGCCTTCCACATCCTCCGCAATAATCAGTAATCTTGCACCAGTCTGAACGATCTGCTCAAGAACAGGTAAGATCTCCTGAATATTGGATATTTTCTTATCTGTGATCAGGATATAGGGATTGTCTAAGTTTGCTTCCATCTTATCCATATCGGTACACATGTAAGCTGATACATATCCACGGTCAAACTGCATACCTTCTACTAAGTCAAGCTCGGTCTTCATTGTCTTAGACTCTTCGATTGTGATAACACCATCGTTGGAAACCTTCTCCATCGCATCAGCTACCAACTGACCAACTTCATCATCACCTGCGGAAATTGCTGCCACTCTTGCAATCTGCTCTTTTCCCTTTAAAGTAGAGCTCATCTTTAAGATAGAATCTACTGCTACTTCTGTAGCCTTCTTCATGCCTTTTCTCAAGATAATCGGGTTTGCACCTGCAGCCAAGTTCTTAATACCTTCGGAAATCATCGCTTGTGCAAGAACTGTAGCGGTGGTGGTTCCGTCGCCAGCTACGTCATTTGTCTTAGTAGCTACTTCTTTGACAAGCTGAGCTCCCATATTCTCAAAGGGATCTTCCAACTCAATTTCCTTTGCGATAGTAACACCGTCGTTCGTAATTAAAGGTGCACCAAAGGATTTGTCAAGAACAACATTTCTTCCCTTCGGTCCAAGGGTTACTTTAACTGTATTTGCTAATTTATTAGCACCAATTTCAAGCGCTGCTCTGGCTTCTGCGCCGTATTTAATTTCCTTTGCCATGGTTCTTTCTCTCCTTTTTCTTAGTCTTCTACAACTGCTACGATATCATTCTGTTTCACGATGATGAATTCCTCATCCTCAAGCTTTACTTCTGTTCCGGCATATTTCGAATAAATAACCTTGTCTCCAACCTTAACCTGCATGGTAATCTCTTTACCGTCTACCATGCCTCCAGGACCAACAGCGATAACCTGAGCCTGTTGCGGTTTTTCTTTAGCCTGACCGGGTAACACAATGCCTGACTTTGTTGTCTCTTCGGCAACCAACTGCTTTAATACTACCTTATCTCCTAATGGTACAAGTTTCATTTAACAATTCCTCCTTCAAAAATTAGTTCTTTCAGCGAATCCTCGCTGTAGTTTTCTTAGAGATTATTAGCACTCTTATTAGTCGAGTGCTAATCTGATTTATATATTAGTAAATTTGCCTTTATATTGCAAATTTATTTCCGTTAAAATACTGCGGCAAATTTAATAATTTCTTCTGTATGCTCTTATTATCTCGTTATATCTCATTTTTTCTTTATTTTGCAGATTTCCAATGCTCCATCGTGTCTGTATAACAGTCTTTTTACTTAAGTTCAGGAGCTTCTCTCGTTTAATCGAAAGAAAAAGTTATTACTAACTTAGTAATAACTTTTTAACCGCATTATTATAACAGAGATTCTAACCATATCTAAGCTTCTTATCCTTATGGTATAAGTATATTATTTAGTATATTCCTTGTCAGGATTTATATACCACCGGACGACCTGTCACAGAATACTGTTTGTCTTTTGCATAGATCTTGGCAAAGCGTCCTTTGCATTCTTCCAAGGCTCTTCTGCATAACGATAGTCAAACTTATTGATGAACCATTCAATATCGTCTCTGACTCTCTTCATGTTATCCAGATAAAGCTCATTCAGACTTGTCGTAAAGCTACTCAGCTCATCACCTTTTAGATATTTCGGTGCAGAGCTGTATAACACTTTATAATGGCCCGTGCAAAAACCCTTGGACTGGCCGAATTTATGACGGAAAGCTTCCTCCGTATGATAAAGATGAAAGATAGTCGCAATATATCGATTAAAGGTCTGGTCAATCTTCTCACAGACAAAGCAATTCTGTTCCAGCTCATTCAAATAGCTGACCACTCCGGATTCCTCTGTTTTCTTACGGAACAACGTAGGAGATGAAAGTCTGATTCCGGATCTTGAGAGCTTCTCAACATCCGTAACAATCTTATCTATATGCGTCTTAAGAATCAAAGCTAAGCCAAGTCTATTCTGGTTCTCATACAGCTGATGCAGATGTTTCTCACAGAAACCAAGTCTGGAGGTTGCTTCTCTTATGTCATCCTCCATGTAGCTCGGACCCATGGTAAATTCGATTGCGTTTTTTTCCAGCTGCTTACGCATTGTACAAAGAGGGCATTCTGTGTCGGTATCAAATGCATCATTGACCGGAATCGTATACAATTTTTCTTTCAATTTGATATCCTACCTTTAAACAGATTTACTATCCTTGATCAAATTCTTAATATCTCTGGCTTTCTGTTTGATACGCTCATTTGCTTCTTTCGAGATCAATACCCTAGATACCCAACGGCTTGCTTCATCGTATTTCCCCGATTTCCTGGCTAATTCCGCCATCAGCAGAGTCATCGTTATCTCATCCATACCACACATCGGGAAGGTCTCTTTACTGAAGGCTTCATCAAAACCGATATAAGCCTTGGCAATAAAATCCAACTCTTCCTGTTCCAGTTCCGCCATGATCTTCTTATAATCCTGTGTATCCTTCGGTAATGTCTCCGCCTTACCTCTTAGTATCCAGGCAATCTTTAAGCAGGTATAGGCACGTTCTGAGGTCTTTGATTTCTTAACGATGGAATTTACTAGTGCCAGCTTATGTCTGGAAAGCGCATCATCATAGGTAAATATGCTGCCTGATTCCTTAATTCCCTTGAATGAAGCAGAAATCGTTGATTTAATTAGTCCTGCCTGAGTATTGGTCACATAATTAAAAAATCGGTTTAAAGCTGCAAAACCACAATGAGGGCACACAATTGCATCATATTTTAACGGATCCATATATTGATATACGGGTCTGAGATCCGCATCCAGACTCAGAAGCTTTACCTTACCGGACTTAACCATCTTGGATTTAAACTCCTTATCACATACCGGACAACTAAAGGTTTTATCAAAAATGGTATCTTCTTCTGAAAATGACGGCTTATCACTCTCAGCAGATTTGCCTGCTGCTTCCTTCTCTTTTTCTTCATAGATATCCATTCCGGTCAGATTGCTCAGACCAAAGGCTTCTAATCCTGAGAACAAATTTGCCACTGCATATTCCCCCTTACAAATATTCAAAATTGATATGAGATAGAATTTTCATTACTCCGGTTTATAAGAACTCTTAAGAGATACAATACGGTTAAATACCGGTTTCTCGGGTGAAGAGTCCTTAGAATCAAGACAGAAGAAGCCTTGTCTTAAGAACTGGAAGCTATCCGGAGCCTTCGCACCCGCGATATTCGGTTCCACGTAGCAACGCTCTAAAACAACGATAGAATTCGGATTCAAATTCAGACTTCCGTCCTCATTGTAAACACCTTTTTCCTCATCTACAATATTCTCATAAAGGCGAACCTCTGCTTCTACGGCTGTATTGGCTGCTACCCAATGAATGGTTCCTTTTACTTTTCTTGCGTTAAAGCCTGAGCCACTCTTTGTCTCGGGATCATACGTGCAGTAAATCTCTGTCACATTGCCGTTCTCGTCCGTCACATAGTCTTGACAGGTTACAAAGTAAGCATTCATCAGACGAACTTCATTACCGGGGAAAAGGCGGAAATATTTCTTCGGAGGTTCGATCATAAAGTCATCTCTCTCTATATAAAGCTCTCTTCCAAAGGGTACCTGTCTGCTGCCCATTTCTTCGTTTTCCTGATTATTGGGTGCATCCAGATATTCGATTTGTCCCTCAGGATAATTTGTAATGATCAATTTAATCGGATCAAGAACCGCCATAATTCTGGGTCTCTTCAGCTTCAGATCTTCACGGATGCAATACTCCAGCATAGCATAATCGACGGAGCTTTGGCTCTTAGACACTCCACATAACTCCATAAACATCTGGATCGATTCCGGTGTAAAACCTCTTCTTCGAAGCGCACTGATGGATACCAGTCTCGGGTCATCCCAACCATCCACGATACCATCCTCAACCAACTTTTTAATATAGCGTTTTCCGGTGATCACATTGGTCAGGTACATCTTAGCAAACTCAATTTGCTTCGGAGGTAATTCATATTCCAATTCTCTCACAACCCAGTCGTAGAGTGGACGATGGTCCTCAAATTCCAGGGTACAGATGGAATGTGTCACTCCTTCAATCGCATCTTCAATCGGATGTGCAAAGTCATACATCGGATAAATACACCATTTATCTCCGGTGTTATGATGTGATATCTTTGCGACACGATAGATAATCGGATCTCTCATATTGATATTCGGTGATGCCATATCGATCTTTGCTCGCAGTACTCTGGATCCGTCTGCAAATTTTCCTGCTTTCATATCTTCAAAAAGTTGCAGGTTTTCTTCAACACTACGATCACGGTAAGGACTATTTTTACCAGGCTCTGTGAGTGTACCACGGTATTCTCTGATCTCGTCCGGGGTCAGATCGCACACAAAGGCTTTCCCTTTCTTAATCAGCTTCACCGCAGCTTCATACATCTGGTCAAAATAATCAGAGGCAAAAAACAGACGATCTTCAAAATCGCCGCCGATCCATCTCACATCTTCTATAATAGAATCAACAAATTCTGTTTTTTCCTTGGTGGGATTCGTATCATCAAAACGAAGATTGAATTTACCGCCATATTTTTTTGCTAAGCCGTAATTTAAAAGTATTGATTTAGCATGTCCGATATGAAGATATCCATTCGGCTCCGGAGGAAATCTGGTTACGATACTCTTCATCTTGCCCTCTTCCAGATCCTTATCAATAATCATCTCAATAAAATTCTTGGAAACCACTTCCTTCTCTGTTGTTTCCGTTTCTCTTCCCTCTATCATGTCCTTATTATCCATGAAAAACCTCCTGGCAACCTATCGTCTTTACTATAACAACTAATGTCATTATTAGCCTAATTTCCTTATATATATACAGATATCATATATCATACCACAATTATTCTGAAGATAAAAGTGCGAAATCCAAAAAAGTGTCAGCTTGCAGACACTTTAATTGCTCTGCAAGCATTACCTGACTGCGGATCGTGTAGCAATAATTTCCTTACGCATTAATGCGTTTTTCCACTGAGGCGCGTCATCCCAAAGCGCACTACGTTCGCTATCCGGAGGGCTCTTATGCATGACAACAGAAAGAATCGATAGCTTTCTTTCTGTTGTCATATATAGAATGAATCATTCTATTGCACAAAAAAGGTTGTTCTCCTGATTCTGTCAGCGGAACAACCTCTCCTTTATATTATAATATGTATTATTTACTACGATAAAAAATATGATCATCAATAATTTTATAATCGGAATATCTTCTCTTAATACTGCTTGCACTCCTCTTATTCTGGAAGCATAAATAACTGCCAATATTATTGGTTCCGGTAAGAGCCGCCTTCGCTGCTTTGATTGCTCTATTCATCGATTTCTTCTGCGCTTCCGGATTAGAACCTGTGTATTTTCTGGTATCGTAAAGCTTCAATGCTTTATCAAGCATGCTGCTTCCGGATCTTCCCTTGATGGTTACGGCAAACTGTACGGACCATTTATTATCATAGATTACTTCTTTGACGGTATTCACATGCCAGTATGCATCACTTTTTGCTCTGTTTAAAACCACATTAGCCACAGCAAGCATACCATTATAATTCTGATTGCCTGCTTCGGAATAAATCAGACATGCCAGTAAACGTAAATCACTTTCTGAATAGGAAGGCTTCTTAACTACCGGTTCCTTCTCTTCAGTCTCCTTCTCTGCATCCTCTTCGACTTCTTCTGCTTCTTCTTCGATTACCTCTTCTACTACAGGCTGTTCTTTCACTTCCGCATCCTCTGTTGTAGGATCTGCGTAGCAAATTTGTCCAAGTTCATTGATATAATAACCTTCCTGTAAGAGAAGGTCTGCATTTTCATCGGTAGCTTCATCTCCGATAATACTCTGTAGTGTGGTATCTTCTGTCTGTCCATCTATACTGTTATCCGCACTCAATGTATCGTCGGAAGCTTCTGTCGTATTTTGTTCTGTTGCTGTGGGAGCGGTTAATTCGGAAGCATATGCGGTAGCTCCGAAGCCTGCTGTCAGTAGCAAGGTTGCAATCATCATAGTCAGAAGTTTTTTGGTTACTGTCATTTTTAATCTCCTTAAATGTTACATTTTTAGGATAATCTTTAAATTCTGTTAACAATTACTTAATAATTATAACACAAAAAATTAAAAAATCAACCCCTGAATTTCTTCAGGGGTTAAAGTCGCTGTTAATTATGCAAAAAAGCTCTATTTTGAAGAGGTTTCCTTTGTATATTTTAACCAAAACATTGTTATTTCTGTTCCTGTTCCTTACGATATTTCGCAAGTAACAAATCCAGCATTCGACCATAGCTATGTACTCCGTCTGACTGAGCATTTACTTTTAGATATGTGTCATTGATCTTATTTGACATCGTGCTTACCACCGTATCCTCATATTGTTGCCAGTATAAGGAGTTGGAACGAATATCATTGATTACACCGGTACTATATTGGTCCCGTATTTCAAAATAAAGATTTGGACTTGTGTCATACAAAGCATTACCGGCAATGATTAAAGCCAGCATGGTACTGCTGTATTGAAGCTCAATATGGTCCGAGCTCATTCCTGCCAGATAGGCGATATAATTTGCTTCATCCTCTCTCATAAACCCACGAAGATGGGCCAGTTCATGGAGCATGGTTGCCGGGATGGAATAATCGGGAATATCCACATTCACATTGGCTTCCATGGTAAAGGGAAAGAAGATTCCGGTAATTTGAGTCTGTGACATCAGCCTGGAGAGTAGTATGGGCTTCGGTACGGCGCTTACTCCTCCTAGAACAGGGTATTCCTTTGACAGCTTTTCATATGCCTTCTCTGCTTCCTTCGCCAGTTCCGTATTACTCATAGACAATCGAAATACTCCCTGATCATCCGTCTGGCTGACCTGATCTCTCAAAGTATTGGCATTATGCATCAGGTCCTCTGTGAGGTCATACAGCTCTTCGACAGTAGAATCAGTAATGACAAGATTTGAATAAGAGCTAAAGGTGTAGCGGTAATAATTCAGTCCACCCAGACAGGTAAACAGAAATAGTATGACACTTACGGTGCAGAGAATATTAAGTAAACCCTTTAACCATCGTTCACTACGGTTATTCTTATCTAATAAGATACTTAGAAAGAAGCGTAACGTAAGGACTAAAAGAACCAGAGGGAGAATCAGTATCAAAAGCTCAGCCACAGAGAACGGGAAAATTCCGGTAACCGATGAAACAAAAGTGGAAAGCCATCGATATATATGCTTTGCATAGATCTGTTCGGTGAAATAGCTGCTCTTTTTTGCCAATAAAATAAGTAAAAGTGAGATTGGCAGTAATAAAAGTAAATAAACACGTTTATAGGCAAAAAGCTTCTTCACCTGGTGCACCCCCGTCTGCAGTAACTGTAGTAATTATGTATTTTAATAGTAGCACGGAACAAGTTAACCTGCAACAGTTTGCATAGTTGAACCCCCAGAAAAACATTACCAATAATACGATTTGAACAAAAAATGCAAACAATTGATGGTCAAATAATTTCAATGTTATACTATATAATGCAAAGAAAGCGGAAACCCGGGATTTCTTAATCCGGATGACCGCCTTCTCCACTACTTATTATATGTCGTGTCTATTCAAATCGATTAGAATTTAGGAACTACTGCTCCCTTATAAGTTTCGTTGATAAAGTTCTTCACAGCATCGCTTTTTAAAGCTGCTAATAATGCTTTAATGTCTGCTCTGTCTTCGTCACCGGCATTTACTGCAATGATATTGCCGTAGGTCTCAGCAGCGATAGAGTCCTTATCTTCAAAGGCAATGGCATCGTTTGCTACATTTAAGCCTGCTTCAATTGCATAATTACCATTGATAACAGCCATGTCAACATCTTGCAAGGAACGTGCCAGCTGAGCAGCTTCAATCTCAACGATATCAAAATTCTTAGGGTTCTCGGCAATATCATTCTTGGTAGCCTTCAGACCGACACCCTCGGTTAACTTGATCAGTCCCTGTGCCTCCAGTAAAAGAAGTGCTCTTGCTTCATTAGTAGCATCGTTCGGTACTGCAATCTGAGCTCCATCTGCTAAAGCATCAAAGGTTGCGGTCTTTCCGGGATATACGCCAAAGGGCTCATAATGAATGATTCCTGCAGATACGATATTGGTTTTGTTCTCTTCATTGAACTGATCCAGATAAGGCTGATGCTGGAAATAGTTTGCATCCAGATCTTTGCTGTCCAATGCTAAATTAGGCTGTACATAGTCTGCATATTCCACAATTTCAAGCTCATAGCCTGCTGCCTCGAGTGCCGGTCTCGCCTGCTCTAAAATCTCTGCATGGGGAGTGGAGCTTGCGCCTACCACGATTTTCTTATCTTCGCCGCTTTTCTTGCCGCATCCGGTGAATGCTACTGTAAGTAAAGTAAGTACAACCAAAACTGTAATGATCTTCTTCATAGATAATATCCTCCATTATTCTTAATATTTATAGTCTCTTGTCGGCACGGTTCATCCATTTAAATCCTGCTTCCTGAATGACCTGCACGATAATCACCAAAATCACCACTGTGACCAGCATAATCTCCGTCTCATAACGGTAATATCCGTATCGGATTGCTATGTCACCGAGACCGCCACCGCCGACGAAGCCGGACATGGCGGAATAGCTTAAGATCGTTGTTACTGCAATGGCACCTCCCACAATCAGAGAAGGTTTTGCTTCCGGGATGAGTACTTTATAGATAATCTGTAATGGGGTTGCCCCCATAGATTGCGCCGCCTCAATGACTCCCTTATCCACTTCCTTCAGAGAGGATTCTACAAGTCTTGCTATATAAGGTGCCGAAGCGATAATCAACGGAACCACAACTGCCGTAGAGCCGATCGTTGTTCCTATGAGTATTCTGGTGAAGGGCATGACCGTAATCAATAAGATGACAAAGGGAACGGAACGGACCAGGTTTACAATGACCCCAAGCACCTTATTTACCGGAACCATAGGAGCAATTCCTTCTTTGTCTGTTACTACGAGTAATATACCAATTGGCAAACCAATCAGATAAGCAACCAGGGAGGAGAAAAAGGTCATGTACAAGGTCTCCAGTATACCTACACCTAGCATCTTTATCACTGCTTCACTCCACATGCTATCTCACCTCCTCATAAGGTATCTGATGGGTCTTCAGATAATTAATAATTTTATTATATCCGCTGTCATCGTCCGGCAGCTGGATCACCATCTGCCCGAACGCCTTTCCGTCGATATCCTTCGTATCGGCAAAAAGTATATTCACTGGTGTTTTACTCTCTAAAACCATGTTAGAGATAACCGGCTCAAAGGAGGACTTACCATCAAAAATGATACGGCATTTCCTTTCTCCGATGTAATTGTCAATATGTGTCTCACCGGAGAGTACTAACTGTCTGGCTATTCTGGACTTTGGCTTAACAAAGACTTCTTCCACCTCACCCACCTCAGCGATATGGCTTTGGTCTATGATCGCCACCCGGTGACAGATCTCTTCAATTACCTTCATCTCATGCGTGATTACGATAATTGTTATTCCCAGCTTTCGATTAATCTCCTTCAGGAGATTCAATATAGATCTGGTAGTAGTTGGATCCAACGCGCTGGTAGCTTCATCACACAGCAGCACCTTCGGGTTGGTCGCCAGCGCTCTCGCGATTGCGATTCTCTGCTTCTGTCCGCCAGATAGCTGTGCCGGATATGCCTTTGCTTTATCGGACAAACCGACTACCTCCAGAAGCTCCTTAGCTCTGTCCTTCGCTTCCTTTTTTGGTACACCTGCCAGTTCCAGAGGAAAACAGATATTTTGTAACGCATTTCTTTGCATAAGTAGATTAAATTGCTGGAAAATCATGCCCATGGACTGTCTTGCTTTCAGCAAGTCCCTTTCCGAAAGGCTTCCCAGCTCCGATCCATCGAAAAATACTTTTCCGCTTGTGGGTCGTTCCAAAAAGTTGATACATCGAACCAAGGTACTCTTACCTGCTCCGCTCAGACCAATGATACCGAAGATTTCTCCCTCGCAGATCGTTAGGTTGATATCCTCCAGTGCTTTTACCTCATTGCTTTTGCTTTGAAAAATCTTACCCAGTCCCCGTAGTTCAACGATTGGTTTTTGATTCAACAAAACTCCCACCTCCAATGTTCTTAATATATTTCTTAACCATCATCCTATGATACCAAATTTCACTTTCTTAGTTTTATGCTTCGCAGTGATGAAATCAAGCTCAAAAAAAACAGGAATGCCAGATAAGCTTCCTGTTAGTTGTTCATTTGATTTGGGAGAGAAGATTTTACTCTTTTCTTCGCACATGAAAACATCACATTCACCTATCCTGCAAATATGTCATCATCGGCATGCTGCACATACCACACATATTATAGCACATAGTACGTAATGATGTTCTCATTCTTTTCCTCCCGTTACTGTATTTGACCCGATACGTCATAAGATTTAAAATCACCATATATCATAGATAAACGATATGAATTATGTTTTGATTGGGGTTAGTATACATGATAGCAGAAACATTGTCAATGTATTTTTATTAATTTCATTATCAAATTAATATATTTAAATCATTCAAATTCTTGAACTTAAAATAGTATATTCATCAGGTCGAATAATTAACTGCAGATGATTCCGCCTTTAAGCATTAGCAACCTTGTACTTTATTGCAATAAATCGCTTCATAAATCGTACGCATCCCACACCAAACTAAATAAATAGCAACAATCAATGAACCTATAAAATCTAACCAAAAAGAAATCGATGTAGCGGGTGCTATCACAACTGACAATAATGCAATGGTTACGCAGCTATCTACTAGCGTTTTGGCACGATATAGTCTAGCCTGCACTATCAAAATCGAATTCGGTTCTATCTTATTCAAATGCGTATACTTTCTCCAAAAAATAGAATTTGCAATCACTCCCATTACTGCAATCGCTAATCCTGGAATAACATTTCCCTTATCTGAGTTATTGCTCATTAGTGTAAGTATTATCATAAGAATGCCACCTACACACATCATGGCGCCTACGAAAACATTGGAGCCTTGTTCTAATCTTTGTTTCTTTTCTTCATTACAGACATCATCTTTTGTAGTAAGTTTATAGATAACAAAAGACATAATAATTGCCATCAATTCTGCACTTCTTCGCACAAAATCTGCAATCTGCGTTGAACTTCGCCCACTCAACAATCCTAATCCTACCACTAATGGACCAGGGGAACTCATAAGTACTGACCATAGCAAAGTTCGTGCTCCCGACTTTTTATTTGACATAATATCAACCTCTCAAAATTTTCACTAATGGTATGATAATAAACATTGCCACCGTCGGACAACTAATCGTGTCATATCCGTTGTTCGTACATAGTTCTACAAAAGTGCAAACCAAAGCCGCCATCACAGCAATAAGTAAGCAGCTTATGCCATCTAATCCACCCCTCAAAAACAATATGATACATACTGAAACTGCAGAAGTCAAAAACATGGCTACAGAGCCTTCCACACTCTTATGAGAATCTGCAAATTTCCATTGAATCTTATGTTTTCCAAACTGTTTGCCTATCAAAGCGGCAAAAGCATCTCCAACACCCCAAGCATATATACTAGCCAAAACAAGGTATCTATCATCAAAAATACCCCAGCAGATACAAATGCTTAAAACCATCATTCCAAGTGCTAATATCATACTACTCTTAAACTCACCTTTCTTTCGTTCATTAACAAAAGTCGAAAACGCAGGAATCCTACTTGCTAATAGTAAAATTGGATAAATGATAATAACAAGTGTTGCTGCAACAGATGCAGAAACCCACCATGTCTCAAAGGAAAACAAAAATGGAATATATGCTCCCAACAAAATGAAATGTAAAATTTTACGAAATAGCTCGTCTGGTACTTTAAATAATTTTCTCGCTATCAACATTATACTAACTGCTGGAATAATATATAATCCAATATCTCCCGCACCATTTATTAATTCTTGCATTTATTCTCCTCCAATAAGACAAATTGGAATCTACTTACTTTATTTCCTTGCCACAATGCGGATACTATATCCAATGTTTCCGCCAAAATCATAGAGGAAATCAAACAAGGGATGACGGAAATCAATTATACACACAACACGATTATCTTCTTGCCTGACTGCCAAAAGCACCTCTGACGAAACATATTCATCCTTATATTTAACGCTCAACCTTGTTTCAAAATCAATCCATTCCTGAAAAGAACGGACATCTTCAAGCCCCGCACACCCATCGAAACTGTCGCCGTTTCTTGAATTTCTTCTTTACATGACATAACATGCTTCGCATATTCTATTGATGGTCTGATTAACAATAACTTGCACATTGTATTGGCCTCTCTAATTTCAAGTTTTTCTAACAAACTTATATTACCACATATTTATGATTTGTAAATATATCTCGACATAGACTTCTTATTACGAAATATAGAATTATACAGACATTTCACTCAAACACACAATTCCGAAAAGGGACTAAATAAAAAAGAATATTTATATCTATTCAGATATTAAATACTCTTTAAGTTTGATTATAAGTTTTGATTATATATAATCAAACTCAATTCCTTTGAATGCAAGGATTGAGTACGATTTATTTACCCTATATTCCGAGTAGCAGGTCTTTTTCATTTGCTCCAAAAATTGCTCCAGTATCTCATCATTAAGAAAATAGCAGCTCCACAATTCTCTCTTCTCCATACGGATCAGGTTCGCTTTCTCTAAAACAGCCAGGTGTTGAGATACGGTGGATTGAGCCAATCCAGTGAATATTACCACATCACCGACACTTATTTTCGAAGAATTCAAAACGGTTACAGCAGGTCGCAATGGATTTCTCCCTTAAAGCTTAATCAACTTATATCTCGTCTTATTGCCTAAGGCCGCACAGATTACCTTAATATCCATTGATGATAATACTCCCTCCCTGATGTTTTATGAGTTCTTTCTATTATCTGCCATTAGTATATCGCAAATCTACGATATATACCTTATTTTAAATTACTTAAAAATCCCTGGCTTAGTTTGTCTTTCGAGTGTCAGTGCCAAGCCAACTAAAACGAAGAGGGCCTTCCTTGACCAGGGTGTTTTTTGATTTGTGTTCTGATTATTTCATTGCATTCATGACAAAGATAAAAAGCCCCGGATTCAGTTACCTTTCTATGAGATTATTTAAAAAAGTCATATTTCTGAGTGCGATCTCACCCTTCCACCAATTTTTCGAAATAGCCCACTCCTCCGAGTATTCATCCCAACTCCAGGTTACATTCCATACTCCCTGTAGATCTCGGCTTTGTTGTATGAATTCAATTTCAAAATCAGCAAGCTTTTTGTTATCCTGGTAGAAAATACTGTCAGCAGTTCGAAAGAATTGGGACGGTTTGCAGACATAAGTGGTAGCCCAACTATCCGTATCCTCGGTTAATGCCTCTTGTACCAGTTTTCTCAGTTTCTGCCACAGCACTGCTGAATCGATGATATCATCTATCTGTGCCTCTTTTAAATATTGAGCAAATGCAATATAGCAATTCAAAGTATGCATGTCAACTTCCTGCGCCTGAAGAAGATAATTTGATCCCTCCTTCGCGATACGCATACATTTCTCATAGAATTGTGAATCTTTCTCTCCATAGCATAAGCCAAATCCAGCTAGACCGATGGTAGGGTTATACGGGTTATGATTTGCATATGCATGCCCATATTCCCACCAGGAGGCATGAGGGAAATAATTATTACTGGGAACATTACTTAACCAGTAGTCTCCTTCCATATCCTTATCACTTGCGAGATAGCTTATTATCCCCTGTATCATCTTATGCTGACGATCCGTCAATCCTACCTCACGAAGAATCTCAATCGCATGAAACACCTGAATAGGAGCAGAATTCGGGTTCCAGGAATCCGCCTCGAGTGCATGCCCGAAGCCTCCGTCCTCATTCTGATAAGCAGTCAGGCAGTCCAGTACCGCTTCTGCGCTTCCTCCTTCAAAATGATATTGCCAGCGAGCAATCTCCAGCGGTCTTGCATTGCGATACATCCAATTTCGTACTTCCATAATAAAGTCATTTTTCAATATATCTTCCCCCTAGTCTTTACTGAATTCGTTTTTTTGATGGCTGCATTCGTTTATAATTCATATTATACTAAAAGAACACGACATAGGTATGTCATGTTCTTTGATAATGTTTTAAAATATTTTCTGCAATTTTCATTATCTCCTGCTTCAACCCCTTTGGATAAACAACTTCGACCTTATCACCAAAGCTCAAAACCCAGCTCATCATATAATCCTTATTTGCAAAGCCTGAACGAAATAGAAGCCTGCCATCCTCCTGTACCGTAAAGCATCCCATTCCATACTCATCAATGAGACGGTATTTTACATCCGCATCAAAAATTAGAGTCACCGGTAGCTCCTCCTGAAAATACCGCCCGAAATCCCGATCCTCATCCCTGATCTCTCTAGTCTGAAACATCTCCTGGGTCTCTATAAGCTCCCATAATCGGTTCAACTTAAACAGACGAAAGCCCTGCCGCTTCAGACAGTAGCCAAATACGTACCAGCCCCCCCATTGAAAGGTCAGATAATACGGCTCAACCCTTCTCAGACTATCACCCTTGTTACTGTAATATCGAAAACTAATTAAATGGTTATTCAGAATTGCTTCCTTGATTAGAGCAATCTTAACCGTCAGCTCACTTTTATAATGGGAAGACAGGTCAATGATAATACTATCCCGAACTGATACAACATTCTCTTTCTGAATAAAGAACTTATTCAAAAGATGCTCTGTACCAATCTGCGGGGTAATGCTGTCCATCCCTCTCAGTGCTGTCACAATATGCTCCATCTCCTGATAAGTCAAAACGCTCTTATCGATTCGGTAACCATCCGCTATCGAGATTCCTCCATTCCCACCTTGAATCGTCACAACCGGAATCCCAGCCTTACATAAGTCCTCGATATCACGGTTGATGGTCCTGCGAGATACCTCAAACTTCTCTGCAAGATAAGGAGCTGTCACCTTCTCTCTTTGAAGTAATATCATGACAATACCGAGCAAACGGTCAATCTTCATAACACACCCTCTTACTACCGCCATGCAGTAGCTTTATTCTCATATTTTTATAAAGTACCGATCATCATCGGAGACGTCGGATCATGTTCTAAACAGTTTTTAGCAATGGATGCCTCGCTATGATTCGCATAGCAGTAAATGCAACCGTTCCGACAGGTATTATAGGTGCCGATGTCCACACTCTTTACACAGCAACAGCCACTCCTCTGGCTCTTATCCTTTCTGGCGTTAATGGAATGGCCATGAATGAGTTCGAATATTTCCTTATCAATACATGCCGCCGGTTTTATGCCATCCGCCGACAGATCAACCGCCTCACAGCAGGCACGAAGTTCAATATGGTATGGCTTAGCAATCTGTACCAGCTCTGTTGCCAGCTGGTGCATATCCTCCGTTGTTATCGCTCTTACCGCCTGACCTTTTATCCTTTTATTTATTTTACTGTAAAGATCTACAAAGCTAATCGTACATACCTTTGTATACCCGGTAAGCTTTCTGCAAAGATATTCAAACTGCTGCAAATGATACTCGACTGGAAAGGTATCGCTTAAAATAATCGGGTCATATCTCCATAGCACTCTATCCTGGCCAAGCCGATCAGATAATTGCTGAAAGGTAAGAAGAATGTCCTGTTTATCCCTCAGGTTCGGTTCTATCTCTTTGCCATAGAGAATCGATTTTATATCTGTGCCGCAGCTCTTTTCCTGACGATATGGCAGACCATAGGGCGTTAACGTAAACTGAAAATAATAAGTATACCCTCTTCGGTCAAGCTCCTCCAGTTTCTCAAGGATGGGAAGTGGATCCTTAGTCCAGAATACAATCCCGTCAATGTTCTCTACCGACAGATCAACTCTGCACACCTGCGCATGATTCATCGGATTGCGATACAAAGCATACCCTTCCCTGATTCGATTCATAAACCATTCTGAATAATAGCCCGGCAGATCGGTTCTGCGGGATGCAGATAGTATCATTCCAGCCTCCGTTTCCTATGTCCCTGACTCAGTAATTATTTCATGAAGACAGCAACGTATAATGCTTACACTTCTCAACGAATCCATTGGGTCATGCCAGCACCACTCTTATCATTTGGGCGCTCTTCAAAGCCAAATTCCTTATAAAAGCCTTCTTTCCCCTTTGCCGCCATCAAATGGACATTACTTAATTCGCCCTGACCAATTCTTTGATTAACATAATCCATCACTGACTGCATCAAGGCTCTTCCGATCCCGAACCCCTGATATTCCGGATGGACCACCACATCAAGGATCAGGACAACACTGCCTCCGTCGGTTAATACTCTGGACATACCAACTGTCCTATCTCCATCCTTTGCTGCAATGATGAAATCGCTTCTTGTCAGCCCTGCTAGTGCCTGCTTCTCGGGAATTGCATTCCAACCGACTGAGGAGCGCAGCTGATTATAATCAGCCACATTGAGGTTATGATCATAAATTATATTGCTTTCCATTCCATAGTCCGCCTCTCTAATATTTTTCATAAACTTATTTTAACATTGACCCAGCTTCTATCTTAACTGAAGAAAATTTGATCATGGCCAACATCTTGATTGCTATATTATTCTAATACACTATTTTATCAGAAGGAAATTCTTAGCACAATATTCCATTGAAATTTAGTGGAAATTCTTGGACAAATATACTATAATACAAGATAATTATTTGGGTGACGTCCCTGAAAGCCTAGGATTAACGGGGAAAAGATTACGAATATTTCATACGATTATGATAGAAGGAAGGAAAAGACATGCAGACAGACCTAACAATACGAATGGCTACAACATCAGATGCTCAGGAGTTACTTAATATTTATATTCCTTATATCACCGATACCGCAATTACCTTCGAATATGACGTACCATCGGTGAATGAGTTTGCTGACCGCATCACCCAGATACAGAAAAAATTTCCTTATTTGGTAGCGATCGTGGAAGGCAAGATCATCGGCTATGCTTATGCATCCGCCTTTAAAACGCGGGCAGCTTACGACTGGGCGGTTGAAACGACGATTTACCTTAGTCCGGAAAGCCAGGGAATAGGTTATGGAAAGAAGCTCTACTATGCTCTGGAGGATCTTCTGAAGAAGCAGCATATCCTTAATTTGAATGCCTGTATTGCTTATACAACTACCGAAGATGCTCATCTAACCAATGCCAGCACGCTCTTTCATGAGCGTCTAGGTTATAAGAAGGTGGCTCACTTTACAAAGTGTGGTTACAAATTCGGCACCTGGTATGATATGATCTGGATGGAGAAGATGTTAGGCGAGCATCCTGCACAGCCAGAGCCTGTCCTCCCGATCACCCAGTTGCTACAGCAGGAATAAAATAACTACTTAAACGTGCGCCTGCAGGAGCACATATCAAAGAGTCTGCTGCAAAATTCATTTGCAGCAGACTCTGATTTTTTATGTAGTCAGCAATACGGAGTTCTTTTTGAAAGAACAAAGTGTCAGCAAGCTGACACTTCACGCCCATGCGGTTTGCGCAGCAAAAACTTCCTAACGCATTTATGCGTTTCCCGCTGAGGTGTGCACCCTGCACAGAGTGCTTTTATATCACAGGACGCAATTTCCTGTGATATAAAAAAATCGAGGACGTAATATCCTCGCTTCTGTTTTTATGCCTTTATAGAAAAAATCGAGGCGACAAGATTTGAACTTGCGACCTCTGCGTCCCTAACGCAGCGCTCTAGCCAAGCTGAGCCACGCCTCGATATTTTTTGCCGTCCGTTTCGGACAGCAAAGTTATTATATTATGATAACCCCTAGTTTGTCAACATAAAGTTTCATATTTTTTCAAACAATTATAAGGTATCTATTTCCATTCTGTTTTTCCATTATTGTCCGCCACCGAAGTCAGAGCTACCTGTATCAAAGCTGCTGCCACAATCTATGCTTCCGTTATCAAAGCTGCTGCCTGAATCAAAGCTACTTCCGCTATCAAAGTTACTGACGTTATCAAAGAAGCCACCGACATCGTTGCTACTGTCAAAAGAATTTGGATTCGGATCCATGCTATCCGGAATACCGTCATGGTCTGAATCTATCATATTTTGCTCCAGGTGATCCGGTATCCCATCATGATCCCGGTCCATCGAATGGGCCTCCATGAAATCCGGAACACCGTTAAAGTTCATATCTGCCGACCCGGCGTACATCGATTGATCCATATTCTGATAATGATTTTGATTATGATCGTTCGATCCTCTGTCTCTGTAATTTCTGCTTTGATTACGAATCATGGACATCAAAAGCGACACTATAATAAAAAATAAAATTATATAAAACATACCAGTCATAAGCCTTGCCCTCCTAATATTTGAATTAATATCTCATCCTATCTATTAAAGTATGATGAAATCTCTGCTATGATTGCTTCTATATATATTTTTTTATTCTCTGAATTCTGTCTCTGGAATATCTTACCGTATTTATGCATGAAAATCCCTATATAGAAATAGAATAATACAAACAAACTGAGGTTATATTTATGTTTAAAAAATTTATCTCTTTCATAATTTGTATCTTTATTCCGCTTGCCGTTGGGGGTCTCTCTGCATTTCTTACTAAGGATGCTATGTCTGTTTACAGTCAAATCATAAAACCAGATTTTGCTCCACCAGCTTTTCTTTTTGGTATCATATGGACAGTATTATATATCTTGATGGGAATATCATCCTATCTAATTTATACATCGGATAGTCCAATGAAACAATCTGCATTGAATTGGTATGCGATTCAATTACTTTTTAATTTTATCTGGTCTATCATCTTCTTTAACTATCAAAATTATTTATTCGCATTCCTATGGCTTATAGCGTTAATCCTTTGTATCTGCATTATGATCTATAAGTTTTATAAAATACGACCCATCTCAGCTTATTTACAAATACCATACCTATTATGGTGTATATTTGCTGCCTACTTAAATTTCTCCATATATTTGCTTAATAAAGCAAATTAGCTATCAAATAGAATAAACGATGCTCTAATATGATGTAAAGGATAGAAAAGAGGGTTGTAACGACTTTTCAAAAATCGCTACAACCCTTTATTTACATTAAGCTGTTGGGCAGACTTGAACTGCTGACCTCCTCATTACCAATGAGGTGCTCTACCAGCTGAGCTACAACAGCATCGTAAGCCTTGAACTAAATTTCCTTGAGTAACTGATTTAATTTTGTCTTAATTCTAGTCAATGCATTGTCGATTGTCTTAGGTTCTTTACCAAGAACTTCCGCTATCTGAATATACTTTAAATCCTGCATATATAGTCCCAAAACTTGTTTCTCTAGGTCGCTCAGACGCCTTACAAGTTCATATTCTATCATACTAGTATTCTCTTTGTCAATAACTAATTCTTCCGGATTCGATACTTTTTTCTGGTGAATTATGTCAACCAAAGTTTCCTTCTCCTCCGCATCGCCACTTTCCCCATAAGCAGGGGCATACAGCGATATGTAGGTATTGAGAGGAATATTCTTTTTACGGTTGGAAGCCTTGATTGCACTAAAGATTTGTCTTGATACACATAAATCGGCAAAGTTAAAGAAGGAATTATCCTTTCCTGCCTGATAATCCCTGATTGCCTTATATAACCCAATCATTCCCTCCTGAATCAGATCGTCCCTGTCTCCACCGATTAGGAACAGCGCTTTCGCTTTACTGCGTACAAGGTATTTGTACTTCTCCATCAGATAGTCCACTGCTGGCTGATCTCCGTGCTTAATTAATTCTACGATCTCTTCATCTGAAAGCGTATCGTACTTTGTCGTAGTTCCCACGATAGGCAACCTCCTACCCTTTATCCCTTACTAGCTCATTCTTTGTCTGACTATTTCATATGCTAATACACCCATTGCAACAGAAGCATTTAGGGAATCCACCTTGCCAAACATCGGTATCTTTGCAGTGAAGTCGCATTTTTCCTTTATAAGTCTTCCGACACCTTCACCCTCGCTACCGATGACCAGACCAATCGGTCCTTTTAAATTCATACGGTACATCAGCTCTCCATCCATATCCGCACAAACGAACCAGAGGCCTTGCTCCTTGAGCTCCTCAATCGTAGTAGAAAGATTTGTGACCTTCGCAACCGGAAGATAATTAATTGCTCCGGCAGAAGTTTTTGCCACCGTTGCAGTCAGACCAACCGCACGACGTTTTGGTATAATCACACCATGTGCACCTGCCTGATGTGCAGTACGAATAATCGCACCTAAATTATGCGGGTCCTCTATGCTGTCCAATAAAACGATAAACGGCGGTTCTCCCTTTTCTTTGGCAGCATTCAGAATGTCCTCTACCTCGGCATATTCATAAGCAGCAGCATAGGCAATAACCCCCTGGTGCTTCTCTGTGGAGGACAATTGATCCAAGCGCTCCTTCTTCACAAAGGTAATAATCGCATCGGTCTTCTTTGCTTCCCGAATGATCGACTTAATTGGTCCGTCCTGACAACCATCTAAGACAAACAAGCGATCTATGGTCTTCCCTGCGCGAAATGCTTCCATAACCGCATTGCGACCTTCTATTGTAAATTCTTCATATCTCATAAAGCACCTCTAACCTTTCAGCTGCTATCTTTGCAGTATAGTCATATATCTATTTCACTTATATATAGTTTGTCCGAAAACTCCGCCTTATTCCGGCGAATCACATAACTTAAGGGGTTATTCACTTATCGAATAGCCTTCTGCCGACATATACTCATATAAGGCATCCTTCCAGTCCTTCATATAATAACCATGTCTTTCCCGTAATGCCTTATTATCCAGAATTGAGTACATCGGCCGTTTTGCCGGGGCTAAGAATTCACCGGTCGTGATTGGTTCTACTTCAATTTCAATTCCGGCCATGCGAAAGATCGTGACTGCAAAGTCATACCAGGTGGTGCTTCCTTCACAGGTGGCATGATAGATTCCATAGCTGTCTGTTTCCATCAAAAAGGTAATAGCTCTGGCAAGCTCCAGCGCGCTGGTCGGAGTACCGTATTGATCCGTCACTACTCTGACCTTTTGATTGTTTTGTGCCAAGCGCAGCATCGTACGGACAAAATTCTTACCTTCTCCATAGACCCATGCTGTTCTTAATATAAAAAACTTACTGCAGTTGGCACGGACAAATACATCTCCTGATTGTTTGGTTCTTCCATATGCACTCACCGGATTGGTAGGTGCGTCCTCTTCATAAGGTTCAAAAGTACAACCGTCAAAAACATAATCTGTTGATATATGAACAAGCTTTGCATTGGTTCTTTCAGCCGCAATAGCCAGGTTCTTCGGTCCAAGTGCATTGATCTGATATGCTTTATCCTCCTGGCTTTCGCACAGGTCAACTGCTGTAAAGGCTGCACAATTAATAATGATTTCCGGCAGGTTCTTCTCTATGTAGGTTCTTACTTTTGCATCATCTGTTATATCTAAAGCTCGAATGCTTCCGTCCTCATTTGCAGCTGCATCGGTTCTTAATAATTCATACTGACTTTGCTCCTTCAGTAGCTGATAGAGAGCTAGTCCCAATTGACCTGACGCCCCGGTAATCATAATGCGTTTCATATCTTACCCATTCCTTTCTTTATTCTGTCAGAACGAAAATACAAATCGAAAGCATACTGTTCCCATAAATCCAACTATAGTATAATCAATTCAATATCAAATATCAATCTTTTTCTAAATCATACCAACAGGGCTGTTGCAAATAGTGATCTTGCAACAGCCCTTTACTACTATTCGCTAACTAATCATGCCGCCTGCCATACCACTCAAGCTGCAGATAAGAAAAGCAGTCAGAAGGTTGCCAAGAGGTAGTGGTTCTGCATTGTTCATAGCGATGGAAACAACCATCAGAATGATAAAATAAAATACTCCCATGATTAATCCCCAGATAAATTTCTTTTGCTCTGCTTTCTTGCCTACAAAGAATCCCCCAACAAAGGTAGAGATAATATAAGCAACAATAATTCCTCCACTGATTACCGCACTCGGTAGATCAAGCTTCAACAGAAGAAAGGATAAAAGCAGCAATATGAATGCTGTTATAATATAGGAAAAAAGAAGTCCCTTCAGCACTGCAAACATCTTCGTATTTTGATGGACTGTCTTATCCATAGGACACCTCCAGGTCATTTATACTAGATGTATATTAGCTTTTTTCTCATTTTATTCCATTGAATTAAGACAGGTTCGTTACTCCTTGAGTAAACCATCCTCAGAATAATTGCATACTGCATTCCATAGCAGCCATTCTTCATAGCCTGCATCATAAACACCATTGATTTGCTCGCGAAGCTCCTCTGCGCCATATTTCATATAGTGCTTGATCCAGGTCGCAGTAAAGTCCTGTAGCCACGGACGTACAATCGCCCGGTGCTCCCCCTCCGGTATCTGACTCAGCTTCTCCGAAGAGGCGGTTAGGGCCTTTCGAATAATATTTGCCGGTTCCAGATCCGGATACTGTATTCCATAATTCCCTTCACCAAAATGAGACGGGTAAATCATCGGGCAAATATAATCAAGGTTCTTTGCCATTTCAACATAATTCTGGCCAACCAGGCCGGCATCCACACTGCTGCTGATAATCGTTCCGTATACATCCGCTGATACATAGACACCGAGTGGCTTCAAGCTCTCATAAGCATATTTGGTGAACTCTGTGATGATATCTTCCTTTGTCTTCTCCTTTGCTGTCTTCCCAAAATCAGCATTTGCAATTCTGTTACCGGTAGAGAAACGAATATAATCAAACTGAATCTCATCAAAGCCTGCCGATGCTGCCTGAGAGGCTACTTCAATCAGGTAATCCCATACCTTATGATTATATGGATTCACCCATCCTTCTCCATTATTATCCAGGTAAATTGAACCGTCCTTATTCTTGATGGCAAGACTCTTCTTCTTATCAGCAAGATAAGGATCCTTGAACGCAACAATTCGTGCTATCAAATAAATCCCACGCTCTTTCAGTTTCGTTACAAATGCATCAATATCCTTAATTGTATTTGTAGTAGCTCCGATTTCTTTCGCCGTAGTATTATCCATCTGATAAGTTATCCTGCCAAGATCATCCTTAATGTCAATCACCATTGTATTAATCTCGGTCTCATCTGCTAAAGCCATCAGAGAATCAACCGTTGTTGAACCTGCAACTGCAGAGGTTACATAAATCCCCTTCACTTTTACAGGGTTCCGCGTATCCATCACCTCGATGGTATCTTCCGCAAGCGGTGTCGGCGTCGGAGATAGAGTTACGACTGCTTTCGGAGTCGGCGCTGCAATCATCGGCGCCTTTGTTACTGCAGGCGACGCTTCTGCCAATAAGGTCTCCTCCTGGTTCTTCTGCTGCAATCCGGACTTCTGTTCCTTTGCATCTGCAGTAGTCTTATTATGATCAATACGCAAACTTATGGAATAGAAAGCGGCTATGCTCAAACCTGCGACAAGAATCACAACGAACAATATCCATGGTAGCTTACTGTGTCTTCTACCCCTTCTCTTAAAGGAGCGTTTATAATCAATATACATATCCTTTTTTTTCATTCTGATACCTACTTTTCTATTGTGCTTCAACTATGTAGCATCCTGTTGTTTACTCGCAGCCGCCTTGAAACGGGCGGCTATTTCTTAAGCTGATTCTGTATCTTATTAAATACATCAATCATATCAGGATCATATAAGCTTCCTGCATTCTGATTCATAATACCCAGACTTTCCTCATGCGAAAACGGCTTATCAACGCCCCACCCTAACAGCAGCGTATCGAAATCATCCACAATTGCAACAATTCTTGCGCAAGCAGGAATCTCTTTCCCTGCTTTTCCTTCCGGGAATCCTTTACCGTCCCAACGCTCATGATGGTACCTTGCAATATCAATCGCCATCCTGACATAATCATTATTCGAATTCAAGGTTAATATATCCCCCAGAACTTCGGCTCCAACCGTAGTGTGGGATTGGAATAATTCCTCGTCTTCCGGAGATCTTTCTGCCCTCGGCTTGGTCATGTCTCCTTTATCTATTGATATCATTCCTATATCATGAAGCATCGCTGCCTTTTCTATCACATCAATAAAACTATTTGTGATCTGCTCCTTAAATTTATGAGAAAGCTGCAGACTAAGAGCGAGAATACGGCTATTATCTCCGACTCTCTCTACATGGGTGCTTTTTATGCTGTCTCCTATCGTATACAACTTCGTTAGAGCTTCAACCACATTCCGTTGTCCATCATAGATTTTTCGTATCTGGTCATTAATTATTTTATACAACTTCTTATTATATACTTCCAGCTCCTGTTGCATTTTATACATCTTGAGGTGAGTATTAATTCGCATTGTAATCTCATCGACATCAAAGGGCTTTGATATATAATCAACTGCACCCAACTGAAAGCCTTTGACCTTATCCTCTGTTGCATCCAAAGCAGTGATGAAAATAACAGGAATATCTCTTGTATTCGCATTCTTTTTCAACATAGAACAGAATACGAAGCCGTCAATCTCCGGCATCGAGATATCAAGGAGAATCAGATTCGGAATTAAGGCTTCAATAGCACTCACCGCCTGACGGGCACTTGTGACCGGACGTGCGATGTAACCTGCTTTACGAATCAATTCCGATAATACCGCAAGATTCGCGTTTACATCATCGACAATTAATATGTTAGGTGGCGAAAATGATATGTTATCCATCGGATCTCCATTCTATGGTGTTTAAACAGCTTCGTTATTCCAACAAGGTTTTAAGCTCATTTACAATTGCAATTGATGAAGCATAGTTCTCTTTGCGAACTGATAATAGTAGGCGAAAAACAATCCTGGTAATATCTCCATACTCCGGAGATAATTGATTTCGGATATAATACGCCAATTCCTCCGCTTTGTCCCAGCTCTCCATCTCAATACATATGGACAGCTTTTCGAGAACAGAGGCAATATTCTTATAAACTTCATCTCTTGACTGAACTGCCGGTGTGTCTTCTTTTCCTGTAGTCCCAACCTCCTTCAGCAATTGCCCCATGTATTTGATATCGTTGATTCCCTTCATTACATCAGAAGTGATACTATCTTTCTTAAGTTCTTTATAATAATTGATGTCATTTAAGATAATATCATCCAGTCGATTATCTGCTTCCTGCTCCTGCATCGGTAACCCTAAGCGGACCGAGAAAGAAAAGGTGCTCCCCTTTCCCCTCTCACTATCAACACCAATGGTTCCTCCCATCGTTTCCACCAATTGCTTACTGATGGCAAGTCCTAAACCGGTGCCGCCAAATCTTCTTGTAATTGAGCCATCTACCTGAAAGAAGCTCTGAAACAGCTTGTCCTTATCCTCAGCGCTGATACCAATGCCGGTATCAATCACCATAAAAAACAACTCCACTGATTGATTCGTCTGGGATAATTTCGCAACCTCAACAGTAATACTGCCGATTGTCGTAAATTTCACTGCATTGGATATCAAATTATTGAGAATCTGAGATAGTCTTAATTCATCACCTATAATACGCTGTGGTATATCATCCGCAACATAAAGAAATAGATTTATTCCCTTTTCGCTAATCTGAGGCCGGTTAAATTCTACTACCGAGTTAATGGCCTCCCTAAGATTGAACTCACGCTGCTCTATTACCATCTTATGGTTCGCCAGCTTAGCATAATCGAGAAGATCATTAATAATGGAATCCATATTATTACAGCATCGCTTTATTAACTGCACCATCTCGATCTGGCTTGACGTAAGACTGGTATCCAGTAGATTATTGCTAATTCCCAGGATCCCGTTTACCGGAGTTCTAAGTTCATGCGTAACATTGGCGGCAATATCATTACGACTCTCCCTTAAGATCTCTATGTCTGTTTCCAGTTCCTCTATCTTCTGCAGAAGTTCTTTATATTCCGTTATATTTCTTGCGCAACATATTCCATAGAAGCTGCTGATCTTAGGAAAAATAGTGATCTTTAATTCTACCGGGAAACAGGTTTGGTTTTTCCGGTAAGCAGTCGCTTCCTCCGGTCTTTCCAGGCAGCCAAGGATCTCCAGGGTGTGATTCTCATATCGTACCGTATTTTTAAAAATCTCTTGAATCGTGTGTTTCTTAAGTTCCTTCTGATAGCCCAACTCCTTCAATGCCATGGAATTAAAATCGATTATTCTGCCTTCCCGGTTAAAGAATAACAAGATTCCTCTGGAATTTTCCAAAATCAATTGATTTTTTATTCGTGCGTCTCGGTAATGAAAAAGCCCCATCGTAATCACTCATCCCATCCATGTAGAACACTAAACTTATTTTAATTGCATGTTTATGGTAACATTAATCCTATATTTTACAATATATAAAAGAAATCAAATAAATTTGATATACAATCTTCCGTATTGTAGTTGACATCAATATTTTTCAAGATATATAATAATTTATGTAAAATATACACGAATCGTATAGTTTTAGTACAGGAGGATGGCCAAATGAATTTTAATGCACGTCTCAAGCAATTAAGGCAGAAGAATAAACTTACGCAAGGTGAATTGGCTGACATTCTCGGGCTGAAACCGACCGCAATTTCGAATTATGAATCCGAGAGGAATGAGCCCTCCTTTGATAAGTTGATTGCATTATCAAAATATTTTGATGTATCCTGCGACTATCTGCTGGGTGTGACTGATTCCTATTTACCTGTTGGCGGTGAAGTGCTCGATAAGGATATCGTGGAATTATTTGATTTGTATCAACAATTATCTCCCGACAGTGTAATAGACATCAAGAACTATGCAAAATATCTCATCTATAAGCAGGGGCTTTAGAAAAGCTTCTTTCCTGAATACTGAAATCATGTAAGTAATCAAGTAACTCAATTGATCATTTACATAAATTAAAAATTTTATCAATATAAAAAACGCTCCTCTTACAGTAATTACTGAAGCAAGAGGAGCTTTTTATGTCAAGATAAAATCGTCTTCGTTAATTATGCATTCGCTCCGCAGCATTTCTTATATTTCTTACCGCTTCCGCAAGGGCAAGGATCATTTCTGCCGATTTTCTTATCCTTCACAACGGTACCGGATTGCTTTTGCTCGCGGTATAACTCTTTTCTGCGTTCAGGTGTAAGAAGTGCATCCCACTCCTCCAGTTCATATAACCATTCTGCACCTGCTCCAACCATATTGTAGTACAGCTTCTCTTTATCATAGGCTAAGCTTACTTTTGTATTTTCATCCATCTCTTCAATAGG
Source organism: Bacillota bacterium (assembly GCA_023415055.1). Classification (GTDB taxonomy): domain Bacteria; phylum Bacillota; class Clostridia; order Lachnospirales; family Lachnospiraceae; genus Mobilitalea. Next base: position 3,233 of record JAEZLZ010000137.1, on the reverse strand, counting down.
ATTAGGTGTTACCAAGCTGTCATTAATTCCATCTAAAAAGCCTACGAAGGTCTTTAAATCCGTATCAAAATGCTTTGCCAACTCCGAAACGGTTCCTTCCCATACTTTATCAGCATCTGCAAGCAATACCTTATAGATTTCCTTCTCGATATTAAAATATCCTGCCCAGAACATCTGGCCGGTTCGATTATTCATATCATTTGCATATGCATAATCTCTCCACTCTTGTAATAAACTCATAACTTTCATCCTTTCACCTGCTTGAATCAACTCAATATTGCAGCAGCAATACTGCAGCCCATGTCTTCCTCTGCCGAGGATTTTGCAGGTACAAACTTTTTGGTGTGAATTCATTCTATTAATTCACACTATGTCTATAAGATTATAACATGACTTTAAGAAATTACCAATATGAAATATATTTTTATTTAATGTATAAATAATGTAAATGTGCATCATAATAGTAATATCCTAATAAGGAACCAAGTTCCGTTGTAAGGATGTAAATGCGTATGCTCTTTCATAATTGGATTCCCCCTCCAATTGTGAATACCAAAGAGAAGTTAAATACTTATCCTCCCCTTTTTAGTAAAAGACCTGGCACAATGGTGTGCCAGGTCTTTTGCTCATACACAATGGCGCGGTGAGCTGTTTACTTTAAAATGAACTATTCAAATAATTCTTGAGAAGCTTCAACAACTTCTGTTCGAGTTTTCTGCCCGTTATATATCATCCATAATATAACATTCCCTTTTCTTACAACCAGTCCAAAATAATTCTCTCCATTCATGCCTGACGATATATAGTAAGCATCATCTAATCCACGGCAATCAAGCTTTTCCGAGTTTTCTTCATCTGGCATGCCTGCAGAAAAATAATTCTCTGCCTTATGCAAAACATCAGAAAGTGCACCTTGCACCATAAAAGGTGTATATACTTTATAATAATTTGTGCGAAGTGAAGGTGAGTAAACCTCCCCTTCCCAAGTCATATTTTCCTGGACAAATTCTTCATTTACCTCATATTCTTTTATAAATACATTGTATTTGACACTTACATTACTCAAAGGATGATGACTATATTTTAAGTAATCTGTGCGAAGCACCGGTAATTCAAGCCTTTCGATATCATTCAATCGAACAACTGGAACCTCAGTGGCGAGTGTTAGCGCATAATTCGACTTACCTGTAATATATCCAGCTATAGTTAGTATATTGCTAGCAAGGGAAGCTAGACATAAAATACACAAAACAGCCAAAATACTATATCCAACGATTTTTCCTGCAGATCGCTTCTTCCATGGCTCATGATGATTGATATAAAAGCCCATCTGAAGTCTTTTCTTTATTTGAATAATCGCTTGCATCTGCCTAACAATTTCATATATAACATAAAACATAAAAGCTATTTCAATAATAAAAATAAAATTGTTCTCTAGTAGATTTAATACTGGTGTACCACCAATCATTGTTCCAAAGACCGAAAGTGCAATCACAAGTAACAACAATACAATCTCGAGTGAAATCAACCTCGCGTACATCTTACATGATTTCCGTAGTGTATAACTCTGCTCTTCCGGATCCGTATGTATTTCCACCAAAGTATCAGAAGCTGCTGCCTTAAAAATATGAATTCCCATGATGGAGCATACATAACTCCAACCTGACATTTTATACATTTCTCGCATTTCCGAATTCAGTTCCTTTTCTCCAAATTCAATGCGATATTCAATATCAGCCGGTTCATTTATCTTAAAAATATTGTAACTCTGGCTCATACCAGTTAAAAACAGTCCCTCTTTTGCCATATCTGACAGATAGCTCTCCATCTTGCCTATTTCATATATGCTAATGGTACGAAACTTCTTCACTCTCATAACTGTTCCTCCCCTAAAAAAGCTCCATCTTTTAACATCAATTTTAACCGCTGATATTCTGCTTTTAAAGCCGTTTCCCCTAGCCCTATCAATTCATACGTTTTCCTTCTGCCATCATCTTGCTTTATTTTTAACAGGTTCTCTTTCAGTAATCTAGTGAGCACTCCATACAAAGTGCCCGGCCCCATTTCAATGCGCCCACCGGATATTTCCTTAATATCTATCATCAATTGATAACCATGCGTTGGTTTACTAAGTGCCAAAAGTACATAATACATGGCTTCTGTCATAGGCCCTTCTTGATATGGCATATTTTTCTCCTCCCGACTATTATGTGTCACGTTATTATGTGTCTCGATATATCGTTACACATAGTATACCATTTTTTAAGATATTGTCAAATAAAAATCCCCATCACCATGATAGCAACGGGGAAACATTTTTATAATTATAACTAACAAAATGTAGGCTGACGATACAATAAAACTTATATTAAGTTCTATTGATCTAGTACTTTATTCGCTTGTCTATACTCAACTTAGATATCACAAGATGAAACAAGACGAATTTCAACTCCCCATATATCTCCTCTCGGTACACCCTATAACACAGGATGAAACACCATGAAAACTCGAAAGCTTTTACTTTTAGATAAGATATGCGTTTGTATGCCTCTGGCAATAGGTGTTGTAGAATGATATGCAGGTGAATAAATACTTCTGCGCAATTGCTTACAATTTAGGTATGAAAAAATTTCATACTACCTAACTAATCAACTTTAGCTATAATTAAATATATAGCATTTCCAATTTCGCTATTACCAAACTCTTGCAACAACAAGAATAATGACTTAAGGAAATTATACAAGGAGGAAAAAACATGAAAAAAATTATCGTATTATTACTAACAGCAGCTCTGATGATATCTTTATTTGGTGGATGTGCTAAGAAAAATGATAATCCAGTAGTAGATGACACGAAAGTGAAGGAAAAAGCGACAGAAAATCAACAAAAAGAGTTGATTGAATTAAATGTAGCTTATATGCCTAACTATGCTAGCTTAAGCGCTGTAGTTGCAGGTATAAAGACTGGAGCATTTGAAGAGCAAGGTTTTAAGATTAATTTAGTTGAATTTGCAGATGGACCAACAATCATTGCAGCTATGGAATCAGGTAGTATTGATTTTGGTTACATTGGTCAAGGTGCTCACAAATTAGCCATCCAAGGAAAAGCAACTATATTCTGCTTTGATCACTATGAAAATGCTGGAGCTATTATAGGTAATAAGTCAAAAGGAGTTACCTCTATGGCTGATTTAAAAGGAAAAACAATAGCTATGGCATCAGGAACTTCTAGTG
>JAEZLZ010000068.1 GCA_023415055.1 Bacillota bacterium | reverse complement strand
CACTATATATGTATACTCAGGGAATAACTGACGTTCAAATCGGACTGATTCTATCAATAGCGATGTTTGTTCAGGTGTTTTTTTCCTTCTTTGGCGGAATACTTACTGATAAGTTGGGACGCAAATTTACAACTATGATGGGCGATTTCTTTGGTTGGAGTGTTGCTTGTTTGATATGGGCAATTTCTGATAACTTTTGGCTCTTTTTAATTGCAGTCTTATTTAACAGTTTTGAACAAATAAACCAGACGGCATGGTTTTGCTTGTTGATTGAAGATGCAGAACCCAAGGATTTATTAGGGATATATACCTGGGTAAACATAGGTGGTCTGGTTGCAATCTTTTTTGCACCGATTTCCGGGTTATTGATAAGTTCTTTTACTGTAGTTCCGGTTGTCCGTGTTTTATATCTTGTATTTGCGATCAATATGCTGATTAAGGTGGTTATAACTTATAAGCATTGTAATGAAACCAGACAAGGAAAGATCCGTATAGCTGAGACGAAAAATACCTCTGTTTTAAAGATGATATATGAATACAAGGATCTAATACCGAAAGTACTAAAGAATAAAGAGATTACAAAAGTGCTTATTGTATGTGTCATATTACATATAACCAATCTTGTCAGTACGAACTTCTTTAGCTTGTATGTAACGCAAAGACTAGGCATAGCAGATCGTTATTTAGCTTTTTTCCCTATTTTAAATGCGGCTGTTATGTTGATTTTTATGATTGGAATACAACACCGCCTGGAAGCCGTGAAATTCCGGATACCTATGTGGAGTGGCCTGGTATTGTATGCCGGGTGCTCAATTCTTCTGATACTGACACCGAAGGGAAGTATATCGTTGATTATACTTTATGTTATTGTTTCTGCAGTAGCTAATGCTCTTGTAATGCCTCGAAAAGATACCTTACTTCAATTAAATATCAATCCGAAGGAACGAGCTCGTATCAATGCATTGATTATGACCTTTACCATTGCTTTTGCCACACCATTTGGCTACTTAGCTGGATGGTTATCAAGTTTTGACCGCCGCTTACCATTTGTATTTACATTTTCTATTTTTATTATAGCAATTATAATTATTGGTAGTATCCGTGACCCTGAATTTACGAATGAGAATATGGAAATCGATGATCTAGGCTGAAGAGGATATTATCCAAATGCTCAAGGATGCTTCCATTAATGATCAATAAATGGTAATATGGTATAAATAACGATGGGGGAGAAAAATGGAAGATATGAACAAAAAAAGAAGTTTCTATTTACTGTTAAAAGCCATATCTATTTTGTCCTTGGCATTATTTATTTTATGTTTTATCCTGATGATAATAACTATTACAGTGGAATATGTATCTGATATAAATACTTTGAGAGCCTTTCTAAAAGGTTTGATTTATATTCCTATTCTAGTAGCAGCTATATCGGTTTATATTATCCTCTGTCGAAAAATAAAACAATATTTTTCCGGAAGAGTAAGGATAAGAACAGGAAAACAATTTGTTTTTCATATTATTGTGAAAGTAATTGCAATAGGAATTGGAATCTTTCTTATACTTCTTATCACGCTTCCCTATTTTGCACTGCCGAAGTTTGTAAACCGGCATGTCAGTTATCGCGGCTATGTAACCAATGATTTTCCACTTCAGGGGATCTACGAGGCGAAGGACTTTAACCTGAAGGAAAATCAAATGTATTTAAGAACCGAAGATGGTCTGAAAATATGGGCTTCAGAAATTACAACGACTCATCCGAAAGCAGTGATTATATATTTGAGTGGTATTGTTCAGCCATCGGTTACATATTTTTACGGCCATGCAAAATATATGCAGGATAATGGCTATGCATCCATATTGCTTGATGTCAGGGGACATGGAAAGAGCGATGGTAACAGGATATGCCTTGGTTATGATGAAGTAAAGGATGTAAAGGCTGTTGTGGATTATATTAACAGTCAAGAAAAGTATAAGGATGTTCCGATTGTAGTACAGGGAGCATCCATGGGCGGCGCAATTGCAGTTAATTCCTTCGGGCAGTTAAAGGACATAGATGCACTGATCGCGATGTCAGCCTATTCAAGCTTTGAGGACGTTATACTGGATGAGCTGGATGGATATGGGATACCTAAATTCATTCTATCCCTTGAAAAGCCCCTCATCGTATCCTCCTTAAAACTGGTATATGGCAGTGATAAAGTAAAATATAGTAAGCCGGTGGAGCAAATTAAAAACGCCGATGAACGACCGGTACTTTTAATAGCAAGCACAGGAGATACTGAGGTACCTCCCGTCAATATGAACAGGCTCAAAGAAGCTTATCCTGAAGCACAGTCCTGGCTGCGCAATTCTTGGGTGCATTATATTATAAAGGACTGTGATTTTAGAAACGTGGAAGATGATAAGGAATACTGGACTAAAATTCAGGACTTTCTGAATAAAGTGGTACATTGATAAAATCTTTCACGCACACTGCATATGACCACATCATTTCTAAATTAGAGTCTGTGTATGTTTTCTTTAAATAAGGATATAAGGTCTTCTATGGTAAAATATTAGAGGGTAGTAGGCTTTTTTATGGCAAGAGAAAAAAAGCCAGTACACAAGGTATAAATGACAGTGGGGCATTGCGAAATGACACGATAGCTTAATTCAAAAAATGATATTCTAGAGTGCTGTTTTGGGGGTGATTTGATGCAATACTTTAAGCTACAGTTGGGCTGTATGATGATTCTTGTATATATTGCATTCATTTATTACAAGGAATGTAAACGTTTTGGGGGTAAACATAAGCTGTCCGTGTTTGATCTATTATTTGGATTGGGTGTGCTCAGTATTTTCTTTGATGGTGCGACAGCCTATATGGTGAATAATCTGGACAAGGTAAATCCTTTGTTAAATCTCATCGCCCATGGCTTCTTCTTATTGAGTATAGACGGCTCTATCTTCTTGCTATTTTTATATATGCTATCCATTACTACTGGATTGCCAAAGCAAAGGAGTAAAAGAATACTGTTATTTAGTCCGTTTGTGATCAATGTCCTTATAGTGCTTCTTTTCCTGCCTATGCTGAAATATCGTCAGGGGGAATTGAGCAACTATTCCATGGGGATATCTGCATATACTTGTTATATTATGGCCGGTATGTATATTTTGTTGACCTTAACAACTTTTTTCGGTCGCTGGAAGTACATAGAAAGTCATAAGAGATTGAGTATATTTACTTATCTGCTTGTATTGATCGGTGTCACCGGATATCAGATGATGTATCCACAAGTGCTCCTTAGCAGTATAGGTATAACGATTATTGTGGTGGGAGTGTATATTAATCAGGAAAACCCCGCGGTTGAGGAGCTGTCAAAGTACCACAAGGAGATGGTGATGGGATTTGCTACATTAGTGGAAAACAAGGATGGTAGCACAGGTGGACATATTCGGAGGACTTCACTTTATGTAAAACTTCTTGCAGAGGAATTAAGGCGTAGAGGATTCTACCGGGAAGAATTGACAAAGGATTATATGAATCATTTATTTCGTGCAGCTCCGATGCATGATATTGGCAAAATAGCTGTACCGGACATGATTTTACAAAAGCCAGGCAAATTGTCGGAGGAAGAGTTTGAAGTTATGAAGCTCCACACAGTGCGAGGAGGGGACATCATAAAAGAAACTTTTGGACACCTGGAGAATAAAGATTACACGGATATGGCTTATCAAGTGGCAAGGTATCATCATGAGAAGTGGAACGGAAGAGGATATCCGGAAGGGTTGAGCAAAAAGGAGATTCCGCTATGTGCAAGAATTATGACCATTGCAGATGTGTTTGATGCAACATCCATGAATCGATGCTATAGGGATGCAATGAAGCTGGATCAGTGTTTTGAAATTTTACAGGACGGAAGTGGACAAGAATTTGAACCACTTTTAGTGGAAGTTTTTCTGGAAATTCGTGCGAAGGTAGAGGCTGTATATAAAGAGATAAAAATGGAATAGTAAAATAAATTCTAATATGCATACATATGGAGGTGTTTGTTAATGTTAAATTCAAAAATGTTCTATGAAGATATTGAGAGTAAATTTATTTCCTGGGCACAAACGGTTGAAGACATAAGAGCAGCATTTATCGTCGGCTCTCGTGCTCGTAATGACCATCCTGCAGATGAATGGTCAGATATGGATATTATTCTTTTTACCTCAAAACAGAATTATTATCTTTCCAATAACGAATGGCTTAACTATTTTGGTGACATCTGTACTTCATTTGCTACACAGACAAATGGGGGAGATTTGGAATGTCTTACCCTATTTGAGGGAGGGTGGCAGGTTGACTTTGTTATTCAAACAATAGATGATTTGAATCACCTTGTAAAGAATAAAGTCATTCCGGATAATTTTTATCGAGGAGTGAAGGTGCTGGTCGATAAAGATCATATTGCACATAATATCATGCCTCAGAGTAGTATGACTCCGCAGGGAAATCCCTTATCGGAAGATAGGTTCTTGCAAACGATAAATATGTTTTGGTTTATCGCTCTTTATATAGCGAAACAGATACTTCGAAATGAATTATGGGTGGTAAAAGTTCGAGACGGTAACTTAAAGGAGCTCCTTCTTCAAATGATAGAATGGCATGAAAAGACAGTAAATGGAGCGGAATATGATACATGGCATGCAGGCCGTTTCTTATGTGAATGGGCTAGTAAAGAAACTCAAGCAGAGCTCATGAATACATATGGTCATTTTGACAGAAATGACAGCTGGAAGGCATTGATGGCTACAATCATTTTATTTATGCGTTTATCTCGAGAGATATCTGAAAAAAAGAAATTTTCTTATCCATATGATCTTGAGAAAAGTGTTTTTAATTGGATTAATCAAAAGAACGAATGCTTGTAGTAAGAAAGAATATTGAAGTGAGGTTTTATTATGAAGAGACATGTAAAGAAAGGCATAATACTTTTTACTATAATTGTGATATTTTTTATACTTATAACTGTATTCTCCAGGTATGGGTGGAAATTATTTGGCTTTTCAATGTGTAGTGAACCTACCGGATTATATGCAGATAGCATAAATGTTGAGAGGGATATAGTTAATCTAAGATTGAACGAAGCCGATAGCATCTCTTCTTACGCAGGCTATGTTTATAAAATTGTAGATGACAGCCTTTATCTCGGTGTTAATCGTAATATGCTTTTCGCTGTTTTCAGTGGTGATGTTGATTATCATATATCTATTCGTACCAATGGAACACAAATCAGATACATATACTTTAGAGACAATAAAAATGATTGGTTAATATGGAATGAAGACGAAGGAAGGATTGGTGCTTCTGAAATTACGCCTCAAAAATATTAATTCTTACTTTTGAACTTTACGTACAATAGGTAATGAAAAGCGTAATAAAGTCTCGCTATACACTGACAAATCTTAACAGAGGGTTTGTAATGCAATGATTCAGTATGAAGAGAAGATTATATATGAGAGGCGGTTAGGTTTTATGAAGAGAATGTTGTTAGGAATAATGTTGTTTTGAACGTTAAAAGCGGAAAATACTTATTATACAGATAGCTAGTGACTTACTTCAAATTATATAATAAATATATAATTCTCTTGGTTAATAACTACGTACGACAAATACGAATTGATAGGGGGCTCACTTATGAATATAAGCAAAGTTCTAAACGAAAAGAAATCATATATCGACTTGCTATTATTGGCTGATGAACAGGAAAGCATGATAGACAAGTACCTCGAACGTGGCGAAATGTTTGTTTTGGACGACAATGGAGTAAAAGCCGAATGCGTGATTACGAAAGAGGCCGATGGTATTTATGAGATTAAGAATATAGCGGTTATGCCTGATTATCAGCGAAAAGGCTATGGAAAAGGACTGATAGATTTTCTGTTTTCACAGTACACCGATTGTAATGTAATGCTTGTCGGAACGGGGGACGTTCCTTCTTCACTAAGCTTTTATCAAAAATGTGGATTCTCAGAATCACATCGAATATATAACTTTTTCACGGACAATTATAACCATCCGATGTTTGAAGACGGGAAACAGCTTGTTGATATGGTTTATCTGAAACGGGAACGATAACAAATGATTAAGCAAATGAACCAAATCATTTGATAATATAAAGTATTGATAAGTGCGGTTGAAAATGGATATTAAAAAAAGCACAAAAAGATGATATTAAGCTAATATCTGAAATGACTAAAAATTTGTTTGAGGACGAACCAAGTGATAGTATACTATCACTTGAGCAATATGAAAATAGGCTATTAAATTACATTAACGCTGGAAGCGTAGCATTTCTTTTTATAGAAAATGAAGTTATCGGTTATGCATTGGTAAATTTAGCGAGAAATCCATATTATCTTATTGATTTTTTCATTTGTAGAAATCAACGACTTAGTGGAAAAGGTACAATGGCGTTTAACAAACTTATGGAGACATTAAATACTGAAAATATTGATTTAGATGTGTTTTGCTGGAATGATAGAGGAAGAGCGTTTTGGAAGAGTCTGGGATTTAAAGAAAGAGCAATAATTATGAGAAAGTAGTTAATATTTTTGTTAAGATGTTACATATCATGACTCGTAATAGTTACAAGTTACGATTAATTGAAAGGGTGAAAATATGAGTAAGGATAAAAAGCAATATTTTATATTTACTATGATTTTTGTTTCCTTAATCATCATGGTTGCAGTCTTTTTGTTAGATAGGAATGTAATTTTCCAAAAAGGGAATCCATTACCTTACATTAAGGGCATGTTACAGCTGAACGATAAAACTTATGTACAAATACAAGAGGATAGTCCATTAATATTTATTACAAAAAAGGATAAATATAGTGAACTACATAAGCATATAGAGAGAAATTATGGTGTTTTATTTGATGAACAGATGGGTAGCGGATATATTTTTCGCTCAAAAGAGAAAATGGTAATAGTCTCTTCAGAGATATATTGGAGATATTACATTGTTTGGACAGTTGCATAAATAAAGCCACATCAAAATAATCCTTTGTAATAAAGCTTCGCAACATTTCGCCATTTACAAATATGAATCAAAGAGTTTTATTATTTTTGGAGGTGAATCTGATATGGAGAGAAAATATAGAACATGGAAAATGATTCAAGGAATAAGCTGTATCAGATATGCAGTTTTTATGATTTGTTTGTACTGGATGATGTATGCTGATTTATCAATTGCATCCATTATAGTTATGGGTATTATAGCAACTGCTTCACTAATAATAACGACTACTTCAGGCTTAATAAGAGCTTTTATTGGTCATAAAATGGGATTTAAATCAACAAAAAGAGATTGGTTAATCGTAAGTATCGCTCTCATACTGGTCATTACATATAGCGTAATCAAACACCTTTATATAGCAAAATGAGCATAACTGAGAAGCTCATAAAATCAAACAGCGTCACAATGGTTTACAAATACAGAGTAAAGGTGTTTTCAATGTAGATACAGGGAGGAAAAATATGTTATTAGAAACTCAACGTATTAAAATTCGAGATTTAGAAAATAAAGACAAGAAAAAATTATTTAAAATTGTCTGGCAGAAAAATGTAGTGAGATTTATGCATGATTGGTCTGAATATAATCCAACACCAGAGAGTTTTGATGGTTATATTGAATGGCATCAAAAGCAGAAGAATTCAATGGATATTTATGAAAATAAAAGATATGCGATTGCTTTGATGGATACTGACGAGTTGATTGGTATGGTTGGCATGGGATTAGAAGACACATTAAACGAGGTTGAAATGGCATATTTTATAGATGAAGATTTTCAAGGCAATGGATATGCTACAGAGGCATTAGCAATCTTAGCAGAATGGTGTTTTAAAGTGTCAGAAATACCATATTTGATATTGACAATTGATTGTGCAAATGAAGCATCTTGCCGAGTTGCAGAGAAAGCAGGTTTTGAAAAATTTGAGAAGAGGACACCACTCAGCCATAAACAGCCTAACATGGAAAGCGATAGCTACTACTATTTTCGAAAATACAGGAAAAATTAACTTCACAATATCTGTCTGCATGTCAGAAGAATGGTAAAAGTACTCCGGCAGCAGATAAAGTATCAGTATCCATAAAGCCGGAAGCTCAACGGATTCTGCTTTAGAAAAAAAGATCACAAAAGAACAAGTGAAGTTTGGCGGCCTTGCCCATGCATTACAGGAGGAAGTGAACCAATCCATATCATAATCGAAAGTGTTTAAAGGAGCATTTTAAAAAATAACCATTTCAAAATAAAAGTCCTCGGGCTTGAGGTGAACCTCTTTTGTTAGACATTATATAAATATTTAATGAAAGGAGTTCACTTTAAAACCCGAGGAATTTTCATTCATGTAAGCAAATTGATTTATCAGTTCATCTTGTTTATACTCTTATAACACGGTTTATCTTTTCAATGTTTTTCTTACTTCATCTGCAGCAAGTTTACCGGTAAAAATTGAAACTGGTAAACCGGAGGGGCTAAAGGTCCATTGACCGCACTGATAAACATCCTCTATAGGAGTACTTAAGGATTTCATTATATTCTTGAAGCCTGTTACGGCAGGTATGATATCGTTTTGGAATGACCAGCCGGTTATGGCACCCTGTGAATTACCGGTTTCTTTTTCAATTGTAATCGGAGTGGAGCATAGTGCAAAGCTCAAGTGTTTCGAAATATCCGGAAAAATTGTCTTTTCCAGAGCTTGAAGGATTGTATCGATACAAAATTGCTTGAACGTATCATAATATCCATTCTCCGTTATATGTTGTACCAGGCGATAATCCATTAATGTACTGACGATAACACCGGTCTTTCCCTCAGGCGCGAGATGTTCATCTCTTAGCGCAGGGCAGGAGATCTCATAGGTGGTACTGTCAAGATATTTACCAACCCAATTCAGAAGCTCGTCTTTTCCCAGACTGCAGGATTTCTCCCAATTTGACAAGGAAGAGAGACCGGTTGTCACCGGGGTATAAAAGGTATGGGCTCCACAAGTATGAACAAAATAATCTTTGTCGAGATTCACGCCAAGGAAGAGCGTCAGTATGGAATCACCTCCCTTACTCTTCTCTACCAGTAAGTTCTGTTTCATGAATTGCGATGTTTGAGGTGCAGTGACAGAAGCATAGAGTGATTTCTGATCTGCGGCCCAGATCAGCTTTTTATACTGATATCTTTCACCATTTGCCGTGAATAGTTCCTTCTTGTAAGTATCGATTCGGGTAACAGCCGTCTGAGTCCTGATCTCGCCGTTTGATGCAAGGATAAACTCATTTATTTTCTGGACTAAAGTACCGGTGCCTCCTTTGGGATAATAATAACTGAGATAGAGAGCAAAATAGCTTAAGGCGAAGAAGGCTGGAGTATCCTTAAAAAAATGCTGCGTAATCATATCAATCAAAGACTGATTATCGGTAAATCGAAGTAAGTACTTATTCACAGGCTCGTTCAGACGATTAATCTTACTGATATTTCTGTTATACCGGAATAGCCATGGCAGAAGGGTCCTTACCAGATAAGCCGGGTCTCTTAAATTATCTGAGAAAAGAGGATTATCAATCCCATATAGTACATCAATGTAGCGTACCACTTTATTAATCTCAGTCATTATTTTCTTAATATCCTCTTCGCTTCCGGGAAAGAGTGCTATCAGCATTGCCTGATAGGACTCAAGACTCTGCTGGGGATTTAACTGTACCCGCTGATTTACGATTCCGATAGATACAGGATTTTTAACGAATTCAATGTCGATCTCTAGGTTCTTAAGCATAGGAAATATGATACCTGAATTCTCAAAGGCACGAATACCGGCATCAAAAGTAAAACCGTCATATTGAAAGGTATTAACTAGACCACCGGTCTTGTTTCCCTTTTCGCAGAGCAGGGCACGATAACCATATCGGCACAAATATGCCATACAGGTCAACCCTGCAAGCCCACCACCGACTACTATCACATCATAATCCCTGTTCATGCCTTCACCTCTCTGAGATAATTGATGATTTCCGTGATTTTAACCGGACTTCCTTCTTCAATCATACATAAGCAGTTGGCTTCGTACTGAGCTAGTGCGGATGGGTCGACCGGAGCCTTAAGCCAGGCTTTTCTGGCACCTGCAAAGTTACCGCAGGCAACGCGTCTCATGATACCACGGATATCGGTGGTATCGCCGTTAGTGCATAAGGGATGCTCACAAAATCTACAACGCATTGCATTACACATGACCTGCCTGGTCGGTGCATCATACTCCTGAAAGAGTTGATCTGAAGTAAATGGTTTATCGACAATATTTACATAGTTCTTCATCCCGTTGCGATAGGCAAAGGTTTCTTTACCAAGCTTTTTCAACAGGACATTGGCTGCAGTAAGTCCGGAGGTTGTGACGGTGGGGGTTCCTGTGCCCATGACGGTGGATTCACCGCAGCAGAAGAGATTATCCCATTCGGTACGTATATGAAGGCGGTAGAACATATGCTGGCCCAACATTTGCTTTGGACCTGCAACTGCTCCGCCGGTTTTCATCGTATATCGCTCAATGGTCCGGGGGGTTGCCACCTCTGCATAACGTACTGCTTTTGTAAAGCCGGGGAATCTCTTTTCCAGCACAGAAATCAAGCGTTCTCTTTCCATTTGCTTTTTGCTCTGATAAGATGATAAGTCTTTACTATCCCAATTTTCAAAGGTTGGTCCGATAGCAATGACGGTATGCTCATCTGCACCGCAGAGAGTCTTATCATCTATGCTTAGAATATAAGCAGTAACCTCGCTCTCGTCCAGCTTCTCGGGATTTCCGACAAGCATCTCGATGGGAGCGCTGTCCTCAGGAATAACTTCCCTGTCTACAACCGAATATAGTACTACACTCGGATATGTTGGTATTTGACTCTTAGCCCAGAGTTTTCTTTTCTCTGTCGTATTTACCGGAGCAATTAAATTATCATATAGATTCCAAACGGTACCCGAATAGATAATATAAGGTGCATTTAGCATAATACCATCATCCAAAACAACACCGACGGGTTTTCTGTTTTCGAAATGGATGGAAACTGCCTCCCGCCCCAGCAGCATATCCCCGCCATTCTCTTCAATTACCTTCTCGAGCTTGCCGGGTAAAAATAGGGTCGAACCGGCAGGATAATAGCTGCCACCCACATGATTATCCACAAACATGACAGCTGCAAGTACAGCCGGTGCCTCCTCCACTGTAGCATAACAATAGGTGGAAGTCAGTTTATCAAAGAACTGAAAGATTTCCGGGTCGCTGAAATAATTACTAAGCAGTTCCCTTGCGCTTTTGTTCAGATAGCTTAGAAAGCGGATATAGGAAGCAGGATGCTTCAACATGCTCTGAAAGGCATGCTTAGGGTCTGTTTCATCTGCCGAAGTGTAGGTAGGTGTCTCGACCATAACATGTTGGTATATTTTCAGCATATCCCTATAAAAGCGGTGAATATTATCCTTTTCATAAGGGAAAACCTCAGACAGTTCATCAGCAAACTGATTGACATCTGCCCAGAACCGAATACGCTTATTTTTAAAATTGACACAATATAAAAGATCATGACGGATGATATCAATCGGTTCTTCCAGTGAGTTAAAGACAAACCGATGTGCATTAAAGCCTTTATTACCAAATCCATACAGCATAGCAGAGCCTTGATCAAAGGTTACATGCCCCCGTTTGAATACACCGCAGGAGCCACCCGGATTATAGTTTTTATCAATAACTGCCACAGAAAGCTTTCGTTTCGCTAGAAGACTGGCTGCTGTCAGACCCGAAAGTCCTCCACCTATAATAATGACATCGTAATTCATTGTGTCTCCTCCTATGCAATAATTGCAATTGAAATGCCCCGATAGGATGTTATAAAGATTATTCAGTGCATCTTTTTTTGTTGTATCAATCTATCTTCCGTATATAATAATGGATAAATATATGTTATCATTCCTCATATTCTCTGTCAATTTATGTTATTTAAAAAATTTATCAACAGCAGAAATATATAATTCTCGGGATATTGTTACAAAAATAATTTCACGAGAGGAATATATATATAATTCTGTTGTTTCATATGGTATAATTATCCTAATTTCATTTTTGATCTTCTTTTAATTGATCAAAGCGAACGCAGAAGAGGGGTAAGTTGGTATCTATGCTCTATTACATCACTATTCTATTGACCGGATTATTGATGAACTTATTACTTTTTTATCGCTTCCCTTTTTTAAGGAAAAGCGATAAGAATGATCCGGATTATAAAGTATCCATTATTATCCCCGCGAGAAATGAAGAAATCAATCTATCTTTTCTGTTGGAGGATTTACAGCATCAATCCTATCCAATACACGAGGTTATTTGTGTGGATGACTGCTCTACGGATCATAC
Organism: Bacillota bacterium; assembly: GCA_023415055.1. GTDB lineage: Bacteria > Bacillota > Clostridia > Lachnospirales > Lachnospiraceae > Mobilitalea. The sequence continues at coordinate 175,661 of JAEZLZ010000068.1, read as the reverse complement.
TGCGCAAATTATATCTTCTTTCGGTACAGAGTTGATTTCAATCATTGATAAGCCGGAGGATTGGATGGGAAAGTCATGGGCATGTCAGAAAGGGGCTGAGGCATCCGACGGAGATATGCTGCTGTTTTTAGATGCTGATGTTAGGATGAAGCCCGAAGCAGTTGCCTGTCTGATTCAAGCTTATGATGAAAATCAATGTGTCATTTCCCTCCAACCGTATCATTGGATGAAAAAAAGATATGAACAGTTTTCACTTTTCTTTAATCTGATACAGATCGCTGCAAATGGTACAACAGCAGTTTTCAAAGACAGAAATGCCGGTTTATTCGGTCCTGTGATTCTAATACCGAAAGATTGCTATCATGCAGTCGGAGGCCACAGCTCTATTAAGAATAGTATTGTAGATGATCTTGCCATGGGAGAAAGCCTGAAGAAAAACGGATTTCTGTATAAACTATTTTTAGGCGGGGAATATATTTCTTTCCGCATGTATCCCGGATGCTTTTCGGAGCTTCGGCTGGGCTGGACCAAAAACTATGCAACCGGTGCACAGAGGACTCCAAAAGGATTATTACTTATGGTGTTTTTATGGATAACCTCCTGCGTATCAGTAATTCAATGTATAATTCAATCGATAATTACGTTTGATCTCAGGTTTTTGATCGTCAGTGTTATATTCTATTTTCTGTGGGTTTTTGAGCTGTATCGTACAGCTCATAGAATTGGTCAATTTAAGAAGTGTACCCTGATTTGCTTTCCTATCTGTTTATTCTTTTTTTTATGGATTTTCATTCAATCCATCGTTAAGAAGCTGTTTCATCGAACAGTTTTCTGGAAAGACAGAAGTATAAAATTGGAGAGGTGACCATGCAAGTATTTTATCTGCCAAAGATATGGATGCTTATGTTATGTATTCTTCTGTGGCCGTTATTTCAGGTATCGGCTGCATTGCTATGTATAAAAATTCCGAATCGATATTTATCTCCGAAGATATTTCTTTTCCGAGAGCGCAAATGGGAGAGAGGAGGTAGATTTTATGAAAAGGTATTTCGGGTACGTAAATGGAAACACTTTTTGCCGGACGGAGGGGCTGTTGTAAAAGGAGGATACAAGAAAAAGCATCTGACAGATCTTTCGAGAGAAAACCTGGAACGATTTATAACGGAAACCTGCCGTGCAGAATTATCCCATATCCTTGGGATCATACCATTTTGGGTTTTTGGACTGTTTGCTCCTAGGATTATTATTATGTATATGTTCCTGTATGCCATCGCTGTTAATCTGCCCTGTATCATTACTCAGCGATATAACCGCATCAGGCTTGTTAGAGTAGTCCGTGGGGCTATAAAGTAAATTTACTTTAAGGGAGTATAATATGAATACATATCGAATTTATCAAGTAGATTCATTTACCAGAGAGAAGTTTCACGGTAATCCGGCGGGCGTTGTTCCGAATGCGGATGGTCTGACAGTGGAACAGATGCAACGGATTGCGAGAGAATTGAACAATTCAGAAACGGCCTTTCTTTTTTCATCGAATGTTGCAGATTATGATGTTGAGGTAAGGTTCTTTACCCCAACGACAGAAGTTCCTCTTTGCGGTCACGCAACAATAGCTGCTCATTATGTTAGAGCGATTGAGGGAATAGCAGTTTCAGGAAGAGTTTTGCAGAAAACCAAAGCAGGAATTTTACCTGTTGATATTATACAGGAAAACGGTGAATATAGTATTATCATGACACAAGGGACACCGGAGGTAAGCAAACCCTTCGCCTATGACTTGGTAAAAAGAATAGCAGAGGCACTGGGGATTGCGATTAACGACCTAAGAGAAGACTGTCCAATTGCGATCTCGTCTGCCGGACATTCAAAAATCATGGTAGGAATAAAAAGCAATGCTCAATTACATTTGCTTAAGCCTAATATGGAGGAATTGTCAGCGATTAGTGCAGAGGTTGGCTGTAATGGATATTATGTCTTTACTTTGAATCCCGAGGACGAGGTTTTAGTTCATGGACGTATGTTTGCCCCTGCTATCGGTATATTAGAAGATCCCGTTACGGGAAATGCAAACGGCCCATTAGGTATTTATTTAGTACATTACGGTGTTTGCAAGTCATTAGAAACACTAGACGAGCTCTCATTTTTAATCTTACAGGGAGAAGCGATCAAACGAGATGGCAGTATGCGTGTAAAGGTGAGAATAGAAAATGGAAAGCCAGTATTAGTACAAATTATCGGTCAAGCTGTTGTTGCGTTTCGAACAGAGATTGAGATATAAATTTAAAATACTTACTTGTGAGAGTGGAACTTAAATTGTTAAATAAGAATAAAAGAAGTACGAAAAAAGGACACATACTATGCATATAAAGCATATGACCTTAATGGTTAAAAATATGGGATCCATCTGCAATCAGGAACCCCGGTGATGGAACATGCTATTTCTATGTGTATGACCCTAACGGAGTATCGGTACAGTTACTTGTGTTCCCGAATTAGGATATATTAAAATATAAAAATCCCTGATATGTCGTAAAGGCTAGAACCCTCGCCTTGACTGCATTTCCGGGATTTTTGTCTGGTATAATTAATGTATCTCCTCTTTAGAGGAGCGGCAGAGATATTACACTCTTGTACTGGTCATTTCTAATAATTTTGTCTTTAATTCGCCTTCGATACGATTAAGCTCCAGTTCAGCGTCCTTTCTCTTTTGACGCCCCTCATTCTGAATACGAAGCACTTCATCAAGAGTAGATATTAAGGACTCATTTGTCAGTCGAAGAGTTTCAATGTCAACGATGCCGCGTTCGGATTCCTTAGCGGTTTCAATCGTTGCCATTTTAAGTGTTTCGGCATTTTTCTTCAAGAGCTCATTTGTCATATTGGTTACTTCTCTTTGTGCCTTAGCCGCCTGTACGGAATGATTTACACCAAGAGCAAGAACCATTTGACTTTTCCAAAGAGGAATGGTATTTACTATGGTAGATTGCACTTTCTCTACCATCAGGGAATCGTTTTCCTGAACGAGGCGAATCTGAGGTGCCATTTGTATCGATATCATTCTTGTTAATTCCAGATCATGAATCTTCTTCTCAAATCGGTTGCAGATGGCTACCAGATCGTTCACTGCCTGTGCATCCTCCGGAAGATTGGTTTGATCTGATTTTTCAATGAGCATCGGAAGCTCCTCGGACTGAACCTTAGCTAATTTCTTTTTCCCCGCTAGGATATACATGGATAATTCTTTGAAATAAGTCTTATTTATCTCGTACATCTTATCCATGGTGGCGATATCTTTCAATAATTGGATTTTATGGCTTTCCAGCACATTACATATTTTATTGATATTCAGCTCTGCTTTATCGTATTTTGCCTTCATAGCAGCCAATTTGCTGGTCTGTTTCTTAAATAATCCTAAGAAACCTTTCTCTTCACCATCGGCTTCAAAGCTCTTCAACTCCATAACGACACCAGAGAGCATTTCACCGACCTCTCCCAGATCCTTGGTTTTCACATTGGTTAGAGCAGATTCTGAAAAATCAGCAATCTTTTTCTGAGCGCCGACACCGTATTGAAGAATAAGATTGGATTTGGTCAGATCAATCGTATTAGCAAAATCATCTACCATTTTTTTCTCTTCCGGTGATAATCTGCTTTCGTCTAATGCAACAGCCTCAGGCGGAACGTTCTCCATCTTGCGCAGCGCGGTGTTTTCGGGGTCTTGCTTCAATACACCGGGTTGAAAGAGCTCCTCAGCAAATGGTTCAAATGTTAATGTGGGTACTTCATTATTCATTAATTAATCCTCCCATAGATTGATTTGATTTAAAATCCTTTTGAGTAGTCAGTCCTTCCTGAGCAAGCAGAGTCTCCAATACGGATATATCAGTAGAGATATCCATTGCAGCATTCAAGAAAAAACTATCATATAATTTCTCGAATGCCTGATTAATGGTATCGAGTGTAAGATCAATTTCATTTTTAGCAGATGTAATATTCTCACCCTGCACGGTTTCTTTGTCAAAATCTTTATATGCGTTTACTAATTTAAGGGTGGTCGGAAGATAATAATTCATAAACTTCTGTATCTGGGGAAGCTGATCCGGATGCTGCTCTACATAATTAAAAATCTTATCAAGGAGTGCTTCCAGATAAAACAGCTTTTTAGAGATTGCTTCTCCCGGGATGGCATCATTCGCTTCCTTAATCTGACGGATATAGGTGCGTCCGTTCATAATTGCTGTTCTCGTTCCTTCATCTACTCCACTACCCATGGACGAAGTTTGTGAGGCTTGGTAATCACTGTCTTGAGCATTCTTAATTTCATCTTGAGCAACCGTTTTTTGCTGCTGTTCCTTCTGCTGCAGCTCCAGATATTTCGAATAGCATTCACGATTTAGGATAATGCAGGTTTCCTGTTTATCAATGTGTCCTTCAGGAAACATACCGATTGAAATCATTTTTCGAAGATCCTTTATCAGGGATTTCTTACTCTTACTGAGGTGATCGGATAATTCTTTCAAAGTATAATAACCATGATTTTGAAAGATCCCTATATATCTTCGGAACCTCCTTAATCTCGCTCTGATCCGTGAGCCTTTATAAAATAAAATCAAGCTGATCAAGAATAAGGGCAGAAGATAAAGAGCTATCGTACCGAAGAACGTGATATTGGCTGTTATCTGACCTATGATACATAAGGTAATAATCGCAAGCCCGGTAGTTCCAAAACCGATGCTGCCAAAAACAGTCATTAGAATTCCGGCTACCTTTCCCACCGGTACTACCGGAAATTGCGAGGTTCGTTCTGTCGATGCCTGTTGCTTTGCAATATTTTGATTGTTTCTAGCGGAGTAGGAGAAGTTTTGCCTCTGGTTATTATAATGTTGATTACGATAAGCTTGTCCGTTCCAGTTACGGAATCCATTTGTGGCGGTATTATTCTCTTGGTTATCAGTGGGAGGTACATTAGGATCATGCTTATCCCAGTTCTGACGATCGCTTGGACGGAAAATGGATCGGTGCACTTCATCCAGTGCACTGTTCACGGTATCCGAGATATCTCTATTTAATTGACGAAAATCTCTGGTATTGATTGCATTTTGCACAATATCCCGGATATCGTCACCAATTCTTCTATTCATGATATTTCCTCCACATAAGAGTTACAACATAACTGAGCTTATTATAACTTATTGTAAATGAATTGACAAATTAAAATATAGTGAGATTTCTATATTTTAACTTTACGATGAGTCAGCCTTTACGGATACTTTATTAAGTTTAGATTAAAATTATAATACTGCATTAAATACTATATTGCAATATATAATAGCTAGTGATAAAATATAATACAATGATAGTTTGTAAAGACTATAGCTAAACTGTAAATTTTGAGGAGACTATAAAATTCAAATCACTATCAGGTAGAAAGGAGTCAATAGATGAATGCACAATTTAAAAAAGGAGTTCTGGAACTATGTGTACTTTCAAAACTGGTGGAAGCGGACCGTTATGGTTATGAATTAACAGATGCAATTTCAAAGCAGATGGTAATCTCAACAGGGACATTATATCTTATTTTGAAACGGTTAAAGGATGATGCCTATGTTGAAACCTATTTAGTGGAGTCCGGTGAAGGTCCAGCAAGAAAATATTATCATTTGACGGATCAGGGACGAATATATCAAGCTTCCCTGAAAAAAGAATGGTTGGACTTTGTGGTTGTTGTTCAGAATATTTTAGAATAGGAGGATAGCTATGAATAAGTTAGAATATTTAAATGCTTTGAAAGAAGCGCTGAAAGATACGGAAGCAAGTGTTATGGAAGAGATTGTATCTGATTATGAAGAACATTTTCAGGTTGGCACTCAGGAGGGCAAAAGTGAAGAACAAATCTGCGAAGAGCTAGGTTCAATCAATGACCTGGTTGATGATATAAAAGAGGTTTATCAAACCGGAAACAGTAAACAAAGTAAAGAAGAAGAAAACCAGTCGAATTCGAATGAAAAAAAATCAAATGAGCGACGCTTTAATATTCCGGGCTTTGATGGCGAAAAGATTGGCGATGCAATTAATAGTGCGTTAGATTCCGCAGGCGAAGCCATTAGCAAAATAGATGTTATTGAGCTGGGACATACATTAAAGAATACTCTGGATCAGGCAACCTCTTCCATTAATAATTTTGCTGATTCCTACCTTAAGAATTCATTTGATTTCAATCGCGGAAATACAGAAGGCTCTTCGGAAAATGTATCAAAAAGCTATGAAACCGGTAAAGAGCCTGAGGATGGAGAGAAAAGCAACGTAAGTTATGATTTCATGAACGGTAATCAGGGAACAGGAGATACCACAGAGAGTTCCGATACCCAGGATGCTGCGGGGACTGATACAAAGGAAGCTGCGGACCAGAATGATGAGCGACAGAACACTTCTGATACGAAAACCGGCGATGGATTAAATCTGGTTATCAATGGTGAATGCGCAGATGTTACCATAGTGAGATCACCGAATCAAAAAGTAAATATCAGCTATGTTAATAACGGAAATGATCGTCAGAAACAATTTTTTGAATTCTATAGCTATAAAGAAGGAAACACAATTTATGCCGGAATCCGCAGAGTTGGAAAGGCTGTATTCCTGTTTCACCTAAATCATAATTCCATGAGCATTCATGTAGAACTGCCCGAGTCAATGAATAATGTGGACGTTAAGACGGCAAGCGGTGATATCAAGCTGTTTGATGTAAAAGCAGAGCGGATCGTCGTAGGGGCAGCAAGCGGCGGAATTACTCTCAAACAGGTAATTTCAACAGATTTACGGATAAAGTGTTCCAGCGGAGATATTAATTTGGAAGCTATAAATAGTGTGCAGCTGAATGCTGGCACAATGAGCGGCGATATCAGAGCAGAGGGAATCGATACTAAGTTTTTATCAATGAAAAGCGGCAGCGGTGATATAGAAGCAGGAAACATTACAGCGGATATTATAGATAATAGTTCCATGAGCGGCGATATTGAACTGCATCAGGTGAAGGTAAGTGAATGCAAAATTAGAAGCACCAGCGGCGATATCTACATCGATGAAATGAACATGAATAATACAGATGCCAGTTGCCTCAGCGGTAAAATCAAAATACAAAAAATTTGTGGTGATGGTTTGGTAGTTGGCAGCACTAGCGGTAATATTACCCTTGATGTCAATGTAAAACGATGCCATGCCAGTTCGAAATCCGGAAATGTTGATGCAAAGTGTGACGGAGATATTGAATTGGAGTCAAATAGCACCAGCGGCAATATTAAAGTCGGTTTGAAAAATTATGGCAATGGATATCGTGTTGAATCCAGAACCACCTCGGGTGTATTGAATATAAGATACCAGGATATGATTCAGAGTAACTTAAGATCCGGGACTTACACCTACGGTAAACAGGGAAGCGAATTGATGATTAGTACCGTGAGCGGTGATATCCGTTTAACCGATTAAGCTTTATCATTCATCAACATTGGGAGTATCCCAATGTAATATAAAACCTCTAAACTGATATGAAATTTGAACTGACCCCCAAAATCTAGCTTTGGGGGTCGGTATAATTATCAGCTTGGAGGTTTTTTACTGCATGACAAAATTATGATGACAAAATTATTAAGGTAGAATAATGTACAAAAAGCAAAATTATGATATACTAGATGGGAATTTTGAGATGCTTATTGGGAGGTAGTTATGAGTAATCTGTTTACGATGACCGCTACGGACATTGCTCGTGAGATTCGAGAGAAACGTCTCGGTGTTGAAGAACTGACAAGGGCATATTTAGAACGAATAGAGAAGTTTGACGGGCCTAATGGTCTAAATTCGGTGTCAGAATTAAATGACAAGGTCATAGCACAAGCTAAAAAAATGGATTCTATGAAATATAACCGTGATGGTGCTATGTTTGGACTCCCTGTACTTATAAAGGATAATATTGATGTTTTGGGATTACATACTACGGCTGGTAGCCTTGCTCTTGCAGACAACATTGCAAAAAAGGACGCTCACATCGTTGCAAATTTGCGTCGAAATGGTGCTCTGATATTGGGAAAAACTAATATGACGGAATTTGCAAACTATACCGGTAATAATATGCCTGGAGGATATAGCTCACGTGGAGGTCAGGTTAAAAATGCATATGATCGTGCAAAAAGTCCCAGTGGGTCGAGTTCCGGTTCAGCTGTAGCAATGTCGGCAGGTTTTTGTGCTGCTGCAGTTGGTACGGATACATCCTTTTCTATTGTTGGTTGTGTTACAGAAAATGGAGTTACGGGACTTAAACCGGCTCATGGCTCTTTGTCATCAGAGGGGATCATCCCTATAGCCAGAACCCTCGACAGTGCAGGTACTATTACACGTGACCTGACCGACGCACTGCTAACTTATTCATGTATGAAAGATAAAGCGCTGCATCCTGTGATACCTATGGCAGCGGAAAACATACACCTTGCTATCAATGTGTTCAATCAGGATCAGGTTTCTGAAGCACAGCTTGAGAGGTATGATACTTTGCTTAATAAATTAAAAGCAAATCGTGTACAAGTTACAGAGGTCAATCATGCTTATACCGCATATCAGCGTGATATTATGCGATGTGAGTTTCGACATGATCTGGAGGATTACTTATCCCGTTCCAGTGCTCAGCGTCGGACACTAGAGGAAATAGTCAATTATTATGAAGCAAATCCGGAGAAAATGATGAAATACGGCCATGCATATCTACGCGGTGCATTAGATGGGGCTTCAGGAAAACTTGATGATATTGCATATAGTAACGCTTTGTCAGAACGAAAGAGCCTTCGCAATCAGATTATTGAGAGGATTCGTGAATATGATGCTTGTTTGATGACCGGACCGACTAACATCATGCATTTTATTGGACTACCATCATTAGCACTAAGATTATGTATGGCTGATGATGAAACACCACGCGGTATGATTTTATACGGAGCAGACGAACGTCGACTATTTGCAGCTGCGTTGACTATCGAACAATATTGTGCAACCATTACTATGCCTAAGATTTAATTTCAATTTTCATAAGAAACAGGAGGAAAGATCATGTTAGAGATTGGAACAAAAGCACCAGCATTTTCATTACCGGATCAGAATGGAATAATGCACACCTTGGAGGAGTACAAGGGAAAGAAGGTCATTTTATATTTCTATCCTAAGGACAATACTCCCGGTTGCACCAAGCAGGCTTGTAACTTTGGAGAGTTGTATCCGCAGTTTAAAGAAAAGGGAGCTGTGGTTCTTGGGGTTAGTAAGGATAGTGTGGCATCTCATAAAAAGTTCGAAGAAAAATATGGACTCCCCTTTACACTACTTTCTGATACGGAACTTACTTGTATTCAGGCATATGATGTATGGCAGGAAAAAATGAATTACGGCAAGGTCAGCATGGGAGTGGTTCGAACTACATATCTAATTGATGAAGAAGGGATGATCGTAAAAGCATATGGTAAAGTGAAGGCGGAGGAAAATCCTTCACAAATGCTGGCAGAGTTATAGAATATGAAGATTATTATTTCTCCGGCTAAGAAGATGAATGTAGATACGGATTCCTTTGAGGTTATATCTTGGTAATACCATTACTGCCCGTAAACTAATTGCGGAAGAGTACTGGAATTATAATTTTGATTCTCTAATGGAGAAACTTCCGGAAATATTAGGATGAATTGATTGCATTAAGTAAGGATAAAGTCTTTCGATATAAGAATTGTAGCAATATAGAAAGAGGTACTTATATGGAAAATGTCGTTAAAAATACGATAGAAAAAATAAATAGAAATAACATGGCGGGGTATTATGTGGAATCAATTTCACAGCTCCATGAGCTGCTTCCAGTGTTAATGCCCGAAGGGCAAACAGTTGGCTGTGGTGACTCTGTCACACTTGAGCAAACCGGAGTTTATGAATATGTTCGCAATCATAACTATGATTTTTTGGATAAGTATAAGAATGGTCTATGTCGTGAAGAAAAACAGGAAATTTATATTCGGAATTTTGGGGTCGATACGTTTTTAACCGGAATCAATGCAGTGACTATGGGAGGAGAGCTATTTAATATTGATGGTAATGGCAGTCGTGTAGCTCCGATTATTTACGGACCAAAACAAGTGATTGCCATAGTAGGTACGAATAAAATTGTAGATACAGTCGACGAAGCAATTTTGCGAACTCGCCAGGTTGCAGCACCACAGGACGCAAAAAGGCTTGGGAAAGAAACCCCATGTACAAAATTGGGAAAGTGTATAAATTGCCATCATTCGCAGAGAATTTGTAATGATTTTGTTCTTATCACAGGTCAGTTTGAAAAGCAAAGAATTAAAATCATTTTCATTAAGGGGGATTATGGCTATTAAGTTCATCTTGTTAAGGTTGTCCCGTAATCTATTAATAAACTCATTCCCGGTTCTACTTTTACCCAAATTATAAAGCGCAATCATCACTGACGCGGTAATAAGAAAATTGTTTGCATACCCCTATCCTCTGCACTTTTAACAGATATGCCATATTCATTGCCGTATGCGATTCTAATACGTTAATTAATGCTGTGCAGGTTTTCAAAATATCTTGACAACTATATCACTCTGATATAGTATATAATATATCAGAGTGATATAGGAGGAGAGCAATGAATATTTTGTTTATTAATGCTAATTTGCATGGGCATATTAACCCTACGCTTGGATTGGTTAAAAACCTGACAGAGCGAGGAAATAAGGTTAACTATTTTTGTTCAGAACCATTTTCGGAACAGGTAACAGAGGTGGGAGCAAAATGGATCGGATACAGTAATAAATTGGATCTGTTTTTGAAGGAATATCGTCCTACAGACAGGCATCCGTTTTATATGTTGATGGAATACATGCTTATGTATGATGAAGTGGTGCTGCCGGAGATATTGAATATTTTAAAAGAAGATCAATATGATTTGATCCTGTGTGATTCTTATTTCGGAGGAGCCTGTTTCTTGAAGCAGATGACTAACATTCCGGTGGTGTGTTCTCATTCCTCCTTTGCCATGAGTAAAACTCCGGTTCCGGAACGGATGCTTGTAGCAGGATTTCATCCTCAATTAGATTATTGCTATCAGATATTAAAAAGAATTTGCGAAACCTATCATATTGAGAAACCCTCCTTAGAACAGGTTTTTACAAGCAAAGGTGAATTGAATATTGTATACACCACTCGCAATTTCAATGGGGATGTGGGAGTACAGGAGCCGGATTATATATTTATCGGACCCTCCCTTGACAGACCTCAGGAAGCATGCGATTTAGATCTTTCTGTGATTGGAGACAGAAAGCTTATCTATATTTCGCTTGGAAGTTTGAATACAGATTTTATAGATTTTTATAAGACATGTATTTCTGCATTTCGTGACACGGATTATTATGTATGTATGTCCATTGGAAAGAAGTGTGAAGTCTCACAATTAGATGAAATTCCACCAAATTTCTTAGTGAGAAGCTTTCTTCCGCAGTTAGAGATTTTAAAACGGGCTGATGTATTTATCACGCATGCAGGTTTTAACAGCGTGAACGAAGCGTTATATTTTGGAGTTCCGATGCTTGCATTACCTCAGGTCAATGACCAGCATATGGTGGCCAAGCGTCTTGTTTCTCTGCATTTGGGAGAGACAGAAAGCTTAAAGGAATTAACTTCGGAGACCCTGAGAGCTAAAACTGATACACTCCTCATTAATAGAGAAATAAAGGAAAATTGCATGCAATTTTCACGGGAAATGAGGGATTTTGCTCAGCCCCTGCAAGCAATACAGAAGCTTGAAAAATTTGTCGATGCATGGAAAGAGAGGAAATTGGAATGGCATTAAAGAATAAATCTATGTATGCTATTTTGGGTATTTTAAATCTGTCACCAAGTACCGGTTATGATATAAAAAAGTACAGTGACAAGGTACTTTCTGGATTTTGGAATGAAAATTTCGGACATATCTACCCAACCTTGAAAAGCATGCTTGAGGATGGGATGATTAAAATTGAAATCAAAGAAAAAAATGAAAAGAAAGTCCGGTATGGTATAACCGAAAAGGGAAAGCAAGAGCTCGAGACATGGCTTCTGGAAGAAAGTGTACAACAGCCGATACGTTCCGAATTTATGCTTAAATTATTGTTTTCTAGCAACCAGCCGAGAGAAAATGTAATCCGGATGCTTGAGAATTATAAGGAACATCATGAAAAGGATAGGGAAGAATATTTTCGAAAGCTAAATGACTTGGAGCATGGTATCCAGGAGATACCGGAGGAGCGAGTGTGCCTAATCAAAGCGGTTCTCAGAAGAGGTATCCTTTCTAGTGAGGCTGTGATCCATTGGTGTGATGAAACGATAGAAGATTTAAAGAATTCCTAATCAACAACCGAAGTCTAATGCACCAAAAGAAAAAAACAAATCTGTTAACATGGCTTACTCCCTCCATATGTAGGTAAGAGAACATATGGAGGGTTTTTGATACGCCAAGCGGTTGCACATTTCCGGTAGAAATATTATTTTGTTCGGTACCACGATTGAAAATTAGGATGTATTGTGATATAACTTTTTTAATGCAATTTTTTATCAGGTGCAGAGGGAAAAAGAATGGAGAAGAAGAATCCAATAAGAATAGCGAAATCCATAATAAGATGGTTCCGGAAAGTCTTACAACGAAAGGGATATTGCTTAATATGAAAAAAAATAAGGATATAATTTTGCACAGCATCATGTGCTGCATCGGTGGTTTTATGAGTGGCTATGCTCTGCTTTGCAGAGGAAATTTAGGATCTGCACAGACGATGAATATGATAGATATTGTATTCGGAATAATGGGAAGAAACAGAGATGAGCTTCTGATTAGAATATTCGGACTTTTGTTGTATTTTGCGGGAATAGAGTTTGTCGTCCTTTTATCAAAAAAGACAAAAATCAATCTAAAGCGCTACAGCATACTGGTTGATATGGCAGCCTTTCTGATTCTTGCACTAATTCCGGACAATGCAAATACGGTGATAGGTCTACTTCCGATGTTTTTCATGCTTTCGACTCAGTGGAGTGTATTTAGCGGAACGAGGGGATATACCAGCTCAAGTGTATTTTCAACGAATAATTTCCGTCAGGTTATACTTGCTTTTAATGAGTATGCATTCAGCAAAGATAAGGAACAGCTTAAGAAGGCAATGTTTTTTCTAAATACACTTTTCTGGTTTCATGTGAATATAGCCTTGAGTTATTTTACAGTAAAGTATTTCAGTGTATATGCTTCTCTTTTTGGATTTATTTACGCGATTCCGGCATTTGTAATTACATATATGAAGGACGAAAAGAACTTAAATAATCAAACTTCACAAATAGATTTAAGATATGCTCCTTAAAGCTTCGATACTTTGCAGTAATTGAGGCATCAGCACTCAGTTCATTTTACAAATAACAAGATGAGTGCGTTTTCCTTTATATCCGATATCGGATTGAGGCAGCCAAGATGCTTGCTACCTTTTTGCTGACACTGAGGGGGACACGCTGAAGCAATTAAGTATCAAGGATCCATTTATCATTACTACCAAGATATAATTAAACTACGTAAGGAAAACTTGGTTTTGGTATATGGTGGATTTGATATGTTAGTAGAGGATGATGAAAAAGTCTTTGCCTACCTGCGAACCAATGAAACGGACCGGTTTTTGGTGGTTCTCAACTTTTCTGAATACGAAACCAGGTTTTTATGGCCGGAAGGTGCAGGATATTCGTCACAGAAATTAGTGATTTCAAATTATGTGGTAAATGAAGCAGATGAAGTCACTGATAGTAAGCTTCGTCCATTTGAAGCAAGAATTTATAAATTGAGTTAGTCTGATTTAATCATCTTGATTTATAAAGAGGTTGGACCAAATTTTTAACTTAATAAAGAAATCCTCCCGAATTAATAGTAAATAACTCAACTTTCCCACCAGCTAAGCTGGAGAAAATGCTTGATTATTCAAGCAAAATAACTTAATAAATTGGTGCCTTGACATTAAAATAGCACCAAATCTTTGGTATAATAAGTTCACCACAAACATTAACATACAAAGAAAGGTGCTAAACTTATGATATACCAAAATGACCAAAATGAAAATCCTCAAAATCAATTTTCTGATGCATTAAAACAACTTCAAATCGGAAAACCGTTGCGCAAATCCAATATTACAAAATCATGTGGTATTTCTGCATATGAGGTATTTCAATTTTTACTTTTGTTAGCATTTCAGGGAAAGAATCTTTTTCGTTTTCTGAATTCTAAACATAAAGATCAGGCTGTTTCAAAGAATACGTATTATCGTTTCCTCAATGAAACTTCCTACAATTGGAGTAAATTACTTTTGCTCCTTGCAGTTAAGGTTATAACTGCATTTGATTCGCTTACTCGCCCAGAAAGAGTAAAAGTTCTGATTTTAGATGATTCTGTAATTAAACGTACTCGTAGTAAAACTGTAGAACTGCTTGCACGTGTCTTTGACCATGTGGAGCATAAATGCCAGAAAGGCTTTACCCTTCTTACGCTTGGCTGGTCTGATGGATACAGCTTTATACCAACTGGATTCAATATGCTTTCTTCAGCAGATAAAATCAACCGCTACAACGAAGTATCCTCTGATATTGATCATCGTACAAATGGCTACAAATTTCGAAAGGAAAGTATGATGCATAAAACGGATGCTGCAATTCTTTTGATAAAGAATGCACTGAATGTTGGTATAAAAGCGGATTATGTCCTTATGGACACTTGGTTTACTACAGAGCCAATGATCAAAGAAATCCTTAAAACAGGCATGGATGCAATTGGTATGGCTAAACAGTTAAAACAACGTTATACCTATTATGGCAAGCAGTACACACTTTCTGAATTAAAGAAATTTGCAAGTTTTGAAGGTGCTAGAAACATCTTTGGTTCACTGGTGGTTACAACCAAAGCAGGGATTCCTGTTAAGATTGTATTTGTACGAAATCGCAATAAGAAAAGTGAATGTTTATATATCTTAAGCACCAATACTTCATTGGAAGATGCCGAAATCGTACGTATTTATGGAAATAGATGGTCAATTGAGTGTTTCTTTAAATCATCTAAATCTTTCTTGAAGTTAGGCACTGAATTTCAGAGCCATAATTATGGTGCAATGGTAAGTCATACAACCATTGTATTCACAAGATACACCATTCTGGAATGGATACGCCGTAACCAGAATGAACAGAAAACGTATGGCGAATTATTTTTCATGTTCTGCGAAGATATACAGGACATGGATTTAACCAATGCACTTCAAAGCCTGATGGCTTTGTTTGTGGAACACATTTCAACGTTGTCAGCAGATATCACATCCTGTATCAAAAGTAAAGTAACTGAATGGATGCTGTCTCAAGCCTCGTTTATTCAGGTTCTATTCGGAAATATTTGCTGGGAAAGTTGAGGTAGTAATTAAAGAGCTTGAATAATACTTTATAAGCAGAATACATATCGATTATAATTATGATTACTATTATTAGCTAGAATACTATAAAGTTATAAAATTTTATAAACACATTTTCGCATATGTTGACAGTTGATACTAATTACGAGAAAATAAGGGTAGGGAAAGAGTTTAGGATGAAAGGTATTGAGAGTATGAGAAAAGATAATAAGTGTAAAGTATGGAAAAGACAATACTATTTACTTATGGTTAGTATATTAATAACAAACCAGAGCATGGTACATACAAATGTGGTGCAAGCAAAAGTATCAGAATCAAAGATGGAATCATACGAGGATGAATATTGGTCATGTGCTTCTACTAACAACGAAGATGGAGAAGGAGAATATTACTGGTACGAGGGAATGACACTAGAGGAATTTCTTCAAATAAACTTCAGAGTAAATTCCGAAGGAGAAGAGGCAATACCAGATGATACTACGAAAGAGAAAATAAAAGAAATATACGGTGATGAGTACAGAGATGGAACAGAATTAGCAGAGAATGTTCGCTCAGCTAACTTAATGGAGAAAGATTGGCAAACAGAATATGGAGCAAAGAAGAGAAAATCTAAGTCAGACATGGAGTTTATAGACTACAAGCTAACTAATCAAGAGGATATATACGCTAAGCAGCCGAGAGGTAGCGTAGCACCTAACGTGTTAGAATCTGTAGAAATTCCATTAGATTATAAAAACACATCTTTTATATACGGAAGTGTAGCGAATTACAGAAGATACTTAGATTATTATTCAATAGGTGGTATGTTAAAATCGAGTGATGAATATAGTAACCCTGTTGTAGATTTTAGTAAGATATATACAATAGATGATATTATGAATATGAGTGCAAGCTATGCAAATGACTACTCAGGACTAATAGAAGGAATAACTCAACAGTTCACTCCGAACAAGAATATGGTATACGATATGGATTACGAAAAAAAATGGAAAAAAAAGACTCAAAAAGAGATATGGGAAATGCTAAAGTTATTTCAGTCATATGGGATAGCCTCTGGTCTAAAGGAAGGAGTAGAAATGGCTCACGCTGTAACATCTGCTGTATTCGGTGAGAAATTACCTATATACAACTTTTACGTAGATAAAAATAAAGACCTAATAGCTGATGGTTATGAAAAGGTAGGGTTGGATAAAGAGGCATTACATGTTCTTCCTATAAACGTAAACAAAAGGTTTAAAAACGAAAAAGAGTTCCACGAGGCAGTAGAAGAAAAGGTAGATGAAATAAAGAAAGAAGATGGAGTAATATATGTAAAATCCTTATCTGTAAAAGAGAGTAAGAAATGGATAGTAAAAGTTTATAAGACATGTGCTGGTGGTTCCGATAATGTTTATGTAAAGCCGTTAAAGAAAGGAACAACAGTATTAACAATAAAAGCAAAGTTATCTGATGGAAGAACAGTGAGTTATAAGACAAAAGTAACGATAACCGATAAGACTGGGACAATAAAATATACAACCCAAGAGAATCCAGCATGCACCTATGGGGCATTGATAGCAGAGCATGGAGAAGAAGTTAAGATAAAAACGAACTACGAAGATGGATACAGATATGAAATGATAGATGGAAAGAGAATGCGAACAGGAGACCTAACCATATTAAAGCCATCTAACTCAAAAAACATACCATACAGTATAGGATATTACAGTGGAGCATATGAGCTACTTGACAATGGTGGTTCCGAGCAAGAGGCATATGACCTAATGATAGATTTCATATATAGTTACGCAGAAACATTACTAGACCAAAAAACTATAGATAAGTATTCAAAGAGCGATTCCTATATATTAAAGTTTATAGCTGACGAAGATGAAGAAGTGCCATCAGAAATAGTAAAAGAGATAGCTAAGATATTAGGGATAAAGAATTTTGCTAAATTAGACGGAACGTATGATAAATACGGATTAAAGAGCAAGATTAAGGGAGTAAAAGATGAGTACTTTATCTATTTAGATGGGCAGTATAGAATGTTAGAGCAAGATAGTTTTGAGTTAGACACTAAAAGAAACGGCAACCCAACTATAAAGAAAGTAAAGAGTTCATTAGGGGATAAAGTAACGGCTCTAGATATAGTAACAGGCGACTTAAAATACACAGTAAAATCAGAAAATGGTGGATACTTGTACATATCGAACACTGGAGGTTCTATAGTTTCAATAGTAGACACTGTAAAGGTAGAGCCAGGAACTCACACATTTAAAGCGACAGAGCTATTCGGTGAGGTATGGGCAGGTGGAACTGGAATAAGAAACGGTTTTGTAGACATATCTCATTATACTGTCTGGTTCGTAGATAATACAGAAAATCCAATGAGTGGTATGCACAATAAGGAATTAGAGATAGAGGATGTAAGTAAAACTCAAGCACAGATGGTCTACCTAGAGAAGTGTGATTTTAATTATGTAGCAAAAGGAGATAAGCTACAACTGAACTTAATAAACTCTGATATATCTGATTGGGAGATAGTAGATAAGTGCGATGTTGCAAAAGTAACTAAAGGTGGTTTAGTAACATACACTAAGAAAGTTGATAGTGAAGAGGTAGACCTTTCAGATAATAGCGAGATAATTCTAAGATATAAGAAAAATAAAAAGATACAACTTATATTTAGCGATAACTGGGAAAATGGAACGCTTATGAATAATAGTAGTTATGCTCTAAAAGAGCTATCAACATACAATAGAAGTTTAGGAACTCAGAAAGAATTAGATGCTTGGATACTGGTAACACCAACTCAAACTAAATTAGTTACAGACCTTGCAAAGAAGTCAAAACCTTCTATACGTAAACAGATTGAAATACCAAACTGCATACGTAACTTAAACAACCTACCATCAACAGACCGAGACTTACCAGAGAACGAGCAGTCTATATGGTAAAAACATTATAAATTAAATGAAATCTAACAATAAACCTAGTAGCGATGTAATGTATCGTAAGTGATTCAAAACATGGCGTCGTGAATAACTGAGCCGGATGTTTTTTAATCATGTGAAGATGGAAAAAAAATGAATAGCGAAATTTCTAATAAGGTGGTTCCGGAAAGACTTACAACGAATGGCATACTGCTTAATATGAAAAAAAATAAGGATATAATTTTGCACAGCATCATGTGCTGCATCGGTGGCTTTATGAGTGGCTATGCTCTGCTTTGCAGAGGAAATTTAGGATCTGCACAGACGATGAATATGATAGATATTGTGTTCGGAATAATGGGAAGAAACAGAGATGAGCTTCTGATTAGAATATTCGGACTTTTGTTGTATTTTGCGGGAATAGAGTTAGTCATCCTTTTATCAAAAGAGACACAGATCAATCTAAAGCGCTACAGCATACTGGTTGATGTGGCAGCATTTCTGGTTCTTGCAGTAATTCCGGACAATGCAAATACGGTGGTAGGACAACTTCCGATGTTTTTTATGCTTTCAACTCAATGGAGTGTATTTAGCGGAACGAGAGGATATACCAGCTCAAGTGTATTTTCTACAAATAATTTTCGTCAGGTTATACTTGCCTTTAATGAGTATGCATTCAGCAAAGATAGGGAACAGCTTAAAAAGGCAATGTTTTTTCTAAATACACTTTTCTGGTTTCATGTGAATATAGCCTTAAGTTATTTTACAGTTAAGTATTTCAGCGTATATGCTTCTCTTTTTGGATTTATTTACGCGGTTCCGGCGTTTGTAATTATATATATGAAGGACGAAAAGAATTTAAATACTCAAACTACTCAAATAGATTTAAGATATGCTCCTTAATACTGAAAGCTTATGAAACGAAAAGATTAGAGTATAACATACAAAAATACGTATGAACCAATTGTAGGATGGCATAATGCTCTCGACTTCAACTGTCATTTTGAAGTATGATAATTAAATATTGGCTTGTGACCCATAGAGTGAAGGGGCAAGACCGCAGACAGATTTATACTTACTCATAACGATAGAAAGTTCGCGAAGTACTTTCTATCGTATGAATGGAATAAGTATGGATTTTTGTTGGCGGTCTTTTTTGTATCAAGAATTAATCTGTAATATAACAGAATAATATAAATAATTCTTAAGGAGGATAACAATGAAAGATAAAATTTTTAGTGTACTGCAAAGAGTAGGGCGTTCCTTTATGCTTCCGGTTGCGAGCAAATGCGGTAGTGTAATATTTGATAATCTGCCGTTGATATTTGCTATTGGTGTAGCGATTGGTATGGCAAAGAAAGAAAAAGAGGTAGCAGCGTTAGCCTCTGCGATTGCTTTTTTTGTAATGCATTCCGCAATCAGTGGTATGATAACGATTTGGTGGACCGGAAGCCTTTTTGAGTGGTGCTACGGGTATGGTTTTGGGCATGGTATCGTTACAGATGGGTGCATTCGGTGGAATTATCGTCGGTCTAGGTGTAGCTGCATTACACAACCGATTTTATAAGATTGAACTGCCTGCAGCCTTCTCATTTTTCCAAGGAACCAGATTTGTTCCCATTATTAGTACGGTAGTGTTCACCTTTGTAGGAATTTTAATGTTTTATCTATGGCAGCCGATACAGGTGGGAATTAATAGTCTGGGGGGGGGTTGGTGCAAAGCTCGGGTGTAATCGGGACCTTCTTTTATGGTATGATCAAGCGATTATTGATACCCTTTGGTTTACATCATGAATTTTATATGCCGTTTTGGTAGACAGCAATCGGAGGGACAATGGAGATTGCAGGAAAAAGTATCGTTGGTGCTCAGAATATCTTCTTCGCACAACTTTCTGATCCTGCAACAACACACTTTGCTACATTAGCAACCAGATTTTTCAGTGGTGAATTTATTATTTATATTTTTGGCTTACCGGGAGCTGCATTGGCAATTTATCGGAGTGCACGTCCTGAGAAGAAGAAAGAGGTATACGGATTATTATTTTCTGCAGCAATTACATCGATTATGACGGGTATTACCGAGCCAATTGAGTTTTCTTTTCTATTCGTAGCGCCGATTTTGTTTGGACCACAGAGAAAGATATATTGGTAAAACAAGAGCCAAAAGCTCTGCTTTTTTTTATGGCAGACCAAGTTATTTGTACTTTTATAAGCCATTATTTACAATACGACCAAGATATTAAAAACCAAGCGTAATGGAATTAGTAATAAGATTATACTAGTTGTTACATTGAGATTGATATTATAAACTATTCCTTTTATAATAAAAGAGCTATACACTATAGGGAAATAATAGGAGGAATGTATGGAAATAAATCTTAAGGGTAAAAAAGCGATTGTAACAGGTGGGTCCGGTCAGTTGGGACGTTGTATCGTTCGTTCCCTGGCAGAATGCGGAGCAGATGTTGCTATCCATTATCATAGTAACAGGGGCAAAGCAGAGGAGCTGGTTGCCCAGTTAAAGGCTCTTGGTAGAAATGCAGCGGCATTTCAAGCAGATATTACGGATGAAAAGAGTATTAGTGCTATGCGTGATAGGGTATATGAAGAGTTTGGTAAACCGGATATCCTTGTTAACAATGCTGTGATACAGTATACCTGGAAAAATATATTGGATCAGGATAGCGCTGATTTTTTCAGTCAGTTCGAAAGCTGCGTGATGCACAATGTCTATATGAACAAGGCATTTGTACCGCATCTAATAGAACAAAACTATGGTCGTATCATCGTTATGAATACGGAATGCGCAATGCGTTCTGATCCCGGTAGTGCCGCATATGTGGCAGGTAAACGAGGCTTGGATGGATTAGTCCGATGCCTGGCTAAGGAAATTGGACAATATAATATCACAGTAAACCAGGTAGCACCCGGGTGGACGATCAGTGATAGAGATAGGAATGAGCACGTTGAACTACAGCCTGATTACGACAAAACAGTTCCACTCGGTCATCGGGGAACGGATCAGGACATAGCGAATATGGTATGCTTTTTGGCTTCCGATCTGGCAGCCTTTACAACCGGTGCTTACATTCCGGTGGCTGGCGGAAGAGTGATGCCGGCAATATAAACTGCTATCCTTTCTTTGGTAGAGTGGGATGTGCAGAAACGAGAAGCCAT
Organism: Bacillota bacterium; assembly: GCA_023415055.1. Taxonomy (GTDB): domain Bacteria; phylum Bacillota; class Clostridia; order Lachnospirales; family Lachnospiraceae; genus Mobilitalea. The sequence continues at coordinate 154,093 of JAEZLZ010000068.1, read as the reverse complement.
TGTTAAATGTGAAATGAGCGAACCGTCTTTATACAATAACCCATGCTGTATCAGATCTGGCTGTGTCAGATTTATTTGTGATACCTTTGGGTTAGCAATGTTAAGGATAGTAATGACATGAAGCTTTGCTAATATTATTATCCAGGGAACATTTTCAATGTTTCAAAGTCTTGCAGCAGATGCCTCCACCACTTTACTTGCACCAATAGAACATAGAGATAGAGTGAATTCGATAAAAGATATGACTTTTCCGGTTGCCGGGGTAGTGGCACCGGTTTTATATTTTTGAGTTATTTCGATACACAGACTTTCTAAAGGGAATTTGATGATCCCGATTGCCAGAATTGCACCGAGGCTTATGGAAGCTAAGAAAAGTCCCAGCAGAAAGATAAGTACTCTGACAGAATAAGATGGAAACGTAATTTGACTGAGTATCGAATAAGTAAATACATTAATTACAAAGCCGTTCATCATAGTTGCTGCAATCTGTTTAAAATCCTTCGTATTAAACGGAGAAGGCTTCATAACCAGATAGAGTACAAAGAACAGTAAGTTGAAAATATTAATCATTGTACCGATCTCTATATGGAACAGATCGGCAAAAAGCAAAGAAAATGCATTGAACATACTCTGACCAATACCTGCCTTAATTTGCAGAGAGATTCCGACGTTCATCCTTCAATACCAGCAGAAGGGGAGATATGATATTCCACACACTGATGTTTCGGAATACTTGAATGTTAGCTATCGTCATATTCTGTATGTTATGAAGCAATTTCGTGAGTGTGGGATCATTGAAAAGGTGAAAGGAAAAGGATATGTTATCCGTGATATGGAAAAATTAAAGGAATTGTTGGATAGTTAATGATAGAACAAAAAAATTCCTACGATAGAAGGTGATCTTATAGAAAAAACATTTACCACAGTACAAGTAGCAAGAAGCATCGGTATACATCCGAATACCGTGCGTTTGTATGAGGAGCTTGGACTGATATCAAAGCCGCTGCGCAAGGCAAATGGATATCGCATCTTTAGGGATATACATATCGATCAACTGAAGCTTGCTCGCAAGGCTTTTCAAATCGAAGTATTACAGGGAGGCCTCAGGAAACAAATTATAAATGTTGTAAAACTGTCAGCAAACAGAAAGTATAACGAAGCAATTTCATTAACAAAAGATTATATTCGCCTTGTTGAAGACGAAATAAAGGGTGCAAATGAAGCAGTTGAAATTGCGAATACTCTTTTAAATGGAGGTAGGAGTAATAATAATCTATGCCTAAAACGCAAGGATGCTGCTGATCTGCTGGGCGTCACGATAGACACACTCCGCAATTGGGAAATGAATGGGCTTATCAAGATTAAGCGTAGGGAAAACGGTTATCGTGTCTATGATTGGCAGGATATTCAGAAGCTTAAGATGATTCGATCTTTACGATGTGCCAATTACTCACTTACTTCGATCCTTCGAATGATGAATGCATTTTCAGAAGGAATAGCTTGTGATGTGAAGGATGTTTTAAATACACCAAATCAGGATGAAGATATTATTTCGGTTTGCGATAAGCTGATCATTTCGTTGGGCTTGGCAAAGGACAATGCCAATCATATACTGCAAATGCTTTATCTTATGAAAGATAAATATTCAAACCCTCCATTATAACACCAGACTTATCTTTGGTGTTATTCTTTTTATATCAAGATAAAGGAGGAAGAAAGATGGACCATGCAATAAGGGTAGACAATCTATCAAAGTCCTACGGAGGGATCAAAGCAATTGATAATTTCAGCTTTTCTGTTGAGTATGGCAAGGTGTTCGGATTGCTCGGTGCTAACGGAGCAGGTAAAACAACAACAATTGAGTGTATCTTAGGAACAAAAGTTGCAGATCGCGGGCAGATATCCGTATTAGGACTTGATTCAAAAACAGATCGCAAAAAACTATATGAGAATGTTGGTGTACAGTTTCAAGAAGCACATTACCAGGAGAATATTAAGGTGTGTGAATTGTGTGAGGTAACAGCCTCACTTTATAGAGACCCATCAGATTGGATTAAACTTTTAGATGATTTTGGACTATCTGATAAACGTAACTCATTCGTAAAGGATCTCTCAGGAGGACAAAGGCAACGTCTGTTTATCGTACTTGCACTGATACCAAAGCCCAAATTGGTATTCTTAGACGAGTTGACTACAGGACTTGATGCAAGAGCCAGACGTGATGTCTGGCAGGTGCTTTTAAAGTTAAGGAAAGGCGGGCTAACCGTTTTATTAACTTCTCATTTTATGGATGAAGTAGAGGCTCTGTGTGATGAAATATGTATTCTGAAGAATGGAGCACCTGTCTATTTTGGGACAGTAACGGAAGCAATAAAGCAAAGTCCATATGATAAGTTTGAGGATGCTTATCTTTGGTTTACAGAGGAGGTTTCAGAAGATGAGAGCTTATAAAATGATGTTAAAAACAGAATTGAAATTATCACTGCGTGGTATGGATATGCTGATTTTTGCAGTAATTATGCCGATGATTGTGCTTGTCGTGCTTGGGGTGATTTATGGAGACAAACCGGCCTTTGAGGGAGCCGGTTACACCTTTATGCAGCAGTCCTTTGGTGCATTGGCCAGTATCGCCATCTGTGCAGGCGGCGTTATGGGGCTGCCGATAGTGGTATCAGACTATAGGAGTAAGCAGATTTTGAAAAGATTCAAGGTAACCCCGGTAAGTCCGGTGACTATTATATTCGTGGAAGTATCGATTTATTTTCTGTATGCTTTGACTTCTCTGATTACACTGTATATTACTGCATCAATTTTCTTCGATTTTAAAATGATCGGAAGTCCGCTCTATTTCCTATTTGGATGGCTGCTCGTAATAATCACTATGTTTAGTATGGGAGCAATGGTCGGAGGAATTGCAAAAAATTCTAAGACGGCGGGAGTAATTGCAAGTGTATTATATTTTCCGATGCTGATTTTTTCAGGTGCAACATTGCCATATGAAGCGATGCCGAAAACGATGCAAAGGATAGTGAATGTTTTACCTTTGACACAGGGGATAAAGATACTGAAATCGGCAGTTCTTGATTTACCGGTAGGAAATATTTATTTACCACTTGCTATCATGGCTGTAATTGCCGGGATATGCATGTTTATTGCTATACGTTATTTCAAATGGGAATAGTTCTGCTCAATAAGTATAAATTACGGCATCATAAATTTCATACAAAGAAATACGATTATCATCATATATTATTTTGAGAAATAATTTGGAGTATTATAGTGAATTCAAATTGTGATAATGCTATCGTAAGCGAGGAATATAGCGATTTTATTACTGATTATGAGTTGGATTCTGATGAAGTACTGGCACACAGTGAAATATGCCATATTAAAATCGATCAAAAATATACAGCAGTCTATATCCCTAAGTATCTGGTGCCGGAAAAATCGCTGGATGCTTATGGCTATAAGGTATTTGTGAGACTGTTCGGATTACTGGATGAGCAGAGTCTGGAGGATTCCGGTGTGAGGAGGCTTCGTAATTTTCCGGGAATGAATCTGCGGGGCCAAGGAGTATTGATCGGAATCGTTGATACGGGGATTGACTATACTCATAAAGCTTTTATCAAAGGGGATGGTACTACAAAGATTGTTTCAATATGGGATCAAACCATACAAACCGGAAATTCACCGGAAGGCTTCTTCTATGGTACAGAATATACACGAGATCAAATTAATTCAGCACTGAAGAGTGATGATCCAGAATCAATCGTGCCAAGTGCTGATGAGATCGGACATGGTACATTTCTGGCCGGGATTGCAGCCGGTAATGAAGATGAAAAAAATGTATTCTCAGGTGTTGCTCCGGATGCTGAGTTAGTAGTGGTGAAATTAAGGCAAGCAAAAAATACGATTAGAGATTTCTACATGGTATCTCATGAAGCTAATTGCTATCAAGAAAATGATATTATGTTGGCGGTAAAGTACCTAATTGAAACTGCTGCAAAATATAATCGACCTCTATCGATATGTATTGGTCTTGGGACTTCCGAGGGATCTCATGATGCCACGGATGCTTTAAGTGATTATCTATCATCTATAGGACTTTTGGAAGGGATATCAGTCTCCATAGCCGCAGGAAATGAAGGCAACAGCCGGCATCATTATGAAAGAACCATGTTACTCGGAACAAATCAGGAAACAATAGAATTAAATATCGGACCGGACGAAAAAGGTCTATATTATGAAATCTGGGGCGATGTTCCGAATACCTTTGGAGTAGAATTGATTTCTCCTGGAGGGGAGTCGGTACCGCTTATCGCACCAAGGATCAATGAGAGAAGAGAAGTCGGTTTTATATTTGAAACAACCAAAATTAATATTTACTTTCAATTAGTAGGCTCTAGGTCAGGTGCACAACTTGTTATCATGAGATTAAAGAATCCGACACAAGGAATCTGGCGTATTGTGATTCACAAAGGGGATGAAACACTTCCATTGCGTTTGAATATATGGCTCCCAATCAATAATTTTATTTCCGGGGAAACATTTTTTGTAAATTCTACTCCTTATACTACCTTAACTTCTCCAGCAAATGTTGATATTCCTATTGTGGTTACATCGTATGATAGTTCAAATGAAAGTCTTTATCTAAATGCAAGCAGAGGTTTTACCAGGGCAAATCGGATTGCCCCGAGTATAGCGGCTCCCGGCGTAAATCTTATAGGTCCGGCCCGTAATAATAGTTACACGAGGATGACTGGAACCAGTGTTGCAACAGCACATACAGCCGGTATCGCCGCGATGTTACTTGAATGGGGTATTGTTAGAGAAACCTTGGATCATATGGACGGAACAGATATAAAAAATATACTATTAAGAGGAGCCAAAAGAGAACCCACCAGAACCTATCCAAGTAAAGAATGGGGTTTTGGAATATTGGATATTTTTGGTGTGTTCGAAGATCTCAGAGGTAATATATAAAACGATATGACTATTTTACCAAATAATATATACTTAGTAAGGAAGATAAATAAGTTCTCTCACACAGGCTGATAAACAGCGTAGTATGGGGAAACTATTTATCTTCCTTCCCAAAGCATATATTTCAACCAATTCACAAATCAGCTAACTATATCTGAGTAATTGACATATTGCTCAAAGTAACATCGAAGCAAAAAGGACATATACGAAGAAGCTTGGCATACCATAGGTTGGGAGGTATTCGAAAACAGCATCTTATTTGGCTGAGCTTTGGTATATGGCTTCCATTCAGGCATTACGTCCCCGGTTGAATCCATCCCGTTTGGATCACCGGATCTGATAAAATTAGACCAATAGTTGCACATATGCCTTGCCAAATCATAATGCTTTCCGGTAAAAGGCCGCCAGCATTTTGCAAGTGTCTCAAAAGTGAACCATAACTCGGAAGAATGGAACGAGCCGGGATGATCCCAACCCGGGATCTCTGCATCGAATTCGTAATAGTAATTTTTTAAGTCGGAATTCAATTCTTCCTGCCGTTCACAAAGAGCACGGATACCATATTCGATGGATGAAATTTCCGTGGCCTTCTTCAGATCCTCAAAGGAGGCCTCTGGCCAACCAATTAACCTAAGAAATTCATCGGATTTTTTTCCATAAATTTGCTTAGCTTTCTGTATTATTTCCTCTTTGTCTTTTGCTTCTAGACAAGCGCGGAATTCGTCCCGAGTCTGTCCAAGAAGTATGGAAACAGATTGACGTTTCCCTTCATAGAAAAGCTTCATGGGATCCTCTTTCATAAACTTGCTGTCCAAAACCGGACCCCATAATTGCATGTTGGTTAAAAAGTCACCATATTCCCCCCATCTTTGAATGAGGTAGGAAGCGTCCAATGCTCGTGCTTCCTTAAGAGACTTTACCCCTAAGAAATCAAAAAATTCTACTCCATTCTGTTCAGCCTGCGCCAGGGTCATCGTTTTGAAGAGTTCTTCATAAGTGTTCAAAAGCACGCCACTCTGAATGATAGCCTTCTGAAAAAGCCCCGTATTTTGTTCGGAAGCAATTTGCTGCAGTACACTTTCCCCGCCCGCAGACTGACCACCGATCGTGATATTATCGGGATCACCACCAAAGGAGGCTATATTACGTTTCACCCATTGAGTCCCCAATTGTTGATCAAGCAATCCGAAATTCGCTGGTTGATCCGGATTTTCTGCAGTGATTTCGGGATGGCATAGGAAACCGAAGACATTTACACGGTAATTAATACTGACAAATATAATTCCCCGCCTTGCAAACCGTTCTCCGTCAAATTCCATCTCAGCGGTGTTTCCGACCTGAAAGGCACCACCGAAATACCATACAAATACAGGCAGCTTTTCGTCCGATTTTTTCGCAGGTGTCCATACATTAAGATATAGACAGTCTTCACTCATAGGTATTTCGGGATCCACATTCCATTCGCGGGTGTAGATGTCGTACTTATTCATAACATGAAAATTCTGCATAGAAATTGGAGCGAAGCTATAAGTCTTCCAGACACCAACCCAGTTTGAGGCTGGTTGTGGTGCATGAAAACGCAGTGAACCAACCGGAGGCTTGGCAAAAGGAATTCCCTTAAAAGAAATAATTCGAGGATCCGCTGCAGGTAGTCCTTCAATCCATCCATTTTCGATCATTACTCGTCTTAACATAATTATTTCTCCTATCTGTCCCTATTTAATAATAATGCGTGTCTATCTTCCCACATGGTCAAGATTTGACTGGATGCGATTTAATAATTCAAGTAAAAGCTTCTTATCATCATCCTTAAAATCTCGAAAGCTGAGCTCCTCCATGTCGTCAGTGATCTTATTTACTTTGATCGCCATATCACGACCTAGATCGGTCAGATAGATGGCAAAGGCACGCTTATTACCGGAAACATAGACCATTTCCTTACGAATAAACCCCTTCTTCATCATATTTCCCAGAATCGAGGTGATAGTAGCAGGCTCAACATGGCATCTATCTGCTAACTCTTTTTGCAGGTAACCTTCATTTTGAAATAAAATAGATAGTACCTTGGGTTGTCCTGAAGTAAGATTTAATTTTTGAAATTCTTGAAAGCAGCTCCTTTTATGTGCTGCGTAGCAGCCGATCAAAGCAGTATGCAGACGCTTGTTCTCAATTTGCATGGATAAACCACCTTATTTAATATTGAATTAGATATCTAATTAAAATATAGTTGAATAATAATAGCGTGTCAAGCTATTGCTATGAGAAAGCTCATCTTTCAATAATTGGCATCATACTTTAGCAATATAATTTTCTGCATTTATTTTATCCTGCAGCATAGTTTCGTAAGCTGCTCTATTTTTTATCTTTGTTTTATTGGTCGCGTTGCATTCTCCAATCATCACTTTGCTGCATTTTTGAGTTCGCCCACATATTTTTGGATGTTATTTTATTCTATGCAGCCATAGATTTGAGATGATTGGTGATGTAATAAAATAGAATATTGACTTAAGTAAAGGAATAGTGGTATAGTAACTATTAATTAACTAGCTAATAATTAACTAGATGATAATTAACAGGCTAATAGTAAATAGAACAGAAAGTGGTGAGTAACGAATATGGATCATAATGAAGGAAGTAAAATCAGTAATAAGGAAATCGTTCATCAGATCATAGGCTTTGCAATGAAGCATAGGAAAATCATGCAGAATAATCTGGATGCCACAGGTGTCTACCAAGCCCAGCATCATTTGCTTATGAGAATCGCTCATAATCCGTCTGCTTCTCAGAAGGACCTTTCATTGTCAATGGACGTATCTGCAGCTACGATAGCGGTATCTCTGAAAAAGTTGGAAAAGGGTGGATACATCAAAAAGGAAATGAATCAGGGAGATAATCGTCTCAATCAGATTACGATCACGGAGAAAGGAAACGGTGTTGTAGAACAAAGCAAACAGATATTTGATTCTACAGACCGTCAAGTTTTTGAAGGATTTACGGATGAAGATAAATGTACCCTGTCTGCGCTACTCCAAAGGCTGGAGGGTAATCTGACCAGAATGGAAGAAGAAATGAAATCAAAAAAGGAAAGGAAATAATACAATGAAACGATATTATAAATATGTAAAACCGTATCTGTCTGCATTTATCATAGGTCCGATTCTGATGATTGTGGAGGTAATCGGTGAAGTGGTTATGCCATTACTGTTAAGTAACATAATAGATTCCGGGGTAAGCGGTGGCAGAGGGATCTCATACATCATAAGTATGGGTGCCACCATGGTTATAACGGCACTGTGTATGATGGCTGGCGGTGTTGGCGGAGCTTACTTTGCCATTAAAGCATCTACCGGATTTGCAAATGATTTAAGAAAGGATCTGTTTAATCAGATCCAGAAATTTTCCTTCACCAATATTGACCGATTCAATACCGGTTCTTTGATCACACGATTGACAAATGACATTACTCTGATACAGAACATGATTCAAATGATGCTTAGAATGGCTTTAAGAGCCCCGGGCATGCTGATCGGCGCTCTAATTATGGCTTTCGTACTAAATCCGAAGCTGGCATTCGTTATCCTATGTGTGATTCCATTATTATCGATTGCAATTTATTGCATCATGAAAGTAGCATTTCCCAGGTTTACAATCATGCAGAAGAAGCTGGATACACTGAATACAGCCACACAAGAAAACCTGACCAATATCAGGGTTGTAAAATCCTTTGTGAGAGAAGATTATGAAGAGGATAAATTTGAAAAAGCAAACAATGATTTAAAGGATAACACACTCAAAGCGATGAAGGCTGTTATCTTCACTATGCCGGTCATGACGCTTGCGATGAATATCACTACGCTGGCAGTGGTTTGGTTTGGTGGAAATCAAGTAATTTCAGGCAGCATGAGTACCGGTGTACTGACTGCATTTGTGAATTATGTTGTCCAGATTCTCATTTCTCTTATGATGGTTTCCATGATTATTTTAAATAGTTCCAGAGCACTTGCATCTGCAAAAAGAATCAATGAGGTACTTTGTACTGATATAGATCTTACGGATGAGAATGCAACAGAAAAAGAGCTAACGGTTCAAAATGGTAAGATCGAATTTAGAAATGTCAGCTTTAAATATTATAAAAATAATGAAAAATGGGTTCTTGAGGATATTAATCTTATCATAAATCAGGGTGAGACAGTCGGTATCATCGGTTCCACCGGCAGCGGTAAATCAAGTCTAGTCCAGTTGATTCCCAGATTATACGATACAGACCGGGGAGAGGTACTGGTCGATGATGTGAATGTTAAAGATTACTCGCTACATAAGCTTCGGGACGGGGTCGGAATCGTATTACAAAAGAATATTCTGTTTTCCGGTACCATCAAGGAAAACCTCAGGTGGGGAGATGAAGAAGCGGATGATGCAACCATCCATCATTTTGCAGAGAATGCACAGGCACATGGATTTATATCCTCATTTACGGAAGGTTATGAGACAGAGCTTGGCCAAGGCGGCGTCAATGTTTCCGGTGGTCAGAAGCAACGATTATGTATTGCCAGAACGATGCTGAAGCAGCCTAAGATTCTGATTCTTGACGACAGTACAAGTGCTGTAGATACGGCTACAGAAGCTAAGATCAGGGAAAGCTTCAAGAACGAGCTTAAAAATGCAACAAAAATCATTATTGCTCAGAGAATCACTTCCGTGATTGACGCAGATAAAATTATTGTCATCGATGATGGCAGGATTGCCGGCATTGGCTCTCACACAGAATTGATGCAAGGCTGTGACACATATAATGAGATTTATTATTCACAGATGGATAAGAAGGTGACAGCATAATGAGTCAGATTAGTGAAGAAAGAAAAGAAGAGCTTTTACGCAGATATGGGAGTAATATGAATATTAGGAAGGGACCCGGAGGAATGAAAATGGCCGGTCCGGGGGGAAGAAGGCCCGGGGGTCCACGCTCTGGTATAGGCGGAGGTAAGCCAAAAAACACGAATGTAACGATCAGCAGGCTGCTTTCCTATATCGGGCATGATAAGGTTAAAATATGGTTCGTCTTTCTGTGCGTACTGGGCGGTACCCTGGCAAGCTTGGGCGGAAGCTATTTACTTCGGCCCATCATCAATAATTTGGTAGCTACCGATCGATCTGCGGAAGAAAAAATAAGATATCTCGTATCAGGTATCCTAATTATGGCGGGCATCTACGCTGTCGGCGTCATAAGTTCCTATCTGCAGCAGCGAATTATGATTGGAGTATCTCAAAATGCGCTGGTTAGGATCAGGGAAGAGTTATTTGGAAAGCTTCAGAAGCTTCCGGTAAAATATCATGATACCCATGCTCATGGTGACATCATGAGCCGCTTTACGAACGACCTCGATTCCATCGGTGAGATGCTGAATAATACATTGTCACAGATTTTTTCAGGTGTCATCACCTTACTTGGTACGATGATACTGATGTTCGTAACAAATTGGATACTGGCGGTTATCACTATTGTAGCAGTGCCGGTATTAATTTATGTAGCCGGATCGATCGGTAAACAAAGCAGTAAGTATTATAAAGGACAGCAGCAGGCACTTGGTGCTGTCAATGGATATATTGAGGAAACAGTCAGCGGTCAGAAAGTAATCAAGGTGTTCTGTCATGAAGAGACAACTATGGAAGAGTTTAGATTCTTAAGTGATGATCTGCGTAAGAAGCAGATTAAGGCACAATTTTTCGGAGGTATCATGGGGCCGGTTATGGGAAATTTGAGCCAGATCAGTTATGCGATCTCTGCAACGGTCGGCGGGATCCTTTGCTTGACTACGAATTTTGATATTGGCGGTCTCACTATATTTACGAACTATTCAAGGCAATATTCGAGACCAATCAATGAATTATCAATGCAGATGAATACCATTTACGCAGCATTGGCAGGAGCAGAAAGAGTATTTGAGGTCATGGATGAGACACCGGAAGCGAAAGATCCGGCCGAGGCTATTAATATCTGTGCCGAATCAAATCAGCAGGAAGGCGCAAAGCGGATTAGAGGTGAAGTGACGCTAAAGGACGTGACCTTTGGATATACTCCGGATAAGACCATACTCAAACAGATTAATGTAAGCGTGAAACCCGGTGAAAAAATCGCGTTTGTAGGTTCCACCGGTGCAGGAAAGACCACGATAACAAACCTGATCAACCGCTTCTATGAAATCGAAGAAGGACAGATCATGATCGATGACATCAATATAAAGAATATCCGGAAGGATTCGTTAAGAGGTAATATTGCGATGGTGCTTCAGGATACCCACTTGTTTTCAGATACTGTCAGAGAGAATATCCGATATGGACGTCTGGATGCATCGGATGAAGAAGTGATTGCTGCCGCAAAGATAGCGAGTGCTCATTCTTTCATTGAGAGACTCCCGGATGGATATGATACGGTACTGGATGGTGACGGTACTAATCTGAGTCAGGGTGAGCGGCAGCTTCTAAACATAGCTCGTGCGGCTATATCAAAGGCTCCGATTTTGATCCTCGATGAAGCAACCAGTTCTGTCGATACAAGAACAGAAAAACATATTGAACATGGTATGGACCGGTTAATGAAGAACCGAACTACCTTTGTAATTGCACATAGACTGTCCACAGTACGAGATTCGAACCGAATTATCGTGCTGGAGCAGGGAGAGATTGTAGAGCAGGGTACTCATGAGGAGCTTCTCGATATGCGCGGAAGGTATCATCAGCTTTATACCGGGGTAGTGGAACTGGATTAATGAATCCATCCATGAATAGAAGATTTTTTATACCATATAATTGAATGAGGCTGTTTTAAAGGTACTTTCCTTCTATTATTCTATGTGCCTTTAAAACAGCTTCTATCATATTGCATCGTAGTGATAGAAGTATCAGAGACTGTGGAATACCAGCTTCATTCTTTGTAACGAGAAGCATTTGTGTAGGATATTTATTTTTAGGCGAGGAAAAATAAAATAACGATCAAGATCATATTGACATTATGACTACTACGTGTTACTGTATAGTGGTAGTAAGTAATACAGAGTATTGCGAATGATAGATCACAGAGAGGTGATTCAATTGGAAAATATCACGGAAATGTTGAAGGGTGTCCTGGAAGGCTGCGTTCTTGAAATCATAAGTCATGAAGAAATATACGGTTACGAGATTACGCGACGACTGAATGCCTTAGGTTTTACAGATGTTGTGGATGGAACAGTATATACCATCCTGCTGCGGCTTGAGAAGAATAAATTGGTGGAAATTACAAAAAAACCATCGGATATGGGACCACCACGAAAGTTCTTTACACTGAATGATGCAGGGCACCAGGAGCTACGTAGGTTCTGGGAAAGATGGGAATTCGTATCTTCAAAAATAAGTGAGCTAAAGGAGAAAGCAGAATGAACTTTTGGGAAAGAATCACAGGAAGCGACATGACGAAAGAAATGAAAGCTTATGAAGTACGGATTAAAAAGCTGCCGGAGGATTACCAGGAAGCATGGGCGAGTATTAATACCTATCTTTGGCCTCATTCTGATTTTACCGGTCGTAATCTGATGCCAATTCTTGACGGTGTATTAGGGCTGTTTGAAGAAACGGCGGCTGATGGACAGAGTGTTAAGGAGGTTTTAGGTGATGACGTCAAAGGCTTCTGTTCGGCGCTGGTTGGTGAAGAGGGAGCAAAGTCATATCGTGACAAGTGGCGTGATCAGCTCAACAACAATGTCGCAAAAAAATTAAGTAAATAGGAGATAAAGTACCGAGGGAAAAATATACGGTGTTTCGGCATTATGGAGGGATTATATTATGAGAATACAAGATATCATCGAAGGAAAAAAGGAGTGGCAGGCACATATGGCTCGTGTCAAAGCGCTCCCTCAGGATTATCAGATTGTTTATAAAGAGATTCAAAAATATCTCTTCAAAGTCGGTCCGGTTGAGTTGACCGAGGGTACGGGTTTGCTTTCAGGAATTGTTGATCTTTTTGAAGAAGGGTCTGCAATGAAAAAAGGTGTACTTGAAGTTACAGGCAGTGACGTGGCAGCCTTCTGTGATGAGTTAATCAAGGATTCGAAAACTTATGCTGATATTTATCAGGCATCGGTTAATCAGGAAGTGAATAAGGCTATCAAAAAGATGACTGAATAAATAAAACAAGTATAAAACAGTATCTATTGTGATTAGGGATTTATCATAACTTAAAAAGAAAGCGTAGGAGATTTTGTTCATGAAAGCGTTAATCATCTACCATTCAAATTATAAGAAACACACAGAAATGATAGCCAGACTATTTGCGGATAAGTTGAATGCGGATCTCATTCAGCTAAAAAACTCCGGAGAAATAAATATCGATCGTTATGATCTTATCGGCTTTGGTTCAGGCGTATACAGGGAAAGCATGTCTCCACAGATATTTCATATTGCCGATCGATTGAATGTGAAAGATAAGGAGGTTTTTGTTTTTTCTACAAGCGGGGCTGGGATGAAATACTATAATAATAAACTAATTCAACTTTTAGAATTACATGGAGCAAAATGCAGGGGCAGCTTTGCATGTAAAGGAAGTTTTGTCAGCAAAGATTTCAGTAATAATCGCATCTTTGAATTTATGAGCAGATTTGCGGAAGGTCATCCGAATGCTAAGGATCGGAAGAAAGCAGAAAAATTCATCGAGAATATAGCAAAATAAATATTAACATCTGACAGCTCAGGAATTATTCAAATTCCTGAGCTGTTATTTTAAGTAACAGGGATAATCAAATTGCTTGACAGAGTGATTCTTCGGTACATATTGTAGGGATTTTATATAGAATAAAATGAAAACGTTTTTATCTTGACATATTTTAAAAATGATTTAGAATAAATATTGGTACATGTTCACATAAATAGAATGATATGTGAATAAAAAACAGTCAAAATGTCGTATGGAGGTATTTTATGGGAGAGACAAGGAGAAAAAAACGTTTCTATTTGTTCTTCAAAAGAACGGCAGTCACTGTGATTATGATTGCTATGTTGTTGCAACCGCTTCCGGGAAAGATGGGGATTTCTGTCCGGAGTGCTGAAGCGGCGGTTTTTACCGGGGATTACATTGATTTAGAGAACACGAATACGGAGTTGTATGTTGGCACTGACTGGGCCGGAGCCAAGGCTACTTCCAGCGTAACAGGGTCGGCAATATCGATTGCAGTGAACAACTTCGGGACCGGAGGAAGTAATGATTTGTGGGGACTTCAGTACATAGTGAAGGACCTCGGACTGAAGAAGGATACCAAATATCAAGTCGATTTTGATATTACTTCCACGGTGGATAAAGAAGTATTTGTAAAGCTGGATGACAGCGGTCTGATTGCAGAAGCAATTCACCTTACTGCGGGAGTGCCTTATCACTACAGCAAGGATTCTTCAGCTGGCACTCCTTCTGCAGATAAACAATTTTTATACATTGCACTCGGCAGGACCGGAAGTGAGGCTGGAAGCCTGAGCGGTGTAGTCGGAATCGAGAACATAAAAGTCAAAGAAGCAGTGAATGCGGAGGATTATATTGATCTGCAGCATTCGAATACAGAACTGTATGCCGGTACCGACTGGGCTGGCGCAAAAGCTACTTCCAGCGTGACGGGGTCGGCAATAACGATTGCAGTGGACAACTTTGGAACCGCCGGCAGTGAGTGGGGACTGCAATACATAATCAAGGATTTACTACTAAAAAACAACACCAAATATAAAGTGGAATTTGATATTACCTCCTCTATTAACAAGGACGTTTACATCAAACTGGATGATAAAGGTAACTTCATTAATAAATTTATTCATCTGACAGCAGGGGAAAAATATCATTACAGCGAGGTGAACGGACCGGGTGCCGTTTCAACAGATAAGCCATACTTCTTCTTTGCGCTTGGCCAGACCTCCGGCGAAGCCGGTGGCTTAAGCGGTACAGTTACCATCGAGAACATAAGGCTACAAGAGTTTGATGACTCGGAGGTTGCAACCGATATTACAATTAATAAAGCAGGAACCGGTGTGAAATTCCAGCTGGCAAATAATGCAGTCAATACAACAGCTAAGGCATACTATGCTGTCTGTGCTTCAGAAGCTGAGGCAAACCTGCTGAATACCGGTGATAAAGCGTTTAAGCAATGTGCCATGACAAAAAAGACGAATGGTATCTGGGAGGTTTCGGACACCGTTGCGTTAACAAATGGTCAGGTCATCCGTTACTATTTTGATAAGGACGGTCAGGTGACTACACCGGCAAACTATACCTATTCGGTTTTTGTTGCAGTGGATTATACCTATGATAACCGGACGGATCTTGAAGCTGGCGGATATAATTTGGTCTGGAAGGATGAGTTTGACGGCACGGATCTTGACCTGAGCAAATGGTCCTTCCAGTTAGGAACGAAAGATCCGAATGGGGGACCCGATTACTGGGGAAACAATGAGCAGGAGTATTATACCGATAAAAATTATGAGGTTAAAGATGGTAAGCTGGTTATCTCTGCAAAGAAGGAAACTATGGGAGACCGAAATTACACCTCCACTCGTATTCGTACGAAAACAGATGTCGGTAACACACTCTTTGCAACCAAATACGGTCGTATTGAAGCGAGAATGAAGTTGCCTGTACAAGAAGGTCTCTGGCCTGCATTCTGGATGCTTCCTGTGGATACCTCTATTTACGGGACCTGGGCAGCTTCCGGAGAACTTGATATTATGGAGGCACGAGGCCGTGTTCCGGATAGAATCGGAGGAACCGCTCACTTTGGCTCACAATGGCCAAATAATACCTATTACGGAAAAGAGAAGACCTTTGATGCTACGACGAATATCAGTGGTTATCACTTATACAGTATCGAATGGGAACCAGGTAAATTGACCTGGCTGGTAGATGATGTTCCATACTTTACTACCGGAAATTTCTGGAGTAAGGGTACCGGTAATGCAGAAAATTATGCTTATGGAGCACCATTTGATGTACCCTTTTATCTTATCCTGAATCTTGCAGTCGGTGGAACCTTTGACGGCGAAGCTAAGCTGGAGAATGCAGAGTTCCCGGCAGCTATGGAGGTTGATTATGTTCGTGTATTCAAGAAATCAGATGCTTATTATCAGAACCTGGAGGACAATCTGACTGCTCCGGATACAAGCAGAGATAAAACGAGTTTCGAAAGTCCAGCATATCAGCCGACGGGTGAGAATGGCGATTATGTAAAAGATACAGAACTGCATACCTTAAAAACGGTTACAGAGGTAAAGCCGGACGATGCTTCATGGCAGTTTTTCGTGGGTGACTTTGGAGGCGAGGCAGTGGCTGTCTCGGATACCCTGGATGGAAAGAACTTTGCAAAGGTAAGTGTTACCAAGGGTGGTAACCAGAGTTACGCAGTCCAGCTGATCAAGCATTTTCCGTTTGCCAACGGCTATACCTATGAAATCAGATTCGATGCGAAGGCTTCGGCCAACAGAGATTTTCTTCTGAAGCCCTGCGGTGACGGCGATAACGGTTGGGCAGGCTATGGTGTTTCCAAGACCGTCTCATTGACGAATACCATGACTCACTTTACCCATCAGTTTACGATGGATAAGGATTCGGATCCGACTTCCCGTCTGGAGTTTGATCTGGGTCTTGCAACGGGTGATGTCTGGATTGGAAATGTTATTGTGAGACAGGTAGAATCGGAGCAGGTTGACAATACGGATATCTTTAAAAATCCTGAGACGAACGGCGGTAATCATATATATAACGGCTCATTCGACCAGGGGACAGGACGTCTTGCTTACTGGCATACACAGAATGTTACCGTGCGCGTTCCTGGAGTAATCAATCCGGTACATAATGCTTCTACTGGAGATGCAGGAGACTTCAGCCATAGAGCAATTGTAACAGCAAATGATAATAATGCAAAGCTTTACCAGAAAGGTGTCTGGCTGCAGCAATCGGATATCTATCAACTTGGCTTGAATCTATCCTCCGATAAAGCAACCAAGGTTACGGCTGCACTTACGAATATCGATGGATCAAAGGTTTATATGAAACAGGTTCTCGATATTACGGAGATCTCAACCAGAAAAGATTATACGTTGAACTTCGCAATGGAAAAGGGGATTACAGACAAAGAGGCGGCATTGACATTGACTTTTGAAAAGGGAACTACAGTAACCTTGGACAATGTCAGATTGATCAAAACCACGAATAATAATGTGGCAATCGATTATAGTGGTGTCGATCTGGAACCTATTAAAACCAGTTCAACAGGATGGGTCAATAACCTGAATAATGGTACGGTTACTCCTGCAGTCAATCAGGACGGAGTAATTACCAGTCAGACGTTGACCAATTCGTTGAATTATATGAGCATGCTGTACATTCCTGTATCAGTTAAGAAGGGAATTACATATCACTTAAGCTTCCAGGCAAAATCGCAATTTGATAATTCCGCTCTGGTTAATATTCAGGAGGATAATAGCTGGGCTGTAACTCTGGAACAGACTTTAAACCTGAAGGCTGACAGCTGGCAGGAGTATAACTATACTATTAATTCTACACTTACGAACGGTAGCAATCCGATTTACCTCAAATTCCTGCTGTCCGGGCCTAGTATGGTACCGGGTACCTTTATAGTAAAAGATGTATCTATGACCGCAGAAGTTCAGGAAGGGGCTAAGGATGCGCCGGCTGATACTGTGCTTAACACTAGTTCTCCAGTTAAGGGGAAGGATTATGTAATAGAGCTAAAGAATGGAGATTATAAGACAAGCTTCTTAGACTGTGTTGAAAAACCAGCCAGAAAAGCTCTGATCATGGTGAATGGCTCAGCTTTAGCTGACGGTTCTGTGAAAGAAGGAAAGATTGTTATTCCTGCTTCGATGTTTGCGACCGGAGCTTATCGGATTGAATTAGCGCTGGAGGGCTTCAACAACATCGTCCTTACAGGGACAGCACGTGATGACAACAGCCAGGGAGGCAATAATAACTCCGGTGGAAATAATAATTCCGGTGGAAATAACAATGCTGGTGATAATGGTATGCCGGATACAAAAGCTCCAAAGGAAGATACAAAGCTTTTGGAGCCGGAAGCGACACCAAACAAGGGAGAAACCCAGGCGATAGGGTTTACGGTTACTAAGGCCGATATTTACGATAATAAAGCAGTAGCAGAAGTCGCTTTAGATCAAGTGATGAATGCAATTAAGGATGCAAACTTGGCAGCGAAGCAGCAGAAGGGTAAGACAGCAACCGTAGAGATCCGGGTGGAAGCTCCGACAACAACGAATATGGTAGTGACCAGTATACCTGCTGAAGCGTTGAAGCAAGCAGCGGAGAATAAGATTGGTATTCTTACCGTATCTACACCGGTAGCGGCCATCAGTTTTGACGCCGAAGATCTTGCAACATTATCCGGCACATCTGGGACTGATGTAGTAATCACAGCGGCCAGAGTAGAGGAAGCAAATCTTTCCAAAGAAGCAAAGCAACTGATAGGTAATAGACCGGTGTTCAGCTTCCGTGTAGCGAACGGCGACCAAACCATATCACAGTTTGCTAAGGATGTAACAGTTACGGTTCCTTATACCCCGAAAGAGGGAGAGGATACCAATGCTATTGTAATCTATTACATCAATGACAAGGGGGATCCGGTAACCGTTCGCAATTGCGCTTATCATCCGGAGACGGGGACAATCAGCTTCAATACAAATCATTTTTCGGAATATGCGATTGGCTATCATAAGATAAGCTTCAAGGATGTACCTTCTGACGCCAGCTACAGTAAAGCAGTTGATTTTGTCTCAGCTAGAGGAATTATGGAAGGTATCGGTAAAGGGACCTTTAGCCCGAAAGCAAAGGTGACCCGCGCAGAGTTCCTGGTTACGCTGATGAAAGCCTATGATATTGCACCGGATAAGAAACCAAAGAACAACTTTGCAGATGCAGGCACTACCTCTTATGCGGGCTACCTGTCAGCAGCTAAGAGACTGGGTCTATGTGGTAAAGTAACGAATAATAAATTCGTACCTGAAAAAGAGATTACCAGACAAGAGATGGCTGTTCTGGCTTACAATGCTTTGAAAGCAATGGATAAACTTCCGCTGGGGGATACAGGCAAGGAACTGAGCACCTACAGTGATTCAAAACAGGTTTCGGCATCATCAAAGAAGGCGGTTACTTTATTGACTAAAACCGGAATCATCGGAGGAAGCGGGAAAAAGCTCTCCCCGAAGGCGGAGATAACCAGAGCAGAAGTAGCTCAGGTGATCTATAATTTGTTAATGAAATAATTGAAAATGCAATACGTAATCCAGTAAATGTAAAAGCATATACTTATCTACAATACAGGACCAAAGCCCAGGAGTCAATGTACTCCTGGGCTTTACTTTGTGTGCCCGGCGAATGCATGTTTTATTCATGACAATAGAAAGTTCGCGAAGCGTGCTTTCTATCGTTGAATTTTAACTGCAGAGGCGGACTCTTTATTTGCATAAATTATTAATTTTTCATAATAATAAAACAGGAAATATACTTTGGAGGTAGTAAGCTATGAATGAAGCGCTAGTAGTTATCGTGAGAGCTGTCATAAGTTATTTTTCGCTGCTTATATTTGCACGTATTCTGGGTAAGGAGCAGATCAGCCAGTTAACTTTCTTTGATTATATCTTAGGAATCACAATTGGTTCCATAGCTTCCGAAGTGACAGTGGATCTATCCAGCCGAGCCTGGCCACATTGGATAGGACTTGCAACCTGGGCGGTTTTAGCTTATTTGATGGAGATGATTACACTGAGGTGGAGATATGCTGCCAAATTTTTTGAAGGAGAGCCGACCATAGTAATCATGAACGGCAAGATTATGGAAAATGTACTGAAAAAAATGAAATTCCGCATTACAGATATATTGGAGCTGTTAAGAAACCAAGGAATCTTTGATTTAAATGAAGTGGATTATGCCATTATTGAACCAAATGGCAGTCTTTCTGTGCTCAAAAAACCGGAGCATCTGCCTTTAACGCCAAAGGATATGAATATCACAGTGACTCCAACAGGAATCAGCACAGAACTTATCTATGACGGAAAATTGATTGAGGAAAATCTCCGTCAAATGAAAAAAGATAAGAAATGGCTGATGGATCAACTGAAAAAACATGGTGTGAAGGATATCTCAGAGGTATTTTTATTGACGTTGAATGATGCTGGAAGCTTATATATAGATAAGTATAAGGATAATATTAAGCAGGTTAAGGACATCGGTGATTATAAAGGTCCATTTTAGGAGGAAGGTCTATGAGAAAGTTCTTGGTAGCGGCAATTCCGATTGCTGCATTGGTGTTATTTGTCTGTATTATGATCAGCGGCGGCTTTTTAAAAAAACCATTCGGGGAGAAGGATGATGTGGAAGAAAAAATTAAAAACCTGACGAATGATATAAATAATGAGTCCTGGGAGGAAGCAGTGGCTGAGGTTGATGAACTGGACTATGCATGGAGAAAAGTAATAAAGCGAATTCAGTTCAGTGAGGAACGAGATGAGATAAACTTTCTGACGAGCAATATCGCACGTCTTCGAGGAGCTGTCGCAGCTAGGGATAAAGCTGACTCTCTCATGGAGTTAAGCGATGCCTTTAGTCATTGGAAGGAATTGGGTAAGTAGATAGAATTGCGATGTTTTGTATGATGTTATTCAACCTATTGTATGAAATTGATAAATAAAGTGATCGTAAACAAGGAAAGTAAGGTGGATAAGGATACCACCACGGCAGCATATTCCTTTTCTTGATCAAAGCTCTCGGCAAATATTGCTGTCATGGCAGAAGCAGGCATTGCCGACATAATAATCACAGTATTCGTTACCTTGGTAGGTTCCCAAAAGTATAACGAAAGGATATATAGGATAGCCGGAATTCCGATTAATTTGATAGCCAATCCGTAATACAGTGTCCAATCATTCAGATATCTTCTTAGTTTGATATTGGAGAGGATTACACCTATAATAATCATTGATAAAGGTCCAGTAATTCCTCCTATACTTTTAATACTTGATAAAATGGGAATAGGAATCGGAATATTAGATATCATGATTAATATGCCGGCGCATACAGCAATAATCGATGGATTCAAAAGTATCTTGCGTAATTCTTCCTTGAAGTCTTCTCTTTTAAGCTCACCTTTGAAAAGAAACAATCCATAGGTCCATAAAAGCACCACAAAAAACATATTGAATACGGATCCATAAACAACCCCCTCTGCGCCGTAGATAGAATATAGCACTGGAAATCCGATATATCCGGTATTTACAAATACATTGGAAAAATGAAGAATCGTTTTCTTGTTCTTTTTTATTGGTAGAAGGACAAAATAAGAGAGGAAAATCGTTATAATATAGACGATACCAGTATAGTAGAAGGCTTTTATTACATTCGACTTGATGGAGTCGTCATAGGGATAGAGAAATGAGGATAAAATCATAAATGGTAAAGCGATTTGAATGAGAATTTCAATTAACCCTTTGTTTATATCAGTGGTAATGATCTTTCTCTTATTACCGTAAACGCCTATCAGCATCATGAAGAACAGCGAAAAAACGCTTTCGAAGATAATTTTCATTTTCAATGTAGTTAAGCTCCTCATATTAAGGTAGTAACTATTTTATGCATTTGGGACGATTCCAGTCACGGATACTATTTTTTTTCCAAATATTATGATATGATTAGTTTGTTGCCAATACAAACATGCTAATTTGAACAAAATGCTATACAACTAACCTGACCGGACATTAAATACTGACAATGATATAATAATGAAATATATTTTATGGGATTTGTGGGGGGATTTATGTATAAGGTATTCTTAGTAGAAGATGAAATTGTCATACGAGAAGGAATTAAGAACAAGATCCATTGGGAAGAGGAAGGCTTCGAGATTGTTGGAGATGAGAGTGACGGCGAGTTGGCTTATCCGGTGATAATCAGAGAGCAACCGGACATTCTGATTACCGATATCAGGATGCCTTTCATGGATGGTCTTGAATTAAGTAAATTACTAAAAAAGGATATGCCGCAGCTGAAGATCATTATCATCAGTGGGTATAGTGATTTTGGATATGCGCAGAAGGCAATTGATATCGGCGTAAGTGAATATCTGCTAAAGCCGGTAACTTCGGACAAACTGATGACCGCAGTAAAAAATGCAGCCACAACCATTGAAAAGGAACGGAAGGAAAAACTGATTCTGGAACAGTATCAGCTATTGGTATATCAGAAACAGGGGGAAAAAAGAAAGGATTTCTTTCATGCCCTGGTCAGTGAAAAAATGTCTCTCTCTCAGATTATTGAACAAGAAGAAGAGCTTGGCATTAGTATGGTGGCCAGTGTTTTTTGTATTATGCTCTTCCAATTCAAGGTACAGGAGGATATGTACGAGTACTCGAATGAAATAGTACAGTGTGAAGCGAGAATGGCACAAGGCCTGAAAGAATTTCCTGATATAAAGGTTTTTGAACGTGGTATGGACGGCTGGGCATTTATCCTGCTTGGCGAGAATGAATCTCAAATCGAAGCATTAACTAAGGAGTTGTGTGATTTATTAATCCATATCTGCGTTGATAAGGTGCATTATTTCGGTGGAATTGGTCGTTGTGTTCATCGTGTCCGTGATTTACATAAGTCGTATCTTGATGCGAACAGTGCTTTTTCTCTTCGTTATTTTGAAAATAGGGATCAGTTCCTGTCTTACAATGATGTTCGAAATATGAAGGCACAGATGGGAAACCGAATTAATGTCAGCAATGTCAGTGAGTTGAACTTGGAGAAACTGGATCGAAGTCTCCTGGATGATTTCTTAAAGAGGGGTACGATCCATGATGTGGATGAATTTGTAAATGGATACTTTGATGGCTTCGGAGCCGGAGCCATGAGTTCGGATCTATTTCGGCATTACATTATCATGGACGGATATTCAGCGATTATGAAATTTCTCACCACTCTTCAATACCCAAAGGAAAAGATAGATAAACATCTCATTGATTTGAATAGTGCTGCAGATCAATTCACCAGTCTTGAGGATTGCAGAGAATTTTATAAACATATATTAAAGGATGCAATTGATCTGCGTAATAAAAACAGTCAGAAAAGATATGCCGGGCTGATTGCGCAGGCAAAGGAATATATTCATCAAAAATTTTCGATGAGTGAACTTTCTCTGGATAAGGTGGCATCAACAGTGAATGTCAGCCCCAATTATTTCAGTTCTCTTTTTAATCAGGAAACAGGAATGACCTTTATCGAATATCTTACGGATATCCGCATGGAGAAGGCAAAGGAGTATTTGAGATGTTCAGGAAGAAAGATCACGGAGATAGGCTATTTAGTAGGATATCAGGATTCTCATTATTTTAGTTACATATTTAAGAAGACGCAGAACTGCACACCGTCAGAATACAGGCTGCAAGGGAAGCTTGAGCAACAAAATGGGGGAAAGTATGAGAAATGATAATAGCGGAAAACCAATTAAATATCCCCTGAGGCTGAAGCTTTTCCTGGTAGCGGTTGTCATCATCATTCCGATGATAATTCTCTCTATATACCAGATCGCGGCACTGCATAATTACAGCACCGCATATGATACGATTGTGCGAAGGATTACTTCAGCAAATAATTATAACCTCAATTTTAAAGAGGAAATGGACGAAAGTATGTATAAAATTGTAGTAGAAGCGGAAACCTTCGAATCCATTGACGAGAACAGTGATCTAAAAAATCCCTATAAGCTGATCGAGGCTGCGAGAGACAATTTTACGAAGCTCCGGGAGATTACCTCGAGCAGAGAAAGTTTGGACTGGATTAAACGTATTCTTCTTAATCTCGATACTTTGGAGGATCGAATGAATGAGATACGGGATAATCTGAAGCAAACTGGCCACTACGAAGAAAATATTGAGATGTTGGAATCGGACATCTACATTCTGACTGAATTGTTTCAGGAAGAAATCCAGTATTACATCTATTATGAAACACAGAATTTTGAAGCAATAAGACAAAGCTTAAATGAGCAGGTAACGGATGTAATTGTGACGATGATCATAGCACTTTCTTCCATTATTGTTGCATCTGTTTTAGTGAATATCCTTGTGACAGACAGTATTACGAAACCGATCCGAACATTATGCGATACGACGGCACTGGTAGCAAAGGGAGATTTTACTGCGAGGACAACCTGTGAAAATCATGATGAATTATCCATCCTATCCGACAGCTTTAACGATATGGCTTACAAGCTGGAGCAACAGGTGAAAAGCATCAAGCTGGAGCAGGAGAACCTACGATATATGGAATCTAAGCTTCTGCAAACTCAGATTAATCCCCATTTTTTATATAACACCCTGGATACCATCATCTGGCTGATTGAGGGTGACAAAAACAAAGAAGCGATTGACATGGTGGTATCGCTGTCAGAGTTCTTCCGGATTGTAGTAAGTAAGGGAAAAGATTTTATCACGATTCGGGAAGAGGAAATACATATCAAAAGCTATCTGCAGATACAACAGTCCAGATATAAGGATATTCTGGATTATGAAATCAGAATTCCGGAAGAACTGTACAGATATCAGATACTAAAGCTGACACTGCAGCCACTCATAGAGAATTCCTTATACCATGGGATTAAAATGCTGAGGGCAAGAGGAAAGATAACAGTAACCGGCGAGATGATGGACGAGGTTATCTGTTTTCATGTAATTGATAATGGAATAGGCATGGGAGAAGAGGAGCTAAAGGCGCTAAGAAAGGAAATTGAACTGCCTGGCAGCGAGCAGAGTACCGGCTTCGGTTTGGCCAATGTGAATAAACGTATTAAATTAAATTATGGGAATGGATATGGACTGGAGATACATAGTAAGAAGGGAGAAGGAACGGATATCATGATCAGGATCCCGGCAAGACTGGTGGAGAATGAACGAATCGAGGTGGAATATGAATAGAAAATTAAAGTTTCTCTTATGGACATTATTTATTGGGCTGATTGCACTCGCCAGCTGCAGCTTAAGACCGTTGAAAAACCTTCAAACGAGTAGTCCCGAGAATACGGAGGATATTGATTCTGATTTGATCATTGTAGGTTTCTCTCAGCTTGGTTCAGAATCGGACTGGCGAACAGCGAATACAAAATCTATCCAGAATGCTCTGGTCAAAGAGAATGGATTTTCCTTGATATTCTCAAATGGGAGACAAAGCCAGGAAAATCAGATTAAGGATGTAAGAAGCTTTATCTTTCAGGAAGTGGATTATATTGTTATTGCACCGGTAATGGAGACCGGCTGGGATACAGTGCTTACGGAGGCAAAGCAGGCAGGGATTCCGGTCATCATTGTGGATCGTATGATTGATACAAAGGATGAGAGCCTCTATGTTGCATGTGTAGGTACGGATAAATATTCCGAGGGTAAGAAAGCAGGAGAGTGGCTGGAAAAGTATCTGAAGGAACGAGAAAGTGAGGATACTTCAGAAACACCGGTTAATATAGTTGTTCTCGAGGGTACCCCGAATTCAACCGCCCAGATCGGACGTTCCAAGGGATTTGAGGATATTGCTGCACAGCATGAGAATTGGAATATTCTTGCGCATGAAAACGGTGATTTTACCAAAGCAAAAGGGAAAGAAGTGATGGAGAAGTATCTGAAGGAATTTGATGATATAGACGTTCTGGTCTCACAAAATGATGATATGACGTTCGGAGCAATTGAAGCTATACGGGAGGCGGGGCTAACCTGTGGAGTAAATGGAAAGATTAAAATTATTTCCTTTGATGCAGTATCCGAAGCCTTTGATAAGATGGAAGCCGGCTTCATTAATGCAGACATTGAATGTAATCCTCTTCAGGGAGAACTGATTGCAGAGATTATTGAACGCCTGGAAAAAGGGGAAGAAGCTCCGAAGGTATCCTACGTAGACGGAAAAGTCTTTGAGGCGAAAAATGCCGGTAGAGACCGAATTGGAAGGACTTATTAAAAAATCAAACCATTTTCATAGAAATATTAACCAAAAAAGGAGATAGAAAGAAACACAGTAAAAATAACTACAAAGACAGGAATAATCTCCGTATTTTTCTTTTGAAAAATTGAATATACTTCATCTTGCTTACAAGTAAATTCAATATTCAAAGTAAAAATGATAGGAGGAGTTTTCTATGAAAAAAGTAATTTCTTTCATTCTGGCATCTATGCTTGTATTCTCTCTTACGGCTTGCGGCACGGTTGATAAGGCAAGTACGACGACAGGCAATCAGGATGCAACAACGGACAACCAAAGTGCTGCTGCAGACAATGAGACTGCGTCTTCGGACACAAAAAGCGAGAAAGTAATCGTTGGTGTTGTACAGACAAATGCTAACGAATCAGACTGGCGTACTGCGAATACAAAATCCTTCAACGAGGCTTTTGGGGAAGCAGGCTTTGAAATTAAGATGGTCTTTGGTGAGGGTGACCATGCAAAACAGATTTCACAGGCACAGCAATTGATTCAGGAAGAGGTTGATTACCTCGTCGTATTAGGACTTCAGTCAGCTGGTTGGGAGGATGTTGCCAAATCCGCAAAGGAAGCCGGAATTCCATTTATCATGGCTGACCGTAAGCTTGATCTGACAGAGGATCTTTACACCGCAATGGTGTGCTCCGATTTTGAGGCAGAAGGTAATAAGGCTGTTGATTGGTTGAAAAAGCAAGCATTACCGGAAAACAAGATTGTTGTACTTGGCGGTGATACCGGTTCTTCTGCACAGCTTGGACGTTCCAAGGCAATCGAAGACGGTGCGAAGGCAAACGGTTGGGAGATCGTTTTCAATCAGAACATGAAGGGCTGGGACGAAACACTTGCAAAACAGGCAGTTGCCGATCTTATCGCATCAGGGACAAAATTCAATGTAGTATATGCAGAGAATGATAACATGGCTCGTGGAGCTTGTGATGCTATGGATGCTGCCGGAATTACATATGGTAAGGATGGAGATGTTAAGGTAATCGCTTTTGATGCAAATAAGTGGGCTCTGGAGAAGGTTCTTGCAGGTCAATTCAATCTGGATGTAGAGTGCAATCCGCTTCATGGACCTCGTATTGTGAAACTGATTAATCAGCTTGAGGCAGGCGAGGCTGTTGAGAAAAATGCATATGTAGATGAAGAGATGTTTGACTGTGCTACCATTACACAGGACGTTGTTGATGCACGTTCCTATTAAAGAGAAAGCAAGCTGTTGAATGGCAGTATTTTTTCAACGAAAAATAAGGTAAGATATTGATTAAAATGCGCGGCGCTGAGTATGTGGATATCATTTGCGGATCCTGGCGCCGCGCATTTATAAGTTAAGAATGGTAGAAGATTAGATGTCAAGATCGAACCTGAACGGAGGTTGAGTAATATTATTATGCAAGATACAGTTCTAGAAATGAAAGGTATTTATAAGAGCTTTCCTGGTGTGCGAGCCCTACAGAACGTAGACTTTACTCTGCAGGAAGGTGAAATTCATGCTCTGATGGGTGAAAATGGGGCCGGTAAGTCCACTTTAATCAAGGTTTTGACCGGTGTGTATTCGAAGGATGCCGGAGAAATCAGTATGAAAGGAATGGAGAAGCCGGTACATATTAAATCGCCGCAAGAGGCGCAAAAGCTTGGGATAAGCACCGTGTATCAGGAAATTACCTTATGCCCGAACCTGACGGTTGCCGAAAATCTGTTCATTGGAAGAAATAACGATATATTTGTCGATTGGAAGAAAAGTAATAAAAGAGCGGAAGGCATTTTAAAAGGTCTCGGAATACCGGTAAAACCGACGCAGCAGCTTTCAAACTGCTCCATTGCGGTTCAGCAAATGGTGGCAATCGCGCGTGCTGTTGATATGGATTGCAAGGTATTGATCCTTGACGAGCCTACCTCCTCTCTTGATGATCAAGAGGTCACTAAGCTGTTTGCATTGATGCGCGAACTTAAAAATAGAGGAGTGGGTATCATTTTTGTTACTCATTTTCTAGAGCAGGTATATGAGCTGTGCGATAAAATTACGGTATTGCGTAATGGTGAGCTTGTCGGAGAATATCTGATCAAAGATTTGCCCAGAGTAGAACTCGTTGCTAAGATGATGGGCAAAGAGCTTGGGGATCTGGCGGATATTCATAACGTGGCATCAGCCGGGATCGATGATGCGAAAGAGACTATTCTCGAAGCAGAAGGGTTGGCTAGTAGTTCTGGAATCAAGCCATTTCATTTTACTGTATACAAGGGAGAGGTGACAGGATTTGCCGGATTGCTTGGATCGGGGCGCAGTGAATGCGTGCGAGCTATCTTTGGCGCAGATAAGGTCATAAAGGGAAAGCTGCGAATAAAGGGAGAGAATGTAAACATTACATCCCCAAGAAGGGCAATGAAGGAGGGAATCGGATATCTTTCGGAGGATCGGAAGAGGGATGGTATCATAGGCGATCTGTCTGTCCGTGAAAATATCATTCTTGCTCTGCAGGTTATGAAGGGTTTCTTTCGGCCGATTTCGAAGGTCCAGGCACAAGCCTTCGCCGATGAATATATCAAGTTA
Source organism: Bacillota bacterium (assembly GCA_023415055.1). Lineage (GTDB taxonomy): Bacteria > Bacillota > Clostridia > Lachnospirales > Lachnospiraceae > Mobilitalea. The sequence continues at coordinate 125,531 of JAEZLZ010000068.1, read as the reverse complement.
CTCGGGATTAAAACTGCTTCGGCGGATACCCCCATCAGTTCACTATCCGGGGGAAATCAGCAGAAGGTTATTCTCGCCCGCTGGCTGCTCACGCACCCCGAATATCTGATTCTTGACGAGCCGACACGCGGTATTGATATCGGTACAAAGGTGGAGATTCAGAAATTAGTACTAAAGCTTGCTAGTGAGGGGATGAGTATTACTTTCATATCGTCAGAGATAGAAGAGATGCTGCGTACCTGTTCCAGACTGATTGTAATGCGAGACTTGTATATGGTTGGTGAATTAAGGGGAGAGGATATGACACAGGATAAAATAATGTATACAATAGCGGGGGGAGTGAATCAAAATGGCCAAAATCAGAAAACATGATGCCGGTCAGTGGAAACCGGTTCTGAGAGGATTTGTGAGACACAGATTGTTTATCCCCATTGCATTTCTTGCATTTTTGCTTTTGATCAATATGTTTATCAATCCGAGCTTCTTAAGAATTAGTTTGGGCAGAGACAGCTCCGGCAATCCGGTCCTTATTGGAAATATAATTAATATATTGAATAATGCAACGGAGCTTGTGATTCTGTCCATCGGTATGACATTAGTTACAGCTGCTTCCAGAGGTCAGGATATCAGTGTAGGTGCAACAATCGCCATAGTAGGCGGAGTAATTATGCGAATTCTGTGCGGTAATGAAACTCAGCCGATACAGCTGCATGCACCGATCCTTGTAGCTCTTTTACTTGGCTGCCTTGCCGGTATGGCATGCGGAGCCTTTAATGGTATTCTTGTGTCCAAATTTAACATACAGCCTATGGTGGCTACACTAATCCTGTTTACGGCGGGTCGGTCGATTGGATCTATGGCAATGGGTGGACTGAAACCAAAAGCGGTGCCGAGCTTCGGATATTACGGTAATTTTATTCCCGGATTTCCGGTTCCTACACCATTGCTTATCACGATTGCTGTGATTGCGATAACCTTTCTTGCTCTAAAGAAAACAAACCTGGGCCTGTATACCCGTGCGGTAGGAATCAATGATAAGTCCTCCAATCTGAATGGCCTCAATCCGGCGCTGATTAAACTTTTGACCTTTGTTATTTTAGGCCTTTGTGTCGGAATTGCGGGCTTTGTTCAATCAAGCAGGGTACAGACGGTGAATCCTTATACAATCGTCCCAAGCATTGAGATGGATGTGATCCTGGCAGTCGCCCTTGGCGGTAATTCACTGAGCGGTGGCAAATTCAATATGACAGGCTCTATCATTGGAGCATATACGATTCAGACTCTTACCTCGATGTTAACTACACTGAATGTGAATACAAATGCTGTTCCGGTCTTTAAAGCCGTGATCATCATTCTGCTTGTAATCATCCAAACGCCGATTTTCAAGACTATCTTCGGCAAAAAGATACATTTATCCAGAATGACTGCAGGCGATGGAAAGGAGCATGGTTATTATGCTAAACATGAATAAAGTTCAAGGAGCCGGTAACGCTAGTACCCTTTTAAATAAGCAGAAACGAAGAGAGGTTTTCACTGATACCGCATTTTTACTAACCATAACTGTTTCACTATTTATTGCCATCTATGCTCTTTCTATTATCTTCCTCGGTGATAAAGGCTTCAGTAAGGTTCAGATGTTCTTCAATCTCTTTAACGAAAATGCTGCTCTAATTGTTATCGCCTGTGGACTTTCGCTTGTTATGATTACAGGCAGTATTGATATATCGGTAGGAGGCTCAACCGCACTCATCTGTACAGCTTGTATCGTCTGTCTGAATAATTATGGGTTCAATTTTGTCACCTCTCTTATTCTTGCATTGGCGATCGGTCTTCTCTTTGGTGCGGTCCAAGGTTTTCTAATTGCCTATCTGGAGATGCAGCCCTTCATCGTGACACTGGCGGGCATGTTCTTGGGCCGAGGATTGGTGGCATTGATTGAAGTAAATCAGATACAGGTTGATAATGATGGCTTTGAGGCATTGTCAGGTGCAAGGATTCAGATTCCTTTTTTAGGTGACGTCAACCGTAAAGGTGTTTTTATTCAATCAAAGCTGGAATACGGTGTCCTTGTAGCTCTGATTATCGTTTGTCTGATGTATTGGCTGCTGAAAAAAACAAAGCTCGGACGTAGTTTTTACGCCATAGGGGGTAATTCACAGAGTGCATTGATGCTTGGCATTAACGTCAAGAGAACCAGATTCTATGCACATTTACTATGCGGTTTGCTTGCGGGCATCGGAGGGTTTTTATACCTGTTTCATACTCGCTCCGGTTCGGTTCAGCAGGCTACCGGCCTTGAGATGGATGCAATAGCCGCATCAATTATCGGAGGAACGCTGCTTTCCGGCGGTGTCGGTAATGTCTTCGGCACTCTCTTTGGTGTATTAACAAGCGGGATAGTATTATTAATCGTTACCGCGATTGGCAGCCAGGACCCCTGGTGGCCGCAGATTACACGTGCTGCAATGCTTTGCTTCTTCATCGTACTTCAGAGCATTATTTGTTCAAGAAAGAAGAAACAGTAATAGAATAACACAATTAACCACAGCGAATAGAATAATAGCAAGGATAAGGAAAGAAGCAGGAAGTGTGAGGGTACTGAAACCAGAGAAAGTATTTGTACAATATCGCGGTGTGATGAAACCATACGATCCGATTCTAAAAAGAACATATACGATTACCCATTCCGACACAACCGGGGAATTATTTGTATTTGTAGCTGATCGTTATGCACTGGATCAGATTACGCGAATGAGAGATGAGGTCAGGGTTGCCTGGAAACAGGAAAGAAACGGATTAGTCTTGTCAGGCTCTGTATTGGTGGATGGAGAAGATGTTTTTGGTAGTGCATTTATTCGAAACAAAATCTTCTATCAAGAAATGCCAACGGCATTGCAGGCATTGCGTCAGGCGGACCGCTTCTTATTTCAAAAGGAACCGGAGCTTGACCGCGCACCCGTGATGATTCACTTTATCTCAAATAACCCGATATATGACAAAACATATGATTTCGGTAGGATTGGAAGCTATGCACTTGATTATGCATATAATGAATAAAAAGTAATTAGGCGGTTTTTTATGTTTCGGGATCCACAAAGTTTTAATCGTATGATTTCAGGTTACAGAAGATATTTTGATGATTTTTACAGAGAACTCAGTGACTATGGGATACAGCGGCCTACAGCGAGAAATCTTTTCAACAGTATCATTTACTATACTCTGGAAAATAGGAATGCTTACACCGGAACTCCGGAGCAAATAACGCAGCGGCTCTTGGCGGGACTTCGCAGAGATAACCCGGTACTAATGTATTACTTTCAAATGTACCGGGTCCCGGAGAATCGAGTCATTGAGATCATCAGAAATTTGATCTTAAGAGTAATCAGGGAAAGCGGTCCAGTACCAACACCACCTCCGTCGCAGCCACCGACACCTCCTCCGTCACAACCGCCGGTATCGGACTGGAGTGCGTGGGAGGACCTTGGAGGGATATTGACTTCAGCTCCTGCGGTCGCTTCCTGGCAGCCAAATCGTTTGGATGTCTTCGGCAGGGGGCAAAATCAAGCAGTCTGGCACATCTACTGGGACGGGACACGATGGAGTAACTGGGAGGATCTTGGAGGTATCATAAATTTCTCACCGGCAGCAGTATCCTGGGGCAGGAACCGGATTGATATCTTCGGAGTTGGTCAAAATCGTGCACTTTGGCATAAATACTGGGATGGTGCACGTTGGAGCAATTGGGAGGATCTTGGCGGAGTGTTGATTAATTCACCCGCAGTGGCCTCCTGGCAAGAGAACCGCCTTGATGTCTTCGGGATCGGTCAGGATAGTGCTCTTTGGCATATTTATTGGGACGGAACACGCTGGAGTAATTGGGAGAGCCTTGGCGGAAGTTTGAACTCTGCACCGGCAGCAGTATCCTGGGGACCCAATCGAATCGATGTCTTTGCTCGTGGTCAGAATCAAAGTCTGTGGCATATTTATTGGAATGCAAATCGTTGGAGCAGCTGGGAAGATCTTGGGCAAGGTGCGATCACCTCGGGTCCTGCTGCGGCATCCACAGGCGAAAACCGACTTGAGATCTTTGCAAGAGGACAGAGAAATCAATTGATTATGAGAACCTGGAATGGCAGAAGATGGAGTGGATGGCAAGATATCGGCGGAGTAATCTCATCAGAACCGGCGGCTGTCTCTTGGGGAGGAAATCGCCTGGATGTATTTGCTACCGGACAAAATAATCACCTATGGCATATCTGGAGACCATAGATATTAGTTTAAGAGGATAGAGATATTAGTTTAAGAGGTTATTGTAATGTATTTGAATTAGTTAAGGGAAGAATAACTAACCATATACCTTTTACAATAGCCTCTTTTCTATAATCCAGTTCGGCCAGAGCACTAAAACACATGAACTATCCTCAAAAATGAGTTTACACCTTTTTGTGAGCGCTATATTATGGTATAATTTGTTATGATTGATTCCTGAGTTTTACAGTGAAGAAACAAATGACCGGAAAGTTAAGGAGGAGAAAGATGAGAGAAGAGGAAAAAATATTTGCAGGAACCCTGTTTTCACCGGGAGATCCCGAGCTAAGAAAAATAAAACTAAGAACACACAATCTTTGCTCGGAGTATAATCGTACCTTTGAAGATGAAACAGAGAAAAGGCAAGAGTTAATCGTAAATATTTTTGATGAGATTGGAAGGAATAGTTTTTTACAGGGTCCAATTTATATTCATTATGGAAAACATACGAGGATCGGAGAGCGCTTTTTTGGCAACTTCAATCTGACGATACAGGACGATGCACCGGTAACGATTGGAGATGACTGCAATTTTGGTCCGAATGTTACAATTGTCACACCGGTCCATCCGATGCTTCCGGATGAGCGACGGGCTATGCTTGATCAGGACGGAGCCATAAAGCGTATGTGTTATGCAAAACCCGTTAAAATCGGTAAGGATTGTTGGTTCGGAGCAAATGTGATTGTGTGCCCCGGAGTTACCATCGGAGATAATTGCGTGATCGGTGCAGGGAGCGTTGTGGTGAAGGATATTCCTGAAAACAGCTTTGCAGCAGGTAACCCCTGCAGGGTAATTCATGAGCTTTCCCAGGCGGACAGTATGATTCATAAACCTGATATACTGGGCAATAATCGAATTATAGAATAGAAGAGTGAAATAAGATTAGATCGGACATGCTATGCAGTCTCCTTAGCTGCTTCTTTAAAGTATGATATGAAATGCCCATTCTATACGAACCATTCTTAATTCAGATTATGGTAATAATAGCTGACTTTTCCAAGGTTTCCTCTATAGTAATATTTATGTTATTGGGTTTTCATGTAAAAGATATAATGGGATAATACTTTTTGTTGGCAGATTGGAGGTAACTGATGGAAAATTCAGAGTAACCTTCTATACAGAAAGTAGGATATTTATGGGTTCTGATGCATCCACGTTTATTCTAGATGCGCAGAAATTGTAGGCCTTTTCTATACTGACAGAAATGGGGTGTAAAAAATATGAATGTAAGAACCGCCAAACAGGCAGCGATACGATGGGTCACGGAGCATGCTTCAAAAGAAGAATGGTTTCAGGGAGCTTATTTTAGCGGATCAATTATAGAGATGCAGGAAGAGACCGAGCTTGCAGAGCATTCTGATGTTGACATTGTTGTTGTAATGAATTTGGCTGAACCCCCAATGAAGCTGGGAAAGTTTCTCTATGATGGTGCCTTGCTGGAGGTGACTTATCTGTCCATGAATCAGCTTAAGTCCGCAAAAGAGGTTCTGATCTCTTATCATCTGGCGGGTAGCTTTCGTATGGATGCGATAATAGAGGATCCAACCGGACACTTAAGAGAACTCCAGTCTGAGGTATCCCTTCATTTTGCAGAGAAGGAGTGGGTACTTCGCAGGTGCGGGAATGTTATGCAGAAGATACAGAATGGTCTGAACAGCATTGATGTTAATGCACCCTTTTATGATTTGGTAACTTCCTGGTTGTTTCCGACCGGAATTACTACGCATCTGATTCTGGTGGCGGCTCTTCGTAATCCTACTGTACGTAAGCGATATCTTGCAGTGCGTGAGGTACTCTTCAAATATGGGTATGAAGATATCTATAATAAGCTGATTGATTTACTGGGGTGTACTGAACTTTCACCACAGAGAATGGAACAGCACCTTGAGCATCTTGCTCAGACCTTTGATGTGGCGGCAGCGGTAGCTAAGACTCCGTTTATGTTCAGCACAGATATAACTGCCAGTGCGCGACCGATTGCAATCGACGGAAGCCGTGAACTTATTCGGGCGGGTAATCACCGTGAGGCAGTGTTTTGGATTGTGGCAACCTTTGCCCGTTGCCATAAAATTCTGTCGGTTGATGCATCGCCGGAGACCTTGAAGGCACATCTGCCGGCATTTGAGGAAATGGTTGCAGATCTGGGACTGCGAACCAACAATGACTTTATCTGTCGTGCGAAGGACGTCTCTGATTTTCTGCCAAGGCTTTGGGAGGCTGCAGAAGATATCGTAACACGTAACAATTAGTGAGTCTATATGCGATGGAGTAAAGTAATATCTGAAAATCGGGTAATTACTCTTTATGAACTATTTCATGTGTCTAAATACATATTGCTTCAGAGTAATATAAGCCGTATGATAATAGTAAAAAAGATCGCCGCAGCGCAGGAGGACAATAGATGCTTCATCTGATTGATTTACATATGCATAGCATGTACAGCGATGATGGTGAATTAACACCGAAACAGCTGGTGGAACGATGTGTTGCCGGTGGCATCCGGACTATGTCTATAACAGATCATAACACAGTACGAGCGAATGAAGAGGCTCAAAGAGAAGCTCAGGAAGCAGGGATACATTATATTCCGGGGATTGAAATTGATTGTGTTTTCCTAAATTTAAATTTTCATGTGCTTGGGTATGGTATTGATTATCATGCGGATGATTTTTATCGCATCGAAGAAAATGTTAACTCTCAAAGCAGGAACGCTTCAATCCAAATGCTCGAAAAGACGAAAGAACTGGGATTTGATATTACAGAAGAGGATATGCAGAAAATTGCAAAGAATAATGTCTGGATGAACAGCTGGACTGGAGAGATGTTTGCCGAAGTTTTATTGAATCAGACGAGGTACTGTAATCATCCCTTATTAAGTCCTTACCGGGCAGGCAGAACAAGAGGAGACAATCCTTATGTTAACTTCTATTGGGATTTCTATTCTCAGGGAAAACCATGCTACACTAAAATTGAATATCCCTCCTTCGAAGAGACAGTAGAGCTGATCCATAAAAATGGCGGGAAGGCGGTTCTCGCGCATCCTGGCGTGAATTTGAAGGATCATCATGAGCTGCTGCCCTCCCTGGTCGATACAGGGATAGACGCAGTAGAAGCCTTCAGCAGCTATCATACTCCGTCGCAAGCATCATTTTTTTGGAAAGAAGCAAAAGAGCATCAATTATTCATAACTTGTGGAAGTGATTTTCATGGAAAAACAAAACCGTCCATCTCATTGGGGCAACATGGATGCAATCTATCCGAGAAAGAGATAGCTTCATTTCTATATAAATAAATTGTCTGCTAATAATATGCAAATGATTAAGAAGTATAGTCTTGCGATCATTTAATATATCTGCTTAATGATAAACAGTAATTTTACTGTCTACCAAAAAGAGGAGTGTATTAGATGGTCGTAGGATTTTTTTTATATCACGAGGAATTGCGTCCTATGATATAAAAGCACACCGCTTAATCGGAAGCTAGCCGCAAGCGACTTCGCGGCGATGATTTGGTGTTACTTCTTGAAATATGCTTTGATAAGTGAGGCAGTTTTGCATACAGTAAAAAGAGATGACAAATAACAAGCAATATGTTAATCTAATAATGGCTGTATTGGTAAAATTACGTAAACGGTTTCTCTTGATACCGAAACTTATCATGATTAGACAATAAGTAATATAAGAATTTTAATCAATCAATAGTGAGATGCTGTAAAATTACATAAAAAGGACAGGTCCATATGTTTCATAAAATTATTGTCAAAACATTTTTATCCTTAAATCTGTTTACAAAATTAATGATCATGCTGTTAATGATATCGATCCTTCCAATATTCTTAATTCAATTCAGTTCTAATAAAATAAGTACCACTACGATTGAGAAGCAGACAAAGGAATTGATTACAGCAAATCTTAAGCAGTCCAGCAATAGTGTAGAAGGCTTTTTTCGTGCTTATGATAATATAATATTGGATATCTATACCGACAGCAGCTATATTGATAATCTGCAGTATATTAATCTCTGGGATACCAAAAAATATTATTCAGCCAAACATCAGATTGAAGAGAAGCTTGAAAATATTGTTTATGCTAATCCGGAGATTCTTGGGATTGCCATTGTTGGTCTAAATGGAGATGCAACCTTTTATGATGCGGTTACTCTATCCGGAGAAGACAGCTTTTGCTTCGATGTAAATAACCTAAGAACCAATGGTATGTTTAAGGATTCTTTAAAGGTAAAGCATGCGATCTACTCCGGTACAATCCATAAATCGAGTATTAACTATGGCAGTAAGAATTATATCTATATAGCACATCAGCTGACGGATTTTAACTATTACAAGAACGGTCCGGTCGGAAGCATTATCTTATGTGTTGATGAAAGCGCACTTCGAAATGTGTATTCGGCCGGTATCGATATAAAATCGAATCTGACCTTCCTTATAAATGAGAAGGGAGATATCATTTCTTTTCCATTAGAAGCTTATGTGGGACAGAATCTTTATAGCGGGTCGGAGGAAGAGACCATTGAAGCAGCAACTAAGAATTTCTTCCAGAATAATAATTTTATGAATTCTAAGCAGTTGGAGGTACATGTCAGCAGTATCAAGAACGGAGTTTTTACCCTGATCAATGTACAGAACTTAACCTATGCATTGAAGGATGTACAAAGTGTATCAAAGATTCTGATTCTGATCGGAATTTTGTTTGGTATCGTATGTGTATTTATAGCCATGTCCTTTGCATCCAGCACGGATAGGTCAGCTAAGATCATCATTAATGCAATGAGAAAGGCCGACAAAGGTGACTATGATGTGCAGATCAACATGGAAGGCAAGGATGAATTCGCAAGGATAGCACATCACTTCAATGATATGATTGCGCGAATTAAGGAAGCCGGCGAACTGGAGAGAGAAGCACTGGAAAGAAAGAAAAATGCGGAAATCAGATCTCTGGAGGCACAGATTAATCCTCACTTTTTATATAACACACTGGATGCGATCAACTGGGTTGCGGTAGAGCATGAGGATTTCCATGTCAGCAAAATGCTCATTAATCTGGCCACTATGCTAAGATACAGTATTCAAAGAAGCAATGAAATCGTTACACTACAGGAGGAGCTGGAGTATCTTAAGAAATATTTCTTCTTGCAGCAGGAGCGGTTTTGCTATTCATTTCAATATGTGATTCATATGGATGATTCACTGAAAGATTGCAAGATACATAAATTACTGATTCAACCCTTGATTGAGAATACCATTGTCCATGGATTTCCCGGCAGCACGGATCAGGATGAAATCAATATCGATATACAGATGCTTTACGATGCATATATCCGTATTCAGGTGAAGGATAATGGAAAGGGTATGTCTCAGGAACAGGTGGATTTGTTCAATAGCTATGATTACTGGTCGGATGCGATCGAGACAAGCATCGGGGTAAGAAATGTTATTACGAGATTAAAACTATATTATGGCAGCAATAGTTATTTTCATGTAGAATCAAGTGATCAGGGAACGATCGCTACGATGATGCTTCCATATGAAATATAATTCATTCCGGGGGGAATGCTTTCTAATCTAAAAAATAGAGGTATCGGAGGAGACTATGCGTATTCTTATTGTAGAGGATGAACCTAAGACAAAAGATGGTTTGATTAAAATTATTAACAAATTTACAGAGTATGAGATTTGTGGAGTTGCATCAAACGGATTGGAAGGAATTCAGCTGATCAAGGATCAAAAACCAGATTTAATCATTTCAGATATACAAATGCCCGAAATGGATGGGTTATCGATGCTTAAGGAATTGGAACAGCAGGAAATTCAATTCCATGCATTGATTCTAACCGGCCATTCTTCCTTTGATTATGTCAGAACTGCATTGCATCTGGGTGTGGTGGATTATGTATTAAAGCCGGTGGATGTCGAGAGTCTGATCACGTTGTTAAGAGATACTGAGGCCAAGCTTCTAGAAGAGAAAGAGGAGAAAATTAATCCGGCTCAGTTGATTTGGAGCTTAATGAACTGCGAACCTGAGATGAAGGAGCGATTAGTCCGACAACTATCAAAGCAGCTTAAGGTAAACGATTTAACGGAAATATCCTTATTTTTGGTGAATCCGGTCAGTCTTTTACAGGAGACAGTGGGTGAGATGATTCAGTGTATCAAAGAGAAGATGGATTCCTTAGGCGTCCAAAATTACCATGTAATTCATTTATCAATTTCTTATGGAATACTGGTGGTGATTCTTGATGCGGAAAGAATCAGGTTGATCAACCGAATGTTTTCTACGATCATTCTACCCGGATTAAACGAAATCGGCTGCTGCTATTGCAGTTATACCTCGATAATGGGTCTGTCCGGCCTGGAGAATGCCATTACGGAGTTGAAGGAGCTTTTATCCTATGCTTTTGTTTTTGGAAGTGAAGTGATACTGGATAAACAAAGGGTAGAAAAGCTGGAGTTTACCTCAATCAGCTATCCGATGGATCTTGAAAACCGAATCCGTAAAGAAATTATCAACGGTGATTATGAGAAAGCACTAAAAACAAGCAGTAAATTCAAGGGATTAGTCATCGACAGCAATGGTAGTCCGGAATTAATCAGGGAATATACTGCCAGATTTTCCTCCAGTGTATACAATGTCGCAAAGGAATATGATTCTCAGGCGGAGCCGCTGATGATCTTTCATTACTTTATCAATAACATTATTGAAAGCAAGACAAAGACGGATCTCATTCTGAACTATGAGAAAATTATGCACACCATTCTGGATGTTACCGATGGTGAGGTGGATGTAGATAATTTGACCGTTCTGAAGGTGATAAATTATATTAGAGACAATTACCAGAAAAATATTACCTTATCGGATGCTGCGAATCTGGTGGGTGTGACTCCGGAATACTTAAGCAAGCTGTTCTGCCAGAAAATAAATGTTAACTTTGTTGTGTTTTTGAGAAATTTCAGAATCAGTATAGCAAAGCGTATGATACTTTCCGGTAAATACCGGATACAGGAAGTGGCCGATCAGGTCGGATTTAAGGACCCCAAATATTTTAATAAGGTATTTAAGTCTGTCTGTGGTATTTCGCCGTCAGAGTATAAGAAGGTGATTTAATGAAAATGTTTCGGTTGAACATAATTATGCTAATTGCAGTAATTTTCGTATTACTCTTTATCATAAGTGACTATTCCGGAGATAGTAACAATCAGGCACAAGCGACAGATCCGGTAGCAGAGAGAAAAGTACTGCGGATTCTGGCTCCCTATGATACTACGGCGGACCGTCAGATGTTGGAGGATATCGCAAGCCAGTATTCCATGATCAAAAATAATCCCATGGTGGAAATCAAATTCATTTCAAAAAATGATTTTAAAAAAGAAATCTGCATGAGCTTAGATCAGAACCAGTTGGCTGATTTGATCATCTGTGATAATTCCGTGATGCCGGCATTGATTAATCTGGATGTACTTTGTGATTTGAGTGATTACATAAGCGATAGCTTCAAAGTATCCCACTACTCTCTGGTTCAGTGGAATAACACCAGAAATGACGGTAAATATTATGGTATTCCATTTACCTGTGATCCTTATGTGCTAATTTGGAACAAAAATATGTTCACTCGGAATTACGTTGCCGTTCCTGAGACCTGGGAAGAGCTGAAGGATGCAGCCAGGAAGGTTCAGAAGATAGGTGTCTATGGAATCGGAATAGGTGCTAGACAGCCGGAGGAGGTTACGGGACTATTCCTGCAGCTGTTATATTCCACAGGCGGATCGATTCGGGAATTGGACGGGGAAGGTGGTATGAAGGTATTTGAATTACTCGATTATCTGAAAACGAACAAGTTGCTACCGGTTAAATGCATTAATTGGAATCAACAGGATCTAACCAATAAATTTATTCACGGTGAAATTGCTATGATGATTAATAATCTTAGCGCGTTATCTGTGATTAAGGATGCAAACGTTGATTTTAAAGTTGGTGTCGGTGCGGTTCCTTATGAGAAAAAAGAAAACTATATGTTTCACGGAAAAAATATCGGTGTTTCAATTACAGCAGATTATGCAGCCTCCATTCAATTTCTCGATTATGTTACCAAGAAGAGTATTGTAAGTCAGATTGCGGATGAGACCGAAAGTATCCCCGTTCAGGTAGATGTGGAGTATAATTTTAAGGACGATGGTTTCGTGATCAGTGAGGACTTTGTCCAAAAGCAGAAGAGACATGGCATTGCGAAGAGTTCTCTTAACTCCTGGTTTGATATCTCCAGTGCGATATCGGACGGAGTGTATAAACTCATCAGCGAAACCAACCCATCTGTTCAAAGCATAGCAAATACCATGCAGGATAAAGTCAGAATTGCGATTCTGGAGGATTAAAGAGATACATCAGTTCAATGACAAAATTAAATCGATCGAGATTAATAATTTACTCCTTTCTTAAAAATTTGGAATTTATGGTTAGAGATATCAATGTTAAGATAAACATGTAACTCGTAAACAAATTCTATATTTTCAGAGGAGGTTTAAAATGAAAAAAGCAATGCACAGGATACTGGCATTCGTTGTGGCTCTTGTTCTCGTGGGGACTATGCTCGTAGGTTGCTCTAAGCCGAAGAGTGAGACGACAGAGACACAGGCTCCCGAAGCTACGAAAGCAGCTTCAGATGAGACAGCAGATTCAGGAGATGAAGCGGCTGCACCTGCGGGAGAATTGACCGAAGTTGGTACTCCTAGAAATGAAACTCTTATCGTTGAGTGTCAGTCACCTACAGACACACCAGGACAGTTCAATTCCTACATGCAGGGAACTACAATGGGATTTGGTATTCATCAGCTCATGTCAGCTATGATGTGGGAAATCGATACCATCAAGGGTGAGCAGTTTGGTGAAGTTGCAGATGGTATGCCCGTATCGAATGCAGATTTTACTGAGCATACAGTGAAGATCCGTCAGGGGATTAAGTGGTCAGATGGCGAAGATTTAACTGCAGATGATGTTGTGTTTACATTTAACATGATCATGACCAATACTAATATCAACCAGAATGCATACTTCAATCAGGTATTTGCATCCGTAGAAAAGGTTGACGATTATACAGTTAAGATCGTTACCAACGAATCCTTCCCTCGTTTAGCACAGAAATTTGGTGTTACCATCTGGGGTAACGATTTAAGAATCGTTCCGGAGCACGTATACTCCAAACAGGCAGATGTAACTCAGTTTAAGGATTCCGAGCCCGTTGTTGCTGGACCTTATACTGTAAAGGCATTCGATGAATTAGGTAAGTGGATCCTTTACGAGCGTCGTGAAGATTGGCAGAGCAGTACCGTTGGTGTTGTTACTGGCAAAGAGCCTCAGGCTAAATATGTATGGTTCCGTAATCTTGGCGATGATACAAGCCGCCAGATGAGTCTTATCAATAATGAAGTTGATATCCTTTGCGAGGTTACACCTGAGATGTTGACTGTTATGACAGAGCAGAACCCGAACATTGCTTGCTGGTATAAGGATTTCCCTTATGCAACCAGTGATGACCCTTGCTCCAAAGGTCTTGCTTTCTCCATGGGTAAAGGCGCTCCCTTTGATAACAAGGACTTCCGTTGGGGTATAGCTCTTGCTATGAACTTTGATGAGATTTCACAGAACATATTTGATGGTGTTGGACGTTCTTCACCGTTCCCGATCCTTACCAACACAAGTGCAGCTCAGGAGCTTTATGCAAAGCCTATCCTTACTTGGCTTGAGTCTTATGAACTGGATCTGGGTGACGGAACTACCGTTAAGCCTTTCGATTCTGAGTATGCAGAGAGAATCGCTCAGGTACTTAGAGATAAAGGCTATGATATTACCACAGATCACGATGCACTCGTAGACATGTTTGGTGTTGGTTGCTGGAGATATGATACCGCAGCAGCAGAGAAGCTGTTTATCAAAGCAGGTCTTGAGAAGAAGTCTGATGGCTGGTATTTCAACGGCAAACCCTTTACCTTCAACATGTCTTACTTAGCTGATACAGAAGCTCAGGCAGGCCGTGGTGTTCAGGCAGCTTATGATCAGTTAACCAAGTTCGGCTTCAAGATTAACCTTGTAAGTGAATCCAGCGCTACCTGGGATACCAATGGTGCAACAGGTGATTTTGATATTGCTGGTTATTGGCCTACCGGTTTCATAACAAAAGACATCTATTCTCAGATCAATGGTTGGGATGCAGATCTTATCGTTCCCATGGGTGAGAGAGGTTCAGGTCAGGGATCTCGTTGGAATAATGCTAAGGCAACTGAGATTATTCATGAACTTGCAAAACTTTCACCGGACGATCCGAAGGCTTATGATTTAGGTATTGAATTCTTGAAGAATGCGATAGAGGAGCTTCCTTTTATCGGCTTCCATTCTGGTGTTAAGTTCGTTCCTACCAACAGCACATACTGGAACAACTATCCGAGCGCTGATAATGCTTACAACGGTCCTTGGTGGTGGTGGAGCTGCTTTAAGTACATTACAACAGATATTTCACCGGTTAAGTAATTGTAACACAAACAAATTCAAAGGATAGTTATGCTAAGTTAGTACGACAAGTAATATAGATGCTCCGTTTACTGCCTGGTGGCAAACACCGGGCAGTAACAGCATTCATGGCAACTGTATATCAAAAGCTAGCGCGAATTTACAAAAAAGGAGTGAAGCCGTTGAAGTTTCGTAAATATTTCGGTCTTAGGGTTTTAACTTATTTATTGACCGTGTGGATTGGTATTACTTTTATTTTCTTTATTCCCCGAATGTTTCCTTCTGACCCTGTAGAAAACATGATCGGTCAGATGCAGTCCCGTTCGGGACAGATGGATCCTGCTCAGATGGAGGCTCTGCGTTCCTCGTTAAGGGTTCAGTTTGGTTTGGAGGGTTCCTTGATAGAGCAATACTTCACCTTCCTGTGGAAAGGATTATTACACTTTGATTTTGGTCCTTCCCTCATGAGTTACCCGACTCCCGTAGGAGAGATTATCGGTATGTATTTGCCTTACACGCTGTTTCTATCGCTTACGACTACGATCATCGCTTGGATCATCGGTAATGTGATAGGACTTCTTGCCGGTTTTAGAAAAAATAAGCTTTCGTCCAAAATATTGGAAGGGGTGGCAATCTGTATTTATCCCGTTCCTTATTTTATTATAGCACTAATATTACAAATTGTATTTGCGTTTGTCCTCGGTTGGTTTCCGATTCAAACAACAATTAATACACAGGGAAATACAGCAGTTTGGTTTGCTTCCCTCCTTAAGGCATCAATACTTCCTGCTATATCCATGCTGTTAGTTGGAACGGGTTGGTGGATAATCTCTATGAAATCACTTGCAGGTACAACTTCAGAGGAGGATTTCGTTCTATATGCCCGCTATAGGGGAATACCGGAGGGCAAAATTGGAAAAAGCTATGTATTTCGGAATTCAATTCTGACTCAGGTTACTGCTTTAGCAATGAGTCTTGGTGGTGTATTCGGCGGTTCCATCATGACGGAGATTGTGTTTGGTTATCCCGGTGTCGGATCGCTGGTACAAAAGGCTATCCTGATGTCAGATTACAATATGATACTAGGATGTATTACTATCTCTATCGTGGCAATATCGACGGCAACGTTAATCGTGGATCTTGTCTATCCGTTTATAGATCCTCGTATTCGATACAACTAAGAACTGGTATTCATTATTAGCGAAGCATGTTGTCTTGTTAAAAGACAATGAGCATAGCAGAAATGAGGGAAAATGTGAAGAAATTTTGGAAAAATGCGAATATTAGTCTAAAAGCAGGATTAATAATGACAGCTATTTTTGTCATTATTGGTTTTGTAATCTATTTTCTACCACATGTAGATCCATTTACATTCAATTCCTATCCGACAAAGCTTAAGCCTTCCTCAGAGCATTGGCTCGGAACCACCAGTATGGGACAGGATGTATTATGGCTATTAATTGAAGCAATCCACAACTCACTCATGATTGGTCTTATTGTGGCTACCATAGGTACAGTTGCGGGTGTATTTGTAGGACTTTTAGCTGGCTTTTCAGGCGGAGCCCTGGACCGTGTACTCACGGTTTTAACGGATACATTTATCGTAATACCTTCCCTTCCGATTCTAATCTTAATGACCTCTTTTATGAAGGGTAGTTCTACGGTTATTATTATGGCACTGGTGCTTGCGATGTTCGCCTGGGCATGGCCGAGCCGACAGATCCGTTCGATGGCTCTTTCGATGCGTGAGAGAGATTTCATACATACAGCATGGTTTTCGGGTGAAGGTACGGTTCAGGTTGTTGTAACCGAGATACTTCCTTATGCATTCACCTGGGCACTTTCAAACTTTATGAATGCAACACTTGCTGCGATCGCTTCGGAATCGAGCCTTGCTGTTCTAGGTCTTTCCCCCGGTAATCTTATTTCACTCGGAAATATGATTCAGTGGGCAAGAGAACGTAATGCGATCTTTACAAAGCAGTGGTTCTGGATAGGGTCTCCGATTATAACTACAGCTATCATGTTTATCGGACTGTTCCTCCTGATAACAGGCTATAATGATTATTTGTCAATGAAGAGAGGAAGGTAGGATATGATAAAAATAGACCATTTATCCACCTCGTATTCCACAATTAACGGACCTGTTCATGTTATTAACGATGTGGATTTTGAAATATTTGATAATGAGATTTTTGGTATTGCCGGTGAATCAGGCTGTGGCAAGACCACCTTATTAAAGGCTCTGTATGATATTATTGAATTTCCCTTGGTTGTTGATTCCGGTAAACTTATCCTGAGCGGTGAGAAAAACGGGAAATCCTTTTCCTATGAGACCGGGCAGATTCGTAAGACCTGGTGGAATAATATCTCTTATGTGCCTCAGGCAGCACAGAGCGTTATGAATCCGATTACTCCGCTCAAGAACCAATTTCTTGACTCCATTCCGAAGAATGAGATTAAGAGAGAACCAAAAGAGGTAACCTTAAAGAGAGTATCTGACTATTTAGAAGAGCTTAGTCTCTCCCCGGATTTACTTAACGCATATCCGTTCCAGCTTTCCGGAGGTATGAGACAGCGTGTTATCATCGCATTAGCTACTTTTATGTCTCCGAATGTAGTATTGGCAGATGAACCAACAACAGCACTTGACGTAGTTGTTCAGAGGGGAATTCTGATGATGCTCATGCGTCTGCAAAAGCAGTTAAAGAATACGATGGTCATTGTAAGCCATGATATGGGTGTACATTATCAGATTACAGACCGTATGGGTATTATGTACTCCGGAAGTATGATTGAGCTTGGTAAGACAGAAGATATCTTTGAGAGACCGATTCATCCATATACAAAGATGTTAGTCGGAGCACTGCCCAGAGTAGGTGACAAGAGCCAGAAAATAGGTATCCCGGGAAGACCCCCGGCACTTACCAATCCGCCGCCGGGATGTAGATTCGCACCTCGCTGCCCTAAAGCGAAGGAAGAATGTAAAAAAGCAGTACCGGCATTCCGTGAAGTGGAGAAGGGACGTTTCGCAGCCTGTCATGCACTTAATTGTGACTTTAGGCAGTGATGTAAAAGCAAAATCCTTGAGAAGGACGTATTCGCTCACCGAAAAAGGTGAATATTATGTTCTTCCGAGTTATATGAGATGCCGTGTAACGGCATATGGAGGTATAATATAAGATGTCTGAAAAATTGCTTGAAATAAAAAATGTCAGTAAAACCTTCCATATCGGTGGAATGCTAAGCAAAAAGAAGCTTGTCGCAGTTGATGAGGTCAATATTGATATCGAAGACGGAAAGCCGGTTATCCTCTCAATCGTAGGTGAATCCGGTTGCGGTAAGTCAACTTTATGCAAAATGATACTGCGTATGCATAACCCCGATCAGGGTGATATCCTGCTTTCCGGCAAATCTTATAAAGATCATAAGGGATACGATCCATTTCAGTTCAGATTGGATGTACAGCCGATTTTCCAAAATCCTTATGAATCTTTTTCGATGAGAAAGACAGTGGATACCTACCTGTTTAATACTGCTCTTCGTTTAAAGATTGCAAAGAATAGAAAAGAAGCAGAAAAGCTGGTTGACGATACTCTAAAAAGCGTAGGTATGTCACTGGAAGTAGTGAAAGGCAAATACCCGACTCAGTTCTCCGGAGGTGAGCTTCAGAGAGTGTCCATCGCAAGAGCACTTATCACCAGACCTAAGCTGATCATTGCCGATGAGCCGGTTGCAGCGATTGATGCATCGATGAAGATGAATATCGTAAACTTATTTAAAGAGTTGAAGGATAAGTACAATGTATCATTTATCTACGTTACTCATGATTTATCAACCGCTTATTATGTATCTGATTATATCGCAACACTTTATCGTGGTTGTTTGATTGAATACGGCAAAGCAAAAGAAATTATGGACAATCCGGCACATCCGTATACAGAACTTCTGATGAATGCTGTTCCAAGAGTAGGTGAAAAATGGAATCAGGAATTAGTTATGCCGGACACAGAGGATAAAGAATACGCGATTACCTATTGCAAGTTTGCTCCCCGCTGCCCTTATGCTACGGATGAATGTAGAAAATCAAGACCGGATATGAAGGTTTCTAAAGATGGACGACAAGTACTGTGCTTCCATCCTCTGGCCGGATCATTGGAATAAGTTTTTCTGTGCTTACCCTTGGAAACAATAACAAAACATAAACAGAATGACGGAACATGGAAAGGATGTTGTTGTTAATGGAACAAATTAAAATAGGTACTTGCATTCCTGGAACAAAAGCGGTAGAATGGCTTCCTGCGATGATTGATGCAGGGTTTGAAACAGTCTCCTTGAATTTCCATATGTCTTTGGAAAATACGGATTTACAGGAGTTATCAAAACAAGTCAAGGATATTCTTGGGGATTCCAAGGTTAGTGTATCCAGTTTGGGATTATACTGTAATCCTCTGCAATACGAAGATCACAAAAAGAATCTGGAATATTGTATTGATTCCGCCAAATTCTTCGGAACGGATACAGTAACCACTTTTGCAGGTGCAATTGAGGGAAGACCGGTCGATGAGGCTATCCCGGTATTCGGAAAAGTATTTGGTGAACTTGCAAAGCGTGCCGCAGATAATCAGGTGAAAATAGGAATTGAAAATTGTGCTATGGGCGGAACCTGGAACCAGACAACCTGTAATATCGGCTTTAATCCCAAAGCATGGGAGATGATGTTTACAGAAGTACCTGCAGATAATCTCGGTTTGGAGTGGGAGCCGGCTCATCAGCTGACTCAGTTAATCGATCCCCTCCCTCAGTTAAAGCAATGGATGAAGAAAATCGTACATGTACATGGTAAGGATTCTTCCGTTGATTGGGATGCAATCAAGCGTTATGGTATATCCGGTGCAGAGAAATTTGTTTATGACAGAACTCCGGGATTTGGTGATACCGATTGGAGAAAAATTATTTTTGAATTGCATATGGGAGGTTATAATGGCGACATATGCATTGAAGGCTATCATGACCCCATTTATCGCGGAGACTGGGAGATGACTGCTCAGCTTCACGGTTTGAATTATTTAAAATGGTGCAGGGGAGGAGATTTTTTCGCAAATCCTTGGGATAAGTAAGTATCATCGCTAAACAAGCCTCCAATGCTAATTGGATAAGAGGAGAAGTATTACTATGAAAAAGTTTTTGTGTTTGTTACTAGTTATTGTAATGAGTGTATCGTTAGCCGCTTGCAGTAATTCTGGTGATGCAGATAGGAAAGAGAACGGCAATCAGACAAAAGATAACACATCGGGATCTGAAAATGAAGCGCCTTCACCGATCAAGAGCGTTATTACGGTAACCTTCCGGGATGATGGACGTGGAGAGAACAGTTCGCTGTGGAAATGGTTGCAAACAGCCTACGACACCTTTGAAAAGAAAGATCGCTGCGAACTGGAGATTGCACCAATCACTGCCAGTGAAGGTGATTATTTTGCGGAAGTAGCTTTATCATTACAATCAGAAAAGACAGCACCTGACTTAGTAACAGAGGATACTTATCAACTCGCATCCGATGTGGAAGCAGGATACCTTACCCCCTTAGATGACTACCTGGCAGAATATAAAGACTGGACGAATGGCTCCTATAATTCATCCTTAATAAAGAACGCAACCGGAGCCGATGGTAAAGTTTATGGAGTACCCTATAATACGGATACCCGTGGATTATGGTACAACAAAGAAATTTTTAAAAAAGCAGGATTACCGCAGGAATGGAAACCGAAGAATTGGAATGATATCCTTCTTGCGTGTCAGACGATTAAAGAAAAGGTCCCGGATGTGATTCCGTTCTGGTGTAACAGTGCAGTTGCTACCGGAGAGGCAACTACGATGCAGACTTATGAGATGCTTCTTTATGGAACAGGGGAACGCTTACAGGATGAGGCTACTGGCAAATGGATCATTTCCAGTAAAGCAATCTTGGATTCCCTGACCTTCCTTGAAACAATTTATAGAAACAATTTTGGACCTCCGTTATCTAAGGTACTGAACGGACAGGCAAGTAACCTCTCTGCCAGAGAATATCTGCCCCAAGAGAAGCTTGTTATGTCGCTTGACGGAATTTGGATTACCGGCAATTACAAGGAGGATGGTGCATCTCCTTGGCCGGAATTTGAGGATGTTATGGGCTTTGCACCTATGCCTACCCAAAATGGAGATGGTTCCGGTATCGTAACGATGGCCGGAGGATGGGCTTGGTCCATACCTGCAAAATCGGATAACAAGGATATAACGATGGAATTCATCAAACACTTAATGGAACCATCCGTATATGTGGAGGCACTTGTCTCCATGGGTAGTATCGGAGCAAGGACGGATATTGCAAAATATGAGAATTATTCCGAAATGCCCTTCCTCAAGACAGCAACGGATTTTCTGGATTTTGCTTCGTTTCGACCTAAGGACAGTCTCTATCCGGCAGTTTCTGCACATATCCAGACAATGGTGGAATCAGTGGTATCCGGAACCAGTCCGGCAGATGCGATGGCGACCTACGGTGAGGATGTAACCAGAACCGTTGGTGAAGATAATGTTATAATAAAATAAGAGATTATATATTTAGATATTATAAGTAACTAAGTAATGGCTATATAAAAGAAAAAATCATGGTAGATTTCCTTACTTTCTTTCTGAGAGAGTAAGGAATTTTTTGTGTAGTTTAGTATTACAGCTTGACAAACGGCAGGAAGCATCATAAAATGAACATTGTTCATTTGAGAATATAGGGGGAAATGCTATGTCCAGATTAATTGAAAACCCAAAGGAACTGATCATAGGGAAAGCGCAGGAGATACTTTATCGTGACGGCTATCTGAAACTAAGTATGAGAAGCTTAGCAAAGGAATGTGAGATTGCCCTAGGTACCATCTATAACTATTATCCCACCAAGCAAGAGCTGATTACGGAAATGATGATGGAATACTGGCAGAATTTCCTGAAGCAGGTTCGTGAGATAGTAGGTTCTGAGGATGAATTTTATCATGAACTAAAGGATATTTTTAATGAATTAGCAGTCTTTATACGCAATTTCAAGCAGTTCTGGCTTACTACAGAACTATATGATGAAAAAGAATGTGTAGAGAACGGATTACAGAAGGAAAATATCTTTATGGAAGAGCTTATAAGGATTCTTGAGGAGCTTCTTCTGAGCGGTCAAGCGAAGGGGGAAGTACAGATGGAACTCGGAGTTCATAATACAGCTAGCTTTATCATGATGAACTTCATTACGATGGTTCAAAGACCGCTTTTTTCCTATGAGGTATTTGAGCTGTTTCTCAAGGAGTTGCTAAACTGAATATATTTTTTGATCTCAAATGAACAATGTTCATACATGAAAGACGTATGACAAACAACATAATATTCAAAAGTATAAATTAATTTGGAGGAAAGAACAATGTTAATATCAGCAATCATTACAATTACCTTGGCACTTGTATTCTATACCATCGGTGTTTGGAGCGAAAAGCTACAAGGGGAGCTCAAAATATGGCATTTGATTATATTCTATGTAGGTCTGGTATTTGATACGAGCGGTACTACAATTATGAGTAGGATCGCAGCCGGTGGATTTAAATTGAATTTTCATGGTATTACCGGTCTGCTTGCCATTCTTTTGATGCTTTTTCACGCACTTTGGGCAACTGTCGTTGTCGCTAAAAAGAATGAGAGAGCTAAGGCAAACTTCCATAAATTAAGCATACTTGTATGGTTGATATGGTTAGTTCCCTTTATCTCAGGAGCAATCTTTGGAATGGCAAGATAGACTAAAGTTTTGTTTATAACTACCAGAGCTGAAGAAGCTTTTGGAGTATGAGACTTACCACTGTAATACCGAACCAGCAGCAAAATCCCATAAGGATCGGTTTACCGCCGGTCTTCACTAGTTTGACGATATTCGTATTCAGACCGATGGCTGCCATTGCGAGAGTAATGAAGAATTTGCTAAGCTCCTTAAACGGTGTAAATAGAGAGGATGGCACGCCTAATCCGGTAGCTATGGTAGTAATGAGGGATGCTAATATAAAATATAGGATAAAGAGAGGGAAGCTTTTTCGCAAATCTACCGATTTGCCTTCCGTCTCTTTTCTTTTTGTCCGCAGGAAGGCGAGTATGAGTGTAATCGGAATAATTGCAAGGGTCCTGGTCAGTTTTACGGTTACTGCTTTGTCTAGAGTAGCCGAACCTAATTGATACATGTTGTCCCAGGTAGAGGCTGCAGCTGTCACCGAGGAGGTGTCATTGATCGCCGTACCGGCAAAGATACCAAAGGCTTCTCCGGAGGTATGGGATAATCCCAACCAGGTTCCCAGAGCAGGGAATAGGATTGCTGCGATGACATTGAAGAAAAATATGACGGAGATAGACTGAGCTACCTCCTCGCTGTCGGCATCAATAACCGGTGCTGTGGCAGCGATGGCACTGCCGCCGCAGATGGAGGAGCCTATACCTACTAAGGCTGAGATATTGGAAGGTATATGCATGACCTTATGAAGAACATAGGCGATAACCAGTGAAGTGGTAATCGTACCGAGTATAATCGGAAGGGACTGTTTTCCGGTCTCAAACACAACGGATAGGTTAAGACCGAAGCCCAACAGGATAACTGCATATTGCAGAATTTTTTTCGAAGAATATTTGATTCCCTCGTCGTATCGACTTCTGTTTTTAACCACTAAGGATATTATCATACCACTGATAATTGCGATTACCGGTCCTCCGATCATGATAAGCTCCTTACCTAAAAGAAAGGAAGGGAAAGCAATTATGGCACAGAGAAGTAATCCCGGTAGAGTTTTTTTGATTTTTTTCATAGAAGTATCTCCTTTATTTGTTCGTATGTTTCTTGCATTTCATAACATTTGTCTTATTGATGATACAAAGCGACGGTATAAGAATATCATGCTTTTTGCATAAAATATAATTATAAATATTTATTAGATGATAAATATATATTATGATATACGATATAAGGAAATAAGAATATGAGGGGAGTATATGACAATGTTGGACTTTCGAATGGATACGTTCTTGATGGTATGCAGGTTCTTAAACTATACAAAGGCTGCAGAGGAGCTCAATATAACTCAACCGGCAGTATCACAGCACATTCATTATCTTGAAAATTTATATTCAGTAAAGCTTTTTAACTATGAAGGTAAAAAACTGTATCTGACTGAGGCTGGTAAAAGCTTATATCAGGCAGTAATCACCATGAAGCATGACGAACAATATCTGAAGGAAATCCTGCAGAACTCGGATCAAAGAAAAAATCTACTTGCATTCGGTGCTACGTTAACCATTGGAGAATTCGCAATGGCTAAATCTCTGGAACGATATTTGATGCAGTATCCGGATTCACAAATTCGGATGATGATAGGTAATACCAGTGAACTATTAAAGCTCCTTGGCACCGGAGAGATCGACTTTGCTTTGGTTGAAGGTAATTATGATAAGAAGAAATATGACTCTCAAACATTTGCACAAGAAAGATATATACCTGTCTGCAGCAAACAACATAGTTTTCTTAAGAAACCTGAGAAACTGGCTGATTTATTGTCGGAACGAATCATTATCAGGGAGAAAGGCTCCGGCACCAGAGAGATACTGGAGCGTAATCTGGGATATCGAAATCTGGATATTGCTGATTTTGCTAAAAATGTTGAAATCGGAGGGATCACTGCAATTAAATCTTTGGTTGAAGCAGATTTAGGAATTACATTTCTCTATGAGGCAGCGGTAAGAAAAGAATTACAGCAAGGAGAGCTAATCGAGATTAAGCTGAAGGATTTTAAAGTTTCGCATGATTTTGCATTTATCTGGAACAAAGGCAGCATATTCTCTTGGGAGTACCAGCATCTTTTTGAACTATTGAAGTATGATTAATCAAACAGAAAGACTTTTAGATGTAGTATAAATTGTACCATAAAAGAATATTAATTATTGTAATACTTATCCATTGCATTTTCCGAAATGCTATGCTACAATAAATCCATACTTAATATATTAACATGTTAATATAACAAGACAAAAATACAAAACATAGAAGGAGGAGAGATCGTGGAGTTACTGAATTACAATCAAAGCTATGAGAAGGACATTGTTGATCTTTGGAATAAGACATTGACCGCAGATCCGATTACGATACATAAGTTTCGGAAACAGGTATTGTTTGATGATAATTTTGATGCAGATTTATTCTTTCTTGCGGTAGAGAATCAGCGGGTGATCGGATTTTTGCTGGCGACCAAGAGAAAGTTTCCCTACCTTGAACGAGGATTGGAGCCGACTAAGGGATGGATTAATGCGATGCTTGTAGATCGGGAATACCAAAGACAGGGGATCGGTACCATGCTGGTAAAGCGGGGAGAGGAGAAACTGAAATCACTGGGAGTAGAGACGGTAATCCTTGGAGCCTACAGTCCAAATTACTTCTTTCCGGGTATCGATAAGGATAATTACCGGGAAGCACTTCTTTTCTTCGATCAATTAGGTTATCAGGCCGGTATAGAGAGTTATTCAATGTGTAAGGATCTGCATGATTATATGCTTAGTACCGAAACCTTGGATAAACGAAGGAAAACTGAAGAGGCAGGCTTTTCCTTCCTGCCGTTTAACTATAGCTATTCTCTGCAACTATTGGATTTTTTAAAAGCAGAGTTCGGAGGCGGCTGGAAAAGA
The DNA here is from genome assembly GCA_023415055.1 of Bacillota bacterium. Taxonomy (GTDB): domain Bacteria; phylum Bacillota; class Clostridia; order Lachnospirales; family Lachnospiraceae; genus Mobilitalea. The sequence continues at coordinate 99,990 of JAEZLZ010000068.1, read as the reverse complement.
AATGCTCTGATATCCATGCAAAATAATAACGCAGAAGACTGTATTTTACTGGTACTAGATGCGAAACAGCAGATTGTAGGCTTCTGTATGCGTATGATTGACGGGAACCCGATGCGGTTTGGTCCCATCGGTGTAAAGGATGAGGTACGTAACTTTGGAATAGGAGGCATTTTATTTGATCTCATGCAGTGGGAGATGAAAAAGAGAGGCATCTATCATTTGTTTTTTGTATCGACGGATGCTCCCGGAAGAAGATTTTATGAGAGGCATGGTGTATCTGTTTTCCGTACCTTTGTTGATTACCAGAAAACGATCTAGAATGGAGGTCATTGACTATGAGTCTTATCAAAAGAGCGGTTAGTATCGGTGCTCATTCGCTGGATGCGGAGATACTGGGTGGACCGTTATTAATGAAGTACGCAGCAGGGGGCGCTCATTGTACCTATATCCATGTGACACAGGGACGTTTGGAGGATCCTGATGCAACCGAAGAAGCGAAAAGCGAATATCTGAAGGAACTGCTTAATCAGAACAAACGCGCAGCCGAGAGACTCGGAGGGGATACGATATGGCTTGGCTATGTATCAAGTAATATGCCTTCCCTGGAGGATTTCGCTGAAAGACTGGAGAAATATTTCGAAGAAGAGAAGGTGGAATTAGTCATCACTCATTGGCGTGGTTCCATGCACCCGAGACATATAAATACCCATGATGCAGTAACGACAGCGGTAAAGCATTTAAGGGAGAAGGGCAATCCGATTCGTTTGGTATATGGAGAAAACTTTGAAGACCTGGTAGGCTTTATACCTCAGGCATATTTTAAGCTGGATCCGGAGGAACTGGAGCAATGGTATAGCGGACTTAAGGAATACTCGGTATTTAAAGGAGAAATCAATGACTTTCCTTATCAAGATTATTATTCAACCATGGGAAAGGTTCGCTGTATCGAATCAAACTACAGTGGTCATACCGTGGCCTATATGTATGCAAGTTTGATTGAGAATGAATTATGGTGAACAGAATGGATAGATTGAACATAGTGTATCTGAATACCGAACAACGGAATCCGAAAACACGAGCACTCGATTCTATGTCCACCATGGAATTGCTTCAAGTTATGAATGAGGAGGATCGGAAGGTTATTGCTACGATTCATGATGCTTTACCCCAGATTGAGAGATGTATCGAATTCGTTATTGAAGCTCTTCGAAAGGGTGGAAAATTGATTTATTTGGGAGCCGGTACCAGTGGCAGACTGGGTATCTTAGATGCAGTAGAATGTGTGCCAACCTTTTCTACTACCGATGAGGTGATCGGTATCATCGCCGGCGGAGAAAAGGCATTCGTGAAAGCGGTTGAAGGGGCCGAGGATTCCGAGGAGCTGGCAGCTGAGGATCTTAAGAAAATCAACCTGAATGAGAAGGATATTGTAATTGCTATTGCAGCCTCAGGAAGAACACCATATGCAATCGGAGGATTGAAGTATGCAAGACAGATCGGTGCCAGAGGCATCGGACTCTCCTGCAATAAGAACTCTCTTTTGTCAAACTATGCGGAGGTGGCAATTGAAGTAGATGCAGGACCGGAGATATTAACCGGTTCCACCAGACTGAAAGCCGGTACCTGCCAGAAGATAATCCTCAATATGATTTCTACTGCGTCCATGGTAGGAGTCGGTAAGGTATATGGAAATCTTATGGTTGATATGAAAGCAACGAATCAGAAGCTTGTGGAAAGAGCGAAGAGAATCGTGATGGAAAGCACCGGATGCGATTTAAATACAGCACAGCAAACCCTGGAATTAACCGACTATACGATCAAGGAAGCGATTGTAATGATATTAGCCGGTGTATCAAGGGGGGAAGCAAAGAGAAGAATATCAGAAAATGAAGGCTTTATCAAAAGATGTATTGTTTCATAAAGAAGACAGCAATAGGAATGAAAGGAGAATGCAAATGGCAAAGACTTATATTCGAGTGGACGACAGATTAATACATGGTCAGACGATCGTAGCCTGGTGCCCGACACTTTCCATCAAAGAGATTATTGCGATTGATGATGATAGTGCAAAGAACCCGGTGCTGAAATCGATCATGACAATGGGAGTACCAACCTCGTATAAGACGCACATCGTTACAGTAGAGGAAGCAAAGAAGATACTGTCCGTCGATGGAAACGGTAATCGTTTGGTTATCGTAAAATATCCAGGTAAACTGGAGGAGATCAAGGAGGTGATAAAGCTATCAGAGCAGGTAATCCTGGGGAACCTTGCAAAGCGTGAGGATACGATTCATAAAGTGAGCGGAGCCACCGGTATCTTCTATCTGAGCGATCAGGATGTTGCTATTTTTGATCGAATAGCAGAGGGCGGTACGGAAGTATGCTTTCATCAATTACCCGGTACAGCCAAAACAAGCTGGGAAGCATTTCGAAAAACTATATAATTTGGAGGAGGAGAAGTTATGCAGATTTATCAGATCATATTAATCGCATTATTTGTGTATTTGGGTTCTATCGGTTCTATTGTAGGCAATACCATAGGCTGGTATACCTTAGGAAGACCGTTAGTTGCATCATTGATTGTCGGACTCATCATGGGGGATGTTCAGACCGCAGTATTGGTAGGTATTTCACTACAGATCATGTATATGGGTAATGTTACGCCGGGTGGTGCTGTTGCCTGGGATTTGTCCTATGCTACCTATATCGGTGTAGCAGGAGCTTTGGTATTCGGTAAAGGGTTGGATGTAACGCAGATCATCGGACTCGCTGTAGTATTTGCCGGAATTGGCGGCTTGGTAGGACAAATTATGTGGAATGTATCCTATGCATTGAATCTACCATTGAATGTAGTAGCGAACAAATATGCACAGGCAGGAGAAACTAAGAAGATGTTTATCCCCAATCTTGTACTGGGGCAGTTAATCGGCTTTGCCTGCCGTTTTATACCGGCGCTTATTGTATTAACCTCTATGACTGCTGCTTCCGGACAGGGAGATTTTGCATCAATTATCCCGGGCTGGGTTACGACTGCTTTAGGAGTATTCGGAGGAATGATGGCTGCCCTCGGAATGGGAATTATTCTTTCCTTCCTGTTGAAGAAGAAATACCATGTCATTATCTTTTTGGCAGGATTTATTCTGGTTACGTATTTCAACTTAAGTACGATGGCAGTTGCTGTTGTGGCAATCATCACAGCAATCCTGTATTATGTGGCTAATACAAGCATTTCAGCGAAGAAGGAGGAGACCCTATAATGAAGAAGATTAGTGAAAAGACGTTAAGAAAATCATTCCTTAATTGGTTTTTCTGGAATGGCTGCTCACAACAGGCAGAAAGTATGCTGGGTATGGCTTTCGGACAGTCTATGGCTCCGGTAATTGATGAATTATATGATAAGAAGGAAGACAAGGCTGCAGCTTTAAAACGACATATCACCTTATTTAATACAGAATCTCAGGTGGGATCCATCTGTAATGGTGTAGTGTGCGGTTTGGAGGAAGCGAATGCGAATGGCGCATGTACTCCAGAATTAATCAGCAGTGTTAAGGTCGCACTGATTGGTCCGACGTCGGCAATTGGCGATTCCTTATGGGTAGCAACCTTCATTCCGATTCTTCTTACGATCTGCTTATCCATATCTCAGACGTCCGAAGCAATCGCATGGCTTGGACCGGTACTCTATATGCTGGTATATCCTCTTGGCACTTTTATTCTCAGCTGGAAGCTCTTCCGATTGGGATATAAGTCCGGTATTGAAGGAATGCAAGGTTTTATGGCAAATGGCAGGATGAATTCCCTGACGGATACAATGACGGTACTTGGTCTCATCGTAGTCGGAGCGTTGACCGCCTCTTTTGTCAATTTCACGTTACCGATTCAAATTATCCGCGATGTATTTGATGCTACCAAGGGTGAAATATTAGCCAATCAGGTCATTTTCGATGCAGATAAGATAGTAAATTCCATCTTTCCGAAGGTGCTGCCTCTCTTATTAACTCTATTTGTATATTACTTATATTCTAAGAAAAAATGGTCTCCTCTTAAACTTATGGGGCTTATCCTGGTACTTGCATGTGTTCTTACCCTTATCGGATATGCAACCGGATTCTATGCATAGAGAATGATCAGAACATAGATTTAATGATCGCTGTTATTCGGAGAAGAACCGCAAATATAATGTAGTTAAGCTAGCGAGACTGACACCAGATTATAGGTTGCGGTTCTTCCTGTTTGACTCCGGTGACTTAGGATAATATACTGATATTAGCACAAATAGGTAAGGAGAAAATACATGATTAGAATCGTAGTGTTAGGACATGGTGGTTATGCCGAAGGAGTCAGATTGAATATGGAGATGATAGCAGGTCCCTGCGATCATATGTATTTCATGGATTTGACTAGGGAAGATGATCTCACTTCCTTTGGAGAGAAGGTAAAGACTCTGGTTCAGAGCTTTTCAGAGGATGAGGTTCTCTTTGCCTGTGATTTATTGGGAGCTACTCCTTTTCGCGTAGCAGCAGAGCTTTGTACTGAGCGGATCGGAAACTATTATACCGTAGCCGGCTTAAATACCATGGCTTATTTGGAGCTGAGTATGAGCGCGGATTGTGATTTATCCGTAAAGGAACTGGCAGAGCGTGCAATCGCGACGACCAGGTCATCGGTAGCAAGTTTTCCGGAATAAAAAAACGATGGTGCATAGCATTTATATTTGCACTTTTATAATGATATGTTATAATAATTGGAAGTTGTTATGTTAACATATTAGGAGGAATTTAGGTTTATGGAATATAAAGTCCCGAAGTATTTGCAGATTAAGCAGGATATCATTAGTGCAATTAAGTCAGGAGCATTACAGCCGGGTGACAAGGTTGACAGTGAATCAGTACTAAAGAAAAAATACGGGGTATCCACCATTACCGTCCGGAAGGCTTTTAATGATTTGATCAATGAGGAATATCTGGTCGGAGTTCAGGGCTTAGGTACCTTTGTGGCAAAGAAGCATATGAACCGTAAACTAACCTCGATCAGTTTCAGTGATGAGTTATTGCAGCAGGGTTACAAAATCGATATGCAGGTGGATAAAATTGAAGAAATAGTGAATGAAAATATTGCTGAGATGTTATCCATTCCCCCTACACAGCCTATGATATGTGTTCGGAGAATCAGGCTTGTCAATAATGAACCGATTGCTTATCAAAGCTCTTATGTTGACGGCAGCAGGATTACATTAGAACAAGCCGGAAGAATCTATGAGAATAAATCCTTCTATAAGACACTTGCTGAGAATAATATCATCCCGGAAGGTGCTACAGAGAATTATTCGGTGAAGGAAGTTAACGATGGCAGGATTGCGAAATTAATGAATATAAAGAAGAATACGGACACCTTCTTTGTTAAGAGAAATACAGTGGATGAGTCCGGTAAGGTAATCGAGTATGCGGAAACCTATTTTAATAAGGATTGGTATTCGGTAACCGTAGAAGTGAAGATGTCGCGCAGAGAATAGAAGGCAAGCCAGGAGGGCATGAATGATAGAGAAAAACGTTACAGTAATCAATAAATCCGGTCTGCATGCCAGACCGGCAAGTATGTTGGTAAAGCAAGCAGGCAGATTTAAAGCAAGGATTAATATTAAGAAAGCAGAGAAGAATTATGATGCAAAATCAATCCTAGGTATTTTAAGTGCCGGAATCAGCTGCGGTACTGAGATAACACTGATCTGTGACGGTGAGGATGAAGCAGAGGCTATAAAGAGTCTGACCGAGTTAATTGAGGCAGGATTAGGCGAATAGAAGCCAGCTATAATATTCAGAGAGTAGGCATGGAGATGATAATAAAAAGCGGAATACCGGCATCAAAGGGATACGCAATCGGTCGGGTCCTATTACAGCTGGCGACTTCCATCCGGATTACAGATGAAGTAGTATCCGATATCGAGTCGGAGAAAGAAAAGTTCATAACTGCAGTCAGCCAATCCAAGGAGCAGTTGGAGAAGTTAATAAGTGATACAAAGCAAAACCTTGGTGAGAGCGAGGCTGATATTTTTGAAGCACATATCATGCTATTAGAGGATCCAGAGCTAACGTCATCTATATTTTCACGGATGGAGGAAACCGGGGAAAATGCGTTGAAAGCGGTAAGCATAGTCACTGAGGAGTATATTGCTGTATTTGATGCTATGGAGGATGAATATCTGAGGGAAAGGGCTGCAGACATCAAAGATGTATCAGGCCGAATCATAGCTAATCTTGCCGGTACTCAGCATGAACTTCGTATCGACGAGGAAAATACGATTGTTGTGGCTCATGATCTGACCCCATCGGATACAGCGGGTTTGGATCGGAGTAAGGTGGCAGCATTTTTAACCGATGTGGGAGGTCGGACCTCACATACCGCAATCATGGCCAGAATCATGGGTATACCAGCGGTAGTCGGGATGGGAGATATCACAGCCGCAGTGAAGGATGGAGATAGGATCATCGTGGATGGAATAAATGGAGAAGTGATTCTCTGTCCGAGTGATTCCCAACTAGAAGAGTATCAAGTAAAAATGATGACATATCATGAGGAGTTGAATTATCTTAAGAAGTTGGCATCCATTGAGACTATGACGAAGGCTGGAAAGAGAATCCACGTTGCCGGAAATATTGGTAAACCGGAAGATGTTGAACAGGTACTACAAAACGGTGGTGACGGTATCGGGCTGTTTCGAACGGAATTTTTGTATATGGATCGGCAGGAGGCCCCCTCTGAACAGGAGCAATATGAAGGCTATCGATATGTTCTTAATAAGATGCCAGGAGAGAGAGTTGTGATTAGAACCTTGGATATTGGAGGGGATAAGCAGCTATCCTACCTGAAGCTACCGACAGAGATGAACCCCTTTCTCGGATATCGTGCTATACGCCTCTGCCTGGATCGAAAGGAAATCTTTAAGGTACAACTGCGTGCGCTGCTTCGTGCTTCCGTGCACGGTCAATTAGCCGTGATGTTTCCGATGATCTCAAGTCTGGAAGAATTCATACAAGCAATGGCTGTAGTTCAGGAATGTAAGGACGAGTTGACAGAAGAAGGACTAAGTTATAGCGAGAATATTGAATGGGGTATCATGGTGGAGATCCCTTCCGCAGCTCTTTCCGCAGATCAATTAGCGGCCAGTGTAGACTTCTTCTCCATTGGTACCAACGATCTGGTTCAATATACTCTGGCAGTGGATCGTATGAATGAGAAGGTTTCCTATCTTTATGATCCGATGCATACTGCCGTATTGAAGCTGATTAAGATGACCATAGACGCAGCTCATCAGCATGGCAAATGGGTTGGTATGTGCGGAGAGATGGCAGGAGAGGAAACTGCAATTCCAACCCTGGTGGAGTATGGACTGGATGAATTCTCGATGAATGCTTCTTCAATCTTACCCGCTAAGAAGTTAATCATAAGCCTTTAAGTATCAATTAAAAATATTTATCAGCTGAGTACTGTTTGACGGACAGATTTCTGATTTTGTATACCTTTAGCGAACATTTCTGATCGGTTTAGGCATACAATACAGGATTCTGTCCGTCATCTTATGTATGAGGGGAGCTAATTCATCGTAATTCCAAGAATAAAACCTTGATACGATAACCTCATCTTTAATGTTGCGAGTTCGACCGATAGGAGGAGGGTGATATTTTCTCCACCTGCTTGAAATAGGTGGAAAAGTAATGCTCATCTGCAAACTGCAATCGGGATGCGATCTCTTTGATCGAAGTATTGGTCTGAGTCAGCAGCTTCTTAGCATATTGGAGCTTAATCTCCAATAAGTAGGAGTAGGGTGTGATACCATACTTCTTCTTGAACTGTCGAATAATTTGTGCCTTAGATTTAAAGAAATGGTTGCAAAGCTCCTCCAGGGTCACAGAATCAAGGACATGCTGATCCAAATATCTCTTGATTCTTAATGCATCATCCGGCTCCTGTTGATGCATGGATAGGGTGCCGTAATATAGACTTGAGATGATTCCATGAAGCAGGAGAGCACAGGATTTCTGAATCTCTTGAGGTGGCTTTCCGGAGGTCAACTCCTGATGAAACGAATTAAAATAATTTAGAAGCAGCTCGTTACCTGGATATACGATCTGATCGATCGGATATATCTCTAATAGATGCTCCATCAAAGTTCCTTTCAGATTCATCCAAATCTTAACCCAAGGGTCCTCTTTGGAAGAAAAATAGCGATGTTGAGCTCCTTTATGCAAAAGATATACTTCACCTGCAGAGGCGGTGTATCTCTGACCATTGTGAATAATGGTTCCGGAACCGGACAGTACATATTCCAGAACATAGATATCAGATTTCTGGCGGGCAATTTGATAGCTGCTGTCACAGAAGGATTTACCGGCCATTTCAATGCCAAGGATATCGGTGTAATTCTCTAGTGAGCAATAGATAAATTCTTCTTTCATCATAATAGCTTGGATACCCCTTTCTCTATGAGAGGATTGACCTGAGTGATGATCATAATCCTCACATAATTGCATATAAAACCTATGTAAACTTATTAATTGTAATAATATAATAAAAGTAAATTAGATTCAAGTAAAAGAAAAGGAGATTTAAAAATAATGAAACTTAGAGCACCTGCTACGCCCCTGATTACAATTGATCCATATTTTAGTGTTTGGTCTGTGAATGATATGTTAAATTCAGGAGAAACCGTACACTGGACCTGTAAACCCAATCCCATTACAGGTATTCTTACGATTGACAAGGAAGAATATCTATTTATGGGAGATAAAGCGAACACGAAGAAAATGGTTCAAACAGATTGTGATATCAACGCTATGTCAACCGTTTATAAGTTTAGTACCGGTACGGTTGAGCTGATTCTTACCTTCACTTCTCCTCTGCTATTGAATGATTTTACTGTATTAGCGCGTCCTGTATCCTATCTGAAGGCTGAGCTTCGAGGCCTGGATCAGGCTTCCCATCAAGCGGTTATCAGCATAACGGTAGACGATGATATCTGTCTGGATACCCATAATGAGCACTCGACCATGGGTGAGAGTATTGCCCTTGAGCCGGACCTTGCCTGTGCACGCATGGGCAGTACACTTCAACCAGTCCTTGGTAAGGTGGGAGATGATGTCCGAATCAATTGGGGATATTTCTATCTGACAGCAAAGTACGGAACACCGGAGATACTGATTCATAAGCAGGGAGAAGCAACCAGACTGGAAGCTCGCGCATCCTTAGACACTACAGGACAGAACAGCACCTTAATTACATTCGCTTATGATGATATTAACTGCCTCCAATACTTTGGCGAGAATCTGAAGGGCTATTGGGCGAAGGAAAGCGAAGACATAAAAGAGATCATTCGCCATGCTTATCAGGAATATGATTCGATTGTTCAACGCTGCAACAACTTCTCTGAGGAAATGTATCATACAGCGGTTACAAGCGGTGGGGAAAAATATGCTGAACTTTTGATGCTGGCTTATCGCCAAGTAATTGCAGCTCATAAGCTATGTGAGGATAAAGAAGGAAAATTATTATTCATCTCCAAGGAATGCTTCAGTAACGCATGTGCTGCTACCGTTGATGTAACCTATCCTTCGATTCCTTTATTCCTGCTATATAACCCTGAATTGGTAAAAGGTATGCTTAGACCGGTATTTAAGTATGCGGCAACCGAGGAATGGTATCATGATTTTGCACCTCATGACGTCGGTACCTATCCTTTGCTGAATGGACAAGTTTATGGTGGCGGAACGAAGCTGGATGATCAGATGCCGATCGAGGAATGTGGTAACATGCTGGTGACGATTACGGCTGTATGCCTAGCCTGTGAAGATTTCAGCTTTGCATCAGATTATTTGCCTACCTTAAAGCAGTGGACACAGTACCTTTGTAAGCATGGAGCTGATCCGGAAAATCAGCTGTGTACCGATGACTTTGCAGGTCATCTTGCTCATAATTGTAACCTGGCCGCAAAAGCGATTATGGGAATAGCAAGCTTCGGCATCATTATGGAGAAGCTGGTGGGAAAGGAAGAGGCTGAAATCTATTTTGAGACAGCTCGCAAGATGGCACTTAGCTGGGTTGAGCGTGCAGTCAAAGAGGATGGAACCTTCCGATTGACCTTCGATCAGCCGGATACCTTCAGTATGAAGTATAATCTGATCTGGGATCGAATCTTTGATACAAAACTCTTTGCAGATGAGCTTTTGGAGAAAGAATTAAAAAGTTACTTAAAGCACACCAACACCTATGGAATGCCGCTTGATAATCGTGCCACCTATACAAAATCTGACTGGCTTGTATGGTGTGCAACCATGATGAAGAGCAAGGATGATTTTGAAAGCATGATAGAACCTTTATGGAAGGCATATCATGAGACAGAATCCAGAGTGCCTATGACAGACTGGTATGATACGTTAACAGCGAAACAAATCGGATTCCAGCACCGAAGCGTTCAGGGAGGTCTGTATATTAAACTTTTAGTAGATCGTACTGGTAAGGAATAAAATTGCAAGGTTGGATAGTATGATAAATCATGTACTAACAACTATATTGAAAAGTATCACATAAAATAATTTAGGAGGATTACATATCACTCATCATACACTGTAAAAAGGCAATTGGTGGGATGGGATATGTGGTCCTTCTTTATGACTTGTTTTCGATAAGCAGCAGGAGTCATATGATAGTTTGCCTTAAACTGCTTTCCGAAGTAACTTTGATGATCAAACCCACATTCCTGCGCAATTTCACTGATGGACTTAGTAGTAGTTACAAGCATCTTGGAGGCCTGCTTAAGTCGGTATTCATTCAGATATTCGATCGGCTTTTTCCTTACATGGGTACGAAAGCAGCGAAAGCATTCGCTTCTGCTAATATCAGCGGCTGCTGCGATATCTTCCACACCAAGCTTTTCAGAATAATGTCCCTGAAGGAAAGAAAGCATTCTTTTGGTTCGCTCCTGATGTATGGTATTCATATTGTTTAATGCTTCGGAATCATTGCCTGACAGTAACAAGGGCTGTAGTATCATCCAAAGATTACATACCATGATATGAAGCTCGAGATCGTCAGTAACTTTTTTTTGCTGAACAGAGGAAGCAAGTTCAATTAAATAAGTAAGGACTGCAGCAGACCCGGGGTCGGAGTTATAGAGAGGGTATGCCGATATATTTTTTCGGCAAATGATTGGAGCGATCCGGTTCATATAGATACTGGTATTGGCTGCCGATACAAATTCTGGTAAGAAAAGAACGGAATACTGTTGTACAGGTTCCCCGGCAGACATAGCATAGGTCATATGAAGGGCATTTGAATTGACAAAGATAGCGTCACCGGTTTGGAGATGATAGGTTTGTCCGTCAATCTGTGCTTCAATCTCACCGGAAAGGACTAGATTAAATTCGAATTCCTCATGCCAATGGATTCCGATTGTCTTATCCTGATAGTTTTCATAATCTTCATAATACACAGCGAAAGGAAAACCCTCTCTTCCATGATTCCGCTGTTCCTCCAATTTCGAATTGGTAGATATCTTCATACTTCCTCCCCTGGACATGGCACTATTGTTATAAAACCGGGCAATATATTGATGTAAATTACTGAATTTGATAACTATAATTATATGTGGACATAGAAAAATGTCAAATTCTTTATAAACACAGAAAGGGTTGATGATTTGAATACGAAAAGTAAAAGACTTCTCATGACCATCGGAGGTGTCTTGATCTGTGGCGTCAGTGTAGGCTTGTTTAAACGAGCAGCGTTCGGAGTCGATCCGTTTCAATCACTGATGAGCGGATTGGATGCGTTGATACCGATTCCCTTTGGTACACTATATGTAATTGTCAATATTATTCTTTTATCCTTTAGTTTTTTTGTGGACCGACATTATATCGGGATAGCAACCTTTATTAATTTATTCCTATTAGGTTATATTACGCAGTTTGTTCTGGATTATCTGCTTCGAATCTTCCCGGATTTATCGATGCCGGAACGAATTATTATGCTGACAGTTGCGATCCTTATCATGTGCTTTGGTTCCTCCCTCTACTTTGTGGCAGATCTGGGAGTATCCACCTATGATGCCATTGCTCTGGTGATGTCGGAGAAATGGCACATAGCTAAGTTCAAATACTGTCGTATCGGCAGTGACTTTGTCTGTGTAGCTATTGGTGTCTGTTTATATCTGATCGCAGGCGGCAAACTGTCTGCCGTCATGGAGATTGCCGGTGTTGCAACAATCATTACCGCGTTCTTTATGGGACCTCTCATTGAATTTTTTAATGTGAAAGTCTCCAGACCTTTTTTAAATGCACAAAGGACTATATGATTTCATAGGATAGCATACCTTTACGGTTTTACCGTTTAGAATGCCTAGGAAGGACGAAAAGCCCCATAGATAAGGGAAGCATATCGTCCTTCTTTTTATGCCGTGTGACCAGAAAAGCTGGACACATTTGGAAGGACCGGATTGACTTTATAAATAAAAAGAGTATATTTAAGGAAGATAGAGGAAAACGGTAGATTACGGAAAGGAACAGACTAATGAAAAAGACACTGGTATGGGCACACAGAGGCGCATCTGGCTATGCACCTGAGAATACGTTGGAGGCATTTGCAAAGGCAGTTGATATGAAAGCGGACGGCATAGAGCTGGATGTACAGATGACAAAGGATGGTCAGTTAGTTATTCACCATGATGAGACAGTGGATCGTGTCAGCAATGGTAAAGGTTTTGTTAAGGATTATACCTATGATGAGCTGGTGAAGCTGAATGTAAATAAGAAATTTCCGGAATACGGCAAAGTAAATATACCAACCCTAGAAGAGGTATACCAGCTCATTAAGGATACAGATTTGCTGATCAATGTAGAATTGAAGAACGGAATAATCTTCTATGAAAACCTGGAAGAAAGAGTGCTGGAGCTTACGAAATGGTATGGTTTAGAGGATCGTGTAATCTACTCTTCCTTCAATCACTATTCGATAATGAAGCTAAAGAGATTGAATCCCTGTGTCAGGACAGGCTTCTTATATGAAGACGGTTATCTGAACATGCCACTTTATGCCGAACGGAATGGAGTAGAGGCATTGCATCCGGCTCTATATAATCTGCAATATCCGAATTTTATTGAAGATTGCAGGGCAAGAGGGATCGACTTGCGCGTTTGGACGGTGAATGATCCAATGGATATGAAAATGCTATGTGAACGTGGAATCAATTCAATGATTACGAATTATCCTGATATTGGGAGAAGGATCGTGGAGGAGTATGAACGATAAATCAGGGACCTATCATGGTCCATTACTTCTAGGAGAAACAGATTATCCTGAACAGATACGTCAGATGGTTAGACCTGTACTTGAGAAAAGCCGCAAGACAGGCTATTTTAAGAGCTTTGACGGCGCATCCTTATTCTATGAGTATTATAAGCAGCCGAAGGAATTGGCAACGATTGTGATTTCTCATGGATTTTGTGAGTTTACCGAAAAGTTTGAGGAAGTAATCTACTACTTCTACCAAGCGGGTTATTCCATCTATATTCACGATCATCGTGGACACGGGTATTCTGTAAGAGAAGTAGAGGACAAATGTAAGGTGTACATAAAAAGCTATGAGGTATATATACGGGATTTTTATCAGTTTGTGACACAGATTGTTTCCGGGGAGAAGAGTAACAAAAAGCTGATCTTATATGCTCATTCCATGGGAGGAGCAATAGCCGCACTTTTCCTGGAACGATATCCGAAGATCTTTGATTGCGCAATTTTATCCTCACCGATGTTTGAGATGGACTGCGGCAGAACACCAACTCCGGTTGTTCGATTGGTGATGCAGTATAAAAAACTGATCCATCGTGAGAAGGAATATGTATCCGGTCACCACGCCTTCGATGGCATACCTCATTTTGAGGAGAGTTCTTGTCTGTCCGAGGCAAGATATAGGAATATCTTCTCAAAACGGCTGCAAGATGAGAAGTATCAGACCTGGGGAGCAACCTGTGCCTGGACTTTAGCCAGCATCAATGCGGTTCGAAAGCTGCAACGACATGCGAAACGGGTTAAGACACCCATCCTTTTATTTCAAGCAGGAAAGGATACTACGGTCAAGCCCGGAGGGCAGATACGTTTTTCAATGCGATCCGAAAACACCGAGTTGGTCCTTCTGTCTGCCTCAAAGCATGAGATTTATAATGCAACAACCGAGATAAGAAAGCAATATTATCATAGGATCTTTGCCTTTTTAGAGAAGCAATTGTCTCTTTATCATACAAGGAGCGAGGTTGGAATATAATTATGATATCCTACGAAAGCGTGCTTTCTATTGTTGAAATATAGAATTCATTTTAGATCTGATAACATAAACCGGAGGGAAAAATAATTATGAAGTTGAGCAAAGAAGAGCGTTCCTGGATATTATATGATTGTGGTAATTCAGCGTATTCCATGGCAGTAACCACTGCCTTGCTGCCGATTATATTCGGCATGTTTGAGAATGTAAAGAGTAGTATGGATCTGGGGTATTTTAATTCCATCGCGAGTATATTGATTGCAATTCTTAGTCCGATCCTTGGAACGATTGCTGATTACAAGGATAAGAAGAAGCGTTTCTTCATTTTCTTTGCTGTTCTGGGTGTCCTGGCTACGGCAGCCCTTGCATTCGTATCTCCGTCAAGTGGCCAATGGCAGATTTTAGTCCTTTTCTTTGTTCTGTCCGCCATCGGATTCGCAGGCTCCAATATATTTTATGATTCCTTTCTGGTGGACATCTCCAGTGATGAAAGGATGGATAAGGTTTCTACCAGAGGTTTTGCCTTTGGATACATATCCAGTGTCATTCCATTCGGAATCAGTCTGATCCTGATCTTCCTTGTGGGGATGGACAAGGCCATCGGCTATCAGATTGGATTTATTATTACAGCTCTTTGGTGGGGATTACTTACGGTTCCAATGATTAAGGATGTAAAGCAAAGACACTACATCGAGCCGGAACCCCGTCCTGTATATAACAGCTTTAAACGATTGGCGGACACATTTAAGAATATTCGACTTCATAAAAATGTATTTTTATTTCTTCTGGCTTATTTCTTCTATATTGATGGGGTTGACACCATTATAAAGATGGTGGTTCCCTATGCTACCTCAGTACTGGGTACGAATTCACTGGATACCTTTACTTTACTCGGAATACTGCTTGTGATTCAGATTATAGCCTTCCCCTGTGCGATTCTCTACGGCAATCTGGCAAAGAAATTTTCAACCAGAGCAATGATAATCGTTGGCATCTTTACCTATATTGTCTCCTGCATCGCAGCATTCTTTATCACCTCCGTATGGCATATTTTTATACTCGGAGCGATGATTGGTTCGGCACAGGGAGGTATTCAGGCTCTCAGCAGATCTTATTATGCTAAGATTGTACCGAAGGAGAAGTCCAATGAGTTCTTTGGTTTTTATAATATTTTCGGTAAATTCGCGGCAATTATCGGACCTGCAGTTATGTCTCTGACAACAACCCTTACGGGAAATGCCAAGCTAAGTATTCTTGCAATCATACCGCTGTTCATCATCGGCTTCGTTGTATTTATTGCACTGCCTAAGACATCGATGAACAATGCAAAATAAGGTTTATACCTAACCTTGCTGCAGAAGGGAGATAGGAATGAAGACGATGAAGGGTATCGCAAAGCATTTAATAGTAATATCTTATGATGCCTTTTCCGTGGATCAATGGGAGCAGGCAAGAAGACTCCCCAATCTTTCGAAATTAATCGAGAACGGAGCATATACCACGAATTTGACCAGTGTATACCCGACGCTCACCTATGTGGTCCATGCGACGATGGTAACCGGAGTTTATCCTGAAAAGCATGGTGTATTTCATAATAATCCCTTTCAGCCCTTTGTCAGGGAGAAGGACCAGAGCTGGTTTTGGTACCGGAATGACCTTAAGGTGCCGGCGGTCTATGATAAGCTTAAAAACTACCATATGACCTCAGCCGGAATCTTGTGGCCGGTGACTGGAAAAGCCTCCATTGATTACAACATCCCGGAGATTAGGGCAATCGGTAAGGAGAATCAGGCACTCAAGATTCTAAAGAACGGCAGCCCGTTTTTCAGCATTCGAATGGAGAAGAAATACGGGGGGATCCGAAAAGGGATCGAACAACCTTATCTGGATGATTTTACGACGAAGTGCACACTTAATACGATTCGCCGTAAGAAGCCGAATCTTATGCTTATACACCTGATTGATCTGGACGATACCAAGCATGAAAGCGGTACACAGGGGGAAGAGGTTTTACAGACGTTGATTCGAATGGATCGAAGACTGGGGGATATCATGAAGGCTGTAACGGAAGCCGGAATCAATGATGATACAATCTTTATGGTAATCGGTGACCATGGTCAGCTGGATGTTCGGTATAAGATGAAGCTCAATCTATTACTTAAGGAAAATGGATTGATCTATGAAGAAAACGGTGAACTCATATGGAGAGCTTATGTCCAAAGTGCGGGAGGAGCAGCTTATCTTCATATCAAAGACGGTGATTTGGACGCTGAGAGAAGAGCACTCTCCATTTTGGATGCAGCGATGAAGAGTGAAAGCTGCGGAATAGAGTGCTTATATAATTCCGCTGAAATGAAAATGCGACATGCTTACCCCTGCGCTTCCTATATGTTGGAAGCAAAAGACGGGTATTGCTTTGATGACGGCTTGGAGGGTTCCGTAATTACAGATCTTACAGAACTCGGTAAGAAATATGCAACCCATGGATATTCGCCGAAGAAGCCGAATTATAGCTGCAATCTGGTTATCTCAGGGGCTGCCGTGAAGAAACAATATCAGATAAGTGAAGTAAGGATGGTTGATATTGCTCCAACCATGGCTAAAATCTTAGGTGTCGAATTCGGGCCATGCGACGGTAAAGTTTTGAGTGAAATATTTCTTTAATCTTTATCTAATAGAGAAGATCAATAAGTTGTCTGTTATAAATGTTTGACGGACAGCGTGCACAAACTTGATTCTAACGTCGAAGCATAAAATTCGATGTTGGCAGTTAAGTCATGGCATGTTGTCCGTCAAATTGTGTCTACTCCTTTACGATTCTCCAGATCACTCCGGTTCCGGGAACGAATTCATCCGGTTCGTCTTCCGGTGTCATAACAAAATCCACCACATACATCGCTTGATCCGGACCAAAGACTACATCAATCGGTCGTTCCAGACCACCACCTCCATCATGAGATTGAAACGAATTGGGATCATAGATAAGTTCTTATAGATGCATAATACTCTGGCTTTTTACCGAAAATAGTGTTACAAATAGATAGGAGGCCAGTATGGAGAATTTTCCGACAATTCACACCAATTTTTGGGATGCAGTTATTGCGGTACCGGTAGTTCTAATTATGACAGAAATCATAAAATTGGTACTACCAATTCCTCGCACCTTGATTCCGACTGTTGCATCTCTTGTTGGACTCATTATCTCAATTTTCTTTGCTCATAAAGGAAATCTGGGCGCAGGTATTTTTATGGGGTTCTTCTATGGAAATGCAGCAGTAGGGACTTTTTCCTCCATAAAAATCTCTCTGATGGCATATAAGAGGAGAAAAAATAGAAAAAGTCAAAGAATAAAATAACTCTCAGCCGTTTACCAATGGCAGTATGCCTAAAAACTATGCAGATTACAGGAACGGCTTTAATTAAAAATTATATAGATGTATCGAAAATAAAAAAATAAGGGGCTGTCACATTAAGGTTTATCCTTGGAAGACAAATGTATAAGCTCCCCTAACACAGGTTACCGGATAGTGTATTAGGGGGAGCCAATCCATTGAACTTCCAATTGTTAAAAAATATGTGACAGACCCTTTTATTATTTATCTTTAATATTATCTATAATATAGGCTTATTTCAAGATTCCCAGATTAAACTTCCATAGAAGAACCCGAAGAACGGATTCGTCAATCCTATCTTCACGGATCGTTCCGTCTTCAACGGCGGAGATCACTGCGGGAATCTGTTGCTCGAAATTGGTAGCAATCAATAAATCATTCCCCGCAAGGATTGCCTGAACAGCGGCTTCTTCATCGCCAGTATAATCTTTAATGGCATCCATACTGAGATCATCCGTCATGATGACACCACTAAAATTCAAGTCTTCTCGTAATATTGCATGTATTTTCGGTGACAAAGACGCAGGATACTTCTTATCGATACTGGTTACGATATTGTGAGAGACTAATATACTATCAGCCCCGGCTTGAATACCCGCTTCAAAGGGCAGAAAATCGCTGGTCGTTAAGGTGTTATAATCCCGTTTGTCTATTGCAATTCCGGTATGAGTATCGACATTGTTGCCGTATCCCGGAAAATGCTTCAGGGTGCTTCCTAACTTATTCTCCTTCATTACCTCTATAACATTTTGAACATAGAGAGCGGTATTCTTCGCTGATTGACCAAAGGAACGAGAGTAAATAAAATCCTTCGGATCGGTAGAGACATCACAGACCGGTGCCAGATTGACATTGATTCCTATACTGAGAAGCAGGTTCGCTTTCTCTAGGGTATCACTGCGGATTAGATCAAAACCGCCTTCCTTATAAAGATCCATTGGTGAATGGAACGGAACCGCACGAAAAGCTGAGTATTTACTGATACGGTTGACGATTCCACCTTCCTCGTCCACGCCGATCAACATCGGAACGGCAGAAGCGGATTGATAACTTGCAGTCAGCTTCTGGATACTTGATTTAGTCTCCTCCTTAAAATCTTCTCCAAATAAGATATATCCACCCGGCATGTAATTTTTGATATCTTCAAGACCTTTCTCCTTTCTAAGACGGACAAAGAACAGCTGTCCAACTTTTTCTGATAGTGTCATTGTGGAAAGCATGATTCGGGCTTTCGACTCCATCGTAGGTTCCGGAGTCGGAGTAGGCGCTATCGTGGGAGTAGGTGTTGGAGTTGAAGTAATGGTCGGTACAGGAGTAGAGGTGGGAGCGGAAGTATTAGAGACAACCGGTGAACCGGATACTTTGTCCGGAGGCTTTGTTTCTGAATCTGCCCTGGTCATGTTACTACAGGCACTTATTAGTCCGGTTAATATGATAATTATGATAAAGAAAGAAAATCGACGTATGTTCATAAAAATGATCCTTTCGAGGGAGGTAGTCTTGGAGCCTATATGGTAACAAACAGTAAAATATTTGATTACGAGACCTAATTCTAGCACTGATGCAAACCTTCGTAAAGCGAAAATGTATTAAGGTTTTCTTAAGCACTGGTGGTAAGAGAAGATATTTTACCTAGAAATTGTAATAGGGAATAAAAGATGATATGATTAATATGACCATAGAAATCATTCATAATACAGTAAATAAAGAAAGAGGAATATTAATATGAAAATCATCATGTATGGTGCCGAGATCTGCCCGGATTGTGTTCAGGCAAAGGAGTTATTGAAGGAAGCAAAGGACATTGAATTAGACTATAGAAACATTACGGAAAGTACAAAAATACTAAAAGAATTTTTAGCATATCGCGATCATGAGGAATTATTTCAAGAAGTGAAATCGGAAGGGAGGATTGGAATACCTTTCTTTATACTTGAGGATGGAACGAAGACTCTGGAGCTTCCTGAGCATCTGGTTTCTCAGAGAACTATAATAAAGCAGCCTGCCAATGCCTGTTCCATAGACGGAAAAGGGAATTGTTAAGCTGACAATCAGAAAGGAGATAGAATATGACAATTAATCGAAGTAAAGTAGTGATCGTAGGGGCAGGGTTGGTCGGTTCGTCCACCGCCTTCAGCTTAATTACCCAGGGAATCTGTGATGAGGTTATGATCATTGACATTAATAAAAATAAAGCTCGTGGCGAAGTGATGGATCTGTGCCATTGTGTCGAATATCTGAACCGCAATGTCAAGGTATCCGAGGGAGAATACAGCGATTGTGCCGATGCAGACATAGTTGTGATAACCGCAGGTGCACCTCCAAAGCCGGGACAAACAAGGCTGGATACTCTGGAACTGTCCGCGAATATCGCGAAAGCGATTGTTGAACCAATTATGGCCTCCGGTTTTCGAGGACATTTTATCGTAGTATCAAATCCCGTTGATATTATTGCATACTATGTATACAAACTATCCGGACTTCCGAAGAATCAGGTCATCGGAACAGGTACTGCCATGGATTCGGCAAGACTGAAACACTTCATCGGAGAACTAATCGGAGTCGACCCAAGAAGCGTACAGGGTTATACCATGGGCGAGCACGGTGACAGTCAGATGTGCCCTTGGTCCCATGTCACTGTCGGTGGAAAGCGGTTTACGGATATTATCTCAGACAATGAAGAGTATAAGAATGTAGATTTGGATGAGATCGTAAAGAGAGTAACTAAGGTAGGCTTTGATATACTTGAGGTAAAAGGCACGACCTGTTACGGTATCGCAACGGCTGTGGTTGGAATTATCAAAGCAGTTATGAATGATGAGAATAAGATTATTCCGGTCTCGACACTGTTAGAAGGAGAATTCGGAGAAAGTGACGTATTCTGCGGAGTACCTGTGATACTAAATCGCAGCGGAGTTCAGGATATCGTCGAAGTACACCTGACGCCAGAGGAGCTTACCAGATTCAAACAGTCGGTATCGGTGATACGTAATTATTCACAGAGGTTAAGATTAAGCTAATGGGAGCTATTGAAATGAACAAGGACTTTATAAAACTAGACCATGTAGCATATACCTATGGAGGACAGGAGGTACTAAAGGATATCAGCTTTACTCTGGAGGAAGGCAGTTCCTATGCTTTGATAGGAAAATCCGGTTCCGGCAAGACAACACTTTTGAATCTGATTGCCGGATTCCTTAGACCGGAACATGGTTCGGTCACAGTAGGCGGTACCATACTGCAGAAGCCGAGAAGAGAAACTGCTTTTTTGTTTCAGGAGCTTGGTCTCTTTCCTTGGCAGACAGTAAGAGAAGCAGTCTCTATGCCTTTGCTTCTTCGAGGTCAGGAAAACGAGGCAGAGAATAAAGTTGAAGAACTGCTTAAGCAGATGAGACTGGAAAAGCATATGGATAAATATCCTCAGGAGTTGAGCGGCGGCGAGAGACAGCGTGTGGCTTTAGCCCGAACGCTGATCGGTAATCCGGATCTGCTTCTAATGGATGAACCAACCTCTGCCCTGGATGCGATGACCAAGGAGGAGCTGCAACAGTTGATTTTGTGTGAACAGATTCGAAGAAAGGCTACGCTTTTGTTTGTAACCCATGATATTGAGGAAGCGATGATATTGGGGCAGAATATCATCATTTTAACCGGAGAAGGAAGGATCAAGCAACAAGGCAATCCATATTATGCAATGGAACAAGCGAGAGAGCAGCTGGGCTTTTATGATGAATGCATCAAGCTTAGAAGATTACTGAATCTGGATGTTAGAGGTGAGTAGAGGATGAAAAAAATAAGAAATTTAACACAAGGCTTATTGACTGGATTCTTAAGTTTTCTTCTGTTTTGGGAGTTACTCTATCTGCTGTTACATACTCATACGATTCCTGCACCGGCGGCTACCCTGGTTTATGTATTCAAACATCCTCTAATACTTCTTCTGCACTGCCTTGCTAGTTTCTTAAGAGTCCTGGCCGCAGTTAGTATATCTTTAAGCATAGGTGTTATCACAGGCATCCTGTTAGGAATAAATCAGACCTGCAAGCGTTTATTTTCTCCACTTCTTTACTTCCTATACCCGATACCGAAGGTTGCCTTTCTACCGGTTTTCATGCTCCTGTTCGGCTTAGGGAACACCTCGAAGATTCTTCTGGTAATCTGGATCATCGTATTCCAGATTATGTTGAGCGTCCGAGATGGAGTAGAACAAATTACACCTTACTATTTTAAAGTAATGGATAGTTTTTGCGTTACGAGTATTCAAAAATACCGATATTTGATCCTTCCGGCCATCCTTCCCCAGATTTTCTCGGGTTTAAGAATTAGTATCGGTATATCGCTGGCATCCCTGTTCTTTGCAGAAAATTATGCCACCGTCTACGGAATCGGTTACTATATTCTGAGTGCGTGGACAAAAATGAATTATGTGGAGATGTTTAGCGGAATTCTGGCCTTAGGCTTTGAAGGAATTATCATGTTCTGGCTTCTGGATCGGCTTGAGATGCGATGTGCTCCCTGGCTAAAAAGAGAGAGTAACAGATAATGACTGTATTTCATATATGAGACATTAATACAAAAAAGAAAGGGACTGTTGATTTTTTACAACAGTCCCTTAAAAGTTACTGGAGACAGGAGAAGTCCGTCAGCTCCTCATAAGTAAAGAGCTTGCTAATCTGACCCTTTTCCTTGGTCCATGCGATAATACGGTCAAATTGTTCTTTGCTGATCGGAGCGGCATATTGAAATTCTCCCATCTGTCCGGACAGATAATTACCGATAGCTTCTGGAAACTGATAATTGGTAAGGATTGCGCTATATTCTGATACATCCGTGTTGTTCATATAGTCGATTGCTTTGTTATATGCCTGATAAAAGGCTTTCACATCACCGGTGCGATTCGTCAGCATGTCCTCAGTGAATTGAAGAGTGCCGCCCTTGATCCCGGATTCCTTTGAACTGCCGAGCAGATGGGCACCCTGTTGTACTAGCATCCCTGCTTGAGGCTCAGTAAAGAGAACTCCGTCGATTTGATTGGACATAAGTGCTTCTGCTCTTCCGGAGAAGGAGGGTATCTCAACAATATCATATTCAAAGCCGTATTCTTCGGCATACTGGTCCATAATATATTCAAGTATGAAATTAGGAACGAGAGAAATCTTCTTGCCTCCGAGATCCTCCATCTTCGTGATTCCGGAATCCGGAGAAGATAGAACCTTAAAATCCTCACTGATATCAGAGGTGATCTTTAGAGAAATACCTTTATCAACAAAGGTAGCACAGGTCATCACATCTCCGATCACACCATCCAGTTCCTTGGCAGCGACTGCAACATTTCGGTCATTCGGTGAGGAGAAGGATTTAATAGCCACGTTTACTCCAACTTCGTCAAAGAAGCCCTTTTCCTCGGCGATAATGATCGGAATCGCAGATTCGGCAGGTAAGATACCAATATTCATCTCCTGACCGGAGGGTAAGACTTCTTGTGTTTGTGCTGCAGCCGGGGTGGGTGTAGCAGCCTCTTCTGTTTGTGAAACTGCCGGAGTTGAGGTTACAGCCTCGGTAGGCTGAGTCTCATTGCTTTTGGAAGCTTTGGAACAAGCAGTAAGCATCAGAATACTTGTGATCAATAGGAACATTGTTGTTATTTTTTTCATGGTGTAAATCTCCTTGTAGTATACTTAAGTTCTGGCAGTGTAGGCTTACTATATCAGCCTACAATTTTCTGAAAATCCGTAAGCTGGGTAAAATAGGGAATGGCATTTCGGTGCAGGAGCAACGGATCGGTATCGCACAGATTCTTACCACCTTCACTGGTGAAGGCTAATTGAAAACCTTTCTTGCGAAGTAAATCAATATTTTGTTTGGAATACAGACCGAATGGATAAGCGAATACATCTTTCACCTGAATGAAATGATTTTCATTACAACGGTCAAGATCATTTGAAAACTCCTGATCAGAAGCTTCCATTATAATACTGACCTCATCGCTTTTGCGGGTATGGAAACGATCGGTATGATTAGCATATTCGAAGACATCGGTCATCTTACTAAGGTCTTCTTCTATCAGGCATACCGATTGCTCCGGCTGAAAGGGTTCTCTGGAAGCATTCAACCAGCCGGTCACAACAAAGGCAACCGCATGAAAATCATATTTCTTCAATATTGGGTATGCATAACGTTCAATGGACTGATAACAGTCATCAAAGGTCAATAAAACCGATCGTTCGGGAAGAACTGTACCATGATAATAATAATCCTTGACCTGCGCCAGGGACAGTGTATGGTACTTGTTCTCAAATAAGTACGTCATCTGTTCTTCAAAATTCTCCAAGCTAACAAAAAGAGGAGAAGGTAATTTGTCCTCATAATCTTGCCGAACTTTGATGGGAGAGGGCTGCTCGGGATGAAGCATGCTCTGTTCCCGGATCTCGTGATACATTAGGGTTGCGAATGACATGATGATCTCTCCAATCTGGTTTCCTATAATTTCGTTATAATTGAAACCAATAATATAGTATAGCACAATTATGTCCATAATAGAAACAATTTTATTTTATAATGAAATCATTCGTTCTTTTCCAATATGATAATTATTCTTAATGTCGGTACTTCGGGCAACAGACAGCCGTTCCTTGAGATGCTACAGCTCAATGAGAAGTTACAGCTCAATGAGAAGTTATAGCTCAATATGCTTGTATTGATGGTTCTGCTGTTGTACAATGATAAAAGCTATGATTCAGATTATGAGGACGATCTGCACCATCTGAATACATAGGCATGACTTTCATCTTATACTAGGATGATAACTTATTACACCTGAATAGAGTAATGCGATTTTCTGATAAGAAATACATGAGGAAAGGATACGGGAGATAAGGAATGAAGAAGCTGGTAATCGGGATATTAGCCCATGTGGATGCCGGAAAGACGACTCTGGCAGAAGGAATACTTTATCTGACCGGTATTATACGTAAATTAGGCAGAGTTGATCATAAAGATGCTTTTTTAGATACCTATGAACTGGAGCGTAACAAGGGGATAACCATCTTCTCAAAACAGGCTGTCGTTGCCTGGAATGAGGTGGAGATTACACTGCTTGATACACCGGGGCATGTGGATTTTTCCGCGGAAATGGAGCGCTCACTTAGAGTCCTTGACTACGCAATTCTCGTTATCAGTGGTAGTGATGGGATTCAAGGGCATACAGAAACCCTATGGAGACTGCTTGCAAGGTATCAGATACCGACCTTTCTCTTTGTAAATAAGATGGATCTGGCCGGGACAGACAAGAATGCCCTTTTGGCTGATTTAAAGAAAAGGTTGAATGATGGTTGTGTTGATTTTAGTGAAGGCCAGGAGACTGCCGTGTTCATGGAAAACCTCGCGATGTATGATGAGACAATGCTGGAAAGTTACCTCGACAAAGGTATGTTGAGCAAGGAGGAGACAGCAAGGTTAATTCAGGAGAGAAAGATATTCCCCTGCTATTTCGGCTCAGCACTGAAGCTAACGGGAATAGAAGAATTTTTGGGAGGAATTACGGAATATACCCAAAGTAAGGTATATCCGAAGGAATTCGGTGCCAGGGTATATAAGATAACAAGAGATGATCAGGGTAACCGACTGACTCATATGAAGATAACCGGGGGCAGTTTGAGGATGAAGATGCTGCTGTCTAGTCATGAAGTGGATCTCGAGCAGGCGTGGGAGGAGAAGGTAGATCAGATACGAATCTATTCCGGTGCCAGATATGAAGCCGTAGAGGAGGTACAGGCGGGTACGATCTGTGCTGTCATAGGACTGAGTCATACCTATCCGGGATTAGGTCTTGGAAACGAGAGCGGTTCGGAAGTACCGCTTCTGGAACCGGTACTGAATTATCAAATTATTCTTCCTAAGGGCTGTGATCCTTATCCAATGTTGTCAAAGCTACGACAGTTGGAGGAGGAAGATCCTCAGCTTCACATCGTATGGTCCGAGCAATATAAAGAGATACATGTTCAGCTGATGGGAGAGGTACAGATCGAGGTACTGAAGACACTCATTCTGGAACGCTTCGGAGTGAAAGTGGAATTCGGTACAGGCAGTATCGTATATAAGGAAACCATCCTTGAGCCGGTAGAAGGAGTGGGGCATTTTGAACCCTTACGGCATTATGCGGAAGTACATCTTTATCTGGAACCGGACGAGCCGGGCAGCGGGTTAAGCTTCCAAAGTAATTGCAGTGAGGATATATTAGATCGCAGCTGGCAACGCCTGATATTAACTCATCTTGAGGAAAAGGAGCACTTGGGAGTATTGACCGGTTCACCTATTACAGATATGAAGATCACTTTAATAGCCGGACGGTCTCATCAGAAGCATACCGAGGGCGGGGATTTTAGACAGGCAACTTACCGAGCCGTGAGACAAGGACTAAAAAAAGCGAAAAGTGTTCTATTAGAGCCTTATTACAGCTTTCGACTGGAACTTCCGAATGATATGGTCGGCAGAGCGATGAATGATATTCAGAGAATGAACGGTACTTTCACGCCGCCGGTATCACAGGAAGAGATATCTGTACTGACCGGAAGTGCACCAGTTTCCATGATGCGCGGGTATCAATCGGAGGTGACGGCTTATACCAAGGGACGAGGCAGACTTCTCTGTACCTTGAAGGGCTATGAGCCTTGTCATAATTCGGAGGAAGTGGTCGAGACTATCGCTTATGACAGTGACCGAGATATGGACAACCCGACTGGCTCGGTTTTTTGCTCCCATGGAGTCGGTTTTCTCGTAGAATGGAATCAGGTAGAAAGCTTTATGCATATCGAAAGTGGTATCAAAAGAGCAGAGGAAGAGATAGTACCTCAGATACCGATAGTTAAGAAGGAAGAAGTTCCAGTACAGAAAGGGAATTCCTATCGCCCGACCTCACTTCAAGACGATAAGGAACTGGAAGAGATATTTACCAGAACCTTCGGGCCGATCAAGCAAAGAATCAACACGTCCCAGGGTGGACTTGGTTATGAGAAGAAAATACCGGTTCAAAAAGTACACCAGAAACCACAGGCAGATACACAGCGGAAGGAGCCCGGGAAAGAATATCTCCTGGTGGACGGATATAATATCATATTTTCCTGGGAAGAGCTGAAGGAGCTTGCCAAAGTGAATTTGGACGCGGCCAGAGGAAAGCTGATGGATATCCTCAGCAATTACCAGGGGTTTAAAAAATGCATTCTAATTCTGGTCTTTGATGCCTATAAGGTGAAGGGCGGAGCAGGAGAAGTGATGGATTATCACAATATTCATGTAGTATATACGAAGGAAGCGGAAACCGCGGATCAGTATATCGAGAAGGTAACCCATGAGATAGCAAGAGAGAATCATGTTACCGTGGCTACGTCGGACGCCCTGGAACAATTGATCATCTTGGGAAGAGGGGCGGTCAGACTATCTGCTAACGACCTCAAGGAGGAGATATTACGAACCAGAGAACAGATCCGAAGAGATTATCTGGAGCGAATGCCAACGGGTCGCGCCTATCTGAGTGACTTATTTAAGGATAACATATTGGACCTGTTGGAAGAGCCGGAAGAGTCCTAATACTAGGACTGCAGCTTAAGATCGCTGACCCATTTTACTCTTAATATTAAGAACGTGGTAATCAATGCCGCAGCATAATTTGAGAACAGATTTCCCCAGAAGACAGAATTATAGCCTAAAAATTGCTCTGTTGCCAGAATGAATACGTATCTTAGCAGCCAGACACGAAGCAGACTCATAACTAAAGTGATTTTCGTTTTACCTAAGCCGATGAAAGCTCCCTGCTGAACCATACAGATACCAAAACCGATAACAGAATAGGTATAGATATGAAGTGCGTTATTTGCAACATCCAAAACTGCCTGATCTCTGGTAAATAAAACAGTAAGGTGGGAGGACAGCGGAACAACGATGGCAATCAAGATTGCTGCAGTGATTGCGCTGATAACGCAACCAACGATACAGGAGGTTTTTGCCTTTTTACTCTGATTTGCTCCGACATTCATACTAACCATAGTTGTGACAGAGGAACCGAAGGACGAAGGCAGATTGAAGCAGATAGAGGTAATATTATTCGCGATTCCTTGCCCATTCAGAATAATGGCTCCATACTTTTCTACCTCATTGTTAATCAAGAAAAATCCAAGGTTGAGCATTACGCTGGATAGCATGGAAGGAAAGCCTATGTATAATAGATTCTTTATTATTTCAGAATCCGGTCGAAAGCCCTTCAGGGTAAAGCGCTCACCATTTGATTTGATAAATAACTCATAATACATCCATACAGTAATTAAGATATTGCAGGCGAGAGAAGCCATAACCGATCCGACCAGTCCCCAACGGAATACAGCAATAAACAATGCATTGAAGATGATCTTCAAAATTA
This sequence comes from Bacillota bacterium, assembly GCA_023415055.1. Classification (GTDB taxonomy): domain Bacteria; phylum Bacillota; class Clostridia; order Lachnospirales; family Lachnospiraceae; genus Mobilitalea. The sequence continues at coordinate 71,882 of JAEZLZ010000068.1, read as the reverse complement.
GCAAGATAACCATACGGATAAAGGAATCCTCCGGCTTGCCATTTGCATTCTTAATTGCATTGTAAATGGATTCCATGAAAGAAAAGGGCATAACACAAGCATTTAAAGCCAGATAAAGAAATACATCATGAGATATTTCAGCATTGACATGGGAGGATACCGGAAAAGCAAGAAGAACGAGAATTGGAGCCAGGATGAAGCCCAGAAGAAAAGTGAAGACGATAATCTGGGTGGAGATACTTCGGCTTTTTTCAAAGTTTCCTCTTCCGTTTGACTGACCGATAATCGCCATTCCCGCTACACTGAGCCCCTGGGCGAGAGCAGCCGTTATATTAACGATGGGAGTACAGTAGGTAACAGCACTAGCGGCTGTGGTCCCCACAAGATTATTCAGAAAAAGGCCATCGATTACGGGGATGGCGGACTGAATGAGGCCCATCATTAAAGTGGGGATGGATAATAATAAAATAGTTGTGGAAACCGGACCATTTAAGATTAGATTACGACGCTGTTCATTGCTTTGTTTTAAAAAGCCTAGCTGCATTTTTATCACCTGACTGTCTTTGTATTAGTAATACACGTGTTATTGCCGTGTAAATAGGGATTATACTCTTGTTAAAATACCAGGTCAATAGGTTAATAAAAAGTAGTAAAAAATAAAATGCCCTACAAAGTAAAAAGAGGTAGAACCGTATCTCCCCCGATTGATTTGTCAAGCAGCGCATAACTAAGTATACTGCCTGACAAAAAAGCCGATCTGGTTCTGGGAGAGAATAGGATCTACCTCATTTTATTATTGGATGAAAGAGGAAACGTACTGATGATGGTAGGATAATTGATTTGTCAAATTACTGCTCATAAGGATGTATCGTTTGAATAGTTCCGTCCGCATTATACTTGAGTTCCGTATATTTGATACAGCGTTTATGATTCACACCGCCGGACAGGGAGCTGTCATGATAGAACAGATACCATTTATCCTTGAACTGTATGATGGAATGATGTGTAGTCCATCCTATGACCGGTTCTAAGATTCGACCTTGGTAAGTAAATGGTCCTTTGGGATCCTTACTGGTGGCATAAGCAAGATAATGAGTGCTGCCGGTGGAATAGGATAAATAGTAGTAACCGTTATACTTGTGCATCCAGGGACCTTCAAAATATCTTCTTTCTTCATCCCCTGCGAGAAGAGGCTTACCTTCTTCATCAACAATGGAGATCATCTGTGGAGCCTTCAAAAATGAGAGAAGATCATCGCTTAGTTCGGCGACCATGGGTCCTAAAGCGGGACCGTTATTGTCTGGATCCGGTTCATTCGGATTAAAATATCCGGATTGCCATTTCTCCAGCTGCCCACCCCAGAGACCGCCATAATACATATAAGCTTTTCCATCATCGTCAACAAATACTGCCGGATCGATGCTATAGCTTCCGAGAATATAGTCTGGCTCAGCCTTGAAAGGTCCGACAGGGTTCTTCGAGGTGGCGACACCGATACGGAAGATACTGTCCTTATCTCTGGCCGGGAAGAAAAGATAATAAGTACCGTTCTTATAAACTGCGTCCGGGGCCCACATCTGTTTGCTTACCCAGGGAACATCCTTCTTATGAAGAGCTTCTCCGTGATCAATACAGGGAGATGTTAGGTCATCCATCGATAGGATATGATAATCCTCCATTTTATATTGATCACCGTTGTCATTGTCCGGACCGTTATGATCTAAATCGTGTGAAGGATAGATATATAGCTTATCTTCAAAGACATGAACGGAAGGATCTGCAGTATAGATATGCGTAACTAAAGGTTGATTTGGTTGTGAGTTCTGATTCATAATGATAATCTCCATATTCTTTATTAAACTAGAACATAGTATAACGCAATCGACACTTATTTTCTTCGCAAATGTTGCCATCCTGTTCTCATTTATAGTCATATTTTTTGATCAAAGTGTCATAATGTGCTTTGCACTATTCCTAATGCAATAGATTGAACTGCAAACAAGTTTGCAATAGTAATATAGTGAATCAGAAAAGCACCTTCGGTTTTTAACACTTTAATCATTCTATTTTTTTCGAATGGTATACAAATTATAGGAAGCCATGTTCACCATCTGATACTCCTCTGTATTCTCCTTTTGTTCGAAGGAAATTAGATAGTCCATCTTATAGCTCTGTGTCTCCTCCTCTTTCCCATCTACCACAAGCTTTTCCGGGAAGAGTACGAGATAGATTCCATCGCCTTCTTTCAGACTAAGGGCTGGATTCTCGACATCACAGCCATAGGTTCCTGAGTGCATATTATTTTTATCCTTTGCCGAGTTGCTGTACCATTCGTAAGTACCGTCATCCTTTAGCACCAGATACCCACTGCCTGTTACCTCCCATTCTCCGACAAGAAATTTATGGGCCTTCGCTTCATTGGAAGCATTGGTGACATCATTTGCTTTGATGGAAGACATCAGCTTAATTGCGTTGCTATACCCGCTATCATAATTCTTCTCATCAGAAGTATAGGAGATGGAGGCGGCATTGTAATATTTTCCGTAAAAACGCTGATATACCTTTCGAACAATAGCTCCTTCTTTGTAGCTGTAGCCATATTCGTACCACGTATTACCATTTACCTCTACCTTAGTGGGCTCTTGAAAGACCTTAAAATTTTCATTACCGGATACCATTGTATTATAAAAATGAATCATATCCATAGGATGCTGGTAGGTACTTTCCTGCGATACATATACGCTGATTTTATTGTCATGGAAATCTGTGAATTCGAGTGGTGCATTTTCATCTTTACTTTCTAAGTGTTTCCATTCATTTGCATCATATTCAAAGGAAAGATTGCCAACGCTGACCGGACGGAGCTCTTCTTTTTTACTGCATCCGGTAATCAGTAAAATTGCAGACAGTAACATAATGATCGGTAGGATCTTTTTCATGGTAGATTTCCTTCTCTTTCTTTATTCAGGATGTTTTTTTTGAATACAATAGAAAGTTCATAAAGCAATCTTGCTATTGTTTAGTGAAACAACTATCATGTTACACCCAAAGAAAGAAAAAGACAAGAATAAGTATTAAAGTTGATGGAATAAAGAAAAGGACCTTCCACAATCGCATAATAATACGAATGTGGAAAGCCCCCTACTGTTTAATATATTAACTTAATCTTCTTCTGCAGTATCATCCTTCGGTACAATAATATTTAGTAAGAAGGATACCAGGAAGGATAATACGATCGGTGATTTTCCGATTATATTCTGTACATCCGTCGGAAAGAATTGAAGGGAAGAAGATACGGTACTGACTCCAACTCCGAGTGCAAGTGCGATACCAACAATCATTTTATTACGGTAATTCAGGGGTTGTTGTGTGATTAACTGAATACCGGACATGGTGATCGCAGCAAATACGGTAATCGTAGCGCCACCAAGTACCGGATAGGGTATGGTGGTCATAACTGCTCCGAATTTTGGTATGAGACCTGCTGCCAGCATGATTACGCCAACAATCATAAATACTCTTTTTGCTACAACCTTTGTCGTAACGATTAAGCCTACATTTTGACTGTATGGATCGGTAGGTAATCCTCCGATACATGCACCAAGCATACCGCAGATACCCTGTCCTTTAATCGCTCCACCGATTTCCTTGTCCGTTGCTTCACGGTTGAAACCGCCGATTGCTGTCGAGGAAACGTCACCGATTGTTTGAACAGCCTGAACGATATACATAATAATCATAGCTAAGATTGCAGATGGATGGAACTCTACGCCCCAGTAAAGAACCTTTGGTAAAGCAATCCAGCTGGCATTTGCAACATTGTCAAAACTAACCATTCCACCCCATGCGATGGATAGAAGATAGCCTACACCGATACCGATTAACATACCCGATACCTTTATATAACCTTTACCGAAGAAATTACAAGCAAGGGTTATAGAAAGTACAAGTAGAGCAATCACCCAATATTTCGGATTGCCGAAGCTCTCATTGGAAGGACTTCCGCCAGCCATATAATTTATTGCTGTACTATAGAGGGATAAACCGATGCTCAAAACGACGGTACCACTGACAATCGGAGGGAATAGCTTTCGAATCTTTCCGATTCCCATACCAATAAAAATAGAAGCAAACGCACCGACCAACTGAGCTCCAAAGATAGCCCGTATACCATAGTTTAGTCCAATTGCTGTCAAGATAGGCATATAGGCAAAGGCTACACCCATTACGTTCGGTAATCCCATACCGAAACCAAACAGTGGAAATAGTTGCAGTAAAGTTGTTAGTCCGCCGATAATCATAGCTGCCTGCATCAGAAGAATCTTTTCCTCTTCAGGAAGTTCCAGCAGCTGTGCGACTAGAATAGGAGGGGTGATGTTTCCGACAAGCATGGCAAGCACATGCTGCATTGCCTGAGGGATCGACGCGCCCCAACTAGGTTTTCCGTTTAAATCAAATAACGATAATTCTGCTCTTTCAGCTCTCTTCGCACTCATAAATTAATCTCCCTTTCAATCGTGTGTTCATAGCAATAGTTACGCGCCTATTTATTTCGCTGATGAAGGAAAAAATAACAGCTTTCTTCATCTGATATAGTTTGATTAATCAATCTAGTTAGTGCAAAAAAAATAAGGCAGATAATTAAGATAAATACCATTTTTCAGGTAGATAGTCCGATTGCTTTGTATATAATCACCACACTTTCTAATTATATATTAAGTTAATTATACAATATGGATGGAGAAAAGGGAATAGCTATTTTGCACAATTTGCCATTAATTACAGTGTTTAATATCACAATATATAAGAATTATTTATATTCACTAAAAATGATACTGTTTCAGATACAATAAAGAATGAAATATCTCTGAATGTATAAAAAACAGAAGAGCTATTGCATTTCCACTCGTTGTGATATACTAGAAAGTAGCGCTGAGTTGTGATGCAAATACATAGAATGGAGAAAAAAGGAATGTTAAATATCGGATGTCACTTGTCCTCTTCCAAAGGCTTTCTAGCCATGGGTGAGGAGGCATTAAACATAAATGCAAATACCTTTCAGTTTTTTACTCGTAATCCGCGAGGCAGTAAAGCAAAGGAGATTGATCCGGAGGATGCCCGCAGGCTCAATGATCTGCTACACCAACATGAATTTGCCTTATTGCTGGCACATGCACCTTATACACTGAATCCTTGTTCTGCAGAGGAGAAAACCCGTGAGTTTGCGCTGTTTACCATGAAGGATGATTTAAACAGAATGGAGTATCTGCCCGGTAATATGTATAATTTTCATCCCGGCAGTCATGTGGGACAGGGAATAGAGAAAGGAGTTACACTTATCACTGACTGTTTGAATCAGATTTTAACTCCGAATCAGAGTACTGTCGTTCTGTTGGAGACTATGTCAGGGAAGGGGTCCGAGGTAGGAAGTACCTTCGAGGAGCTGAAGCAAATTATTGATGGCATCGTACTAAAGGATAAGATAGGGATTTGTCTGGATACCTGCCATGTTCATGATGCAGGATATGATATTGTAAATAATCTGGACGGAGTTGTGGAAGAGTTCGACCGCATCATTGGCCTGGAACGTTTGCGTGCAATTCACATCAACGACAGCATGAATCCTTTGGGAAGTCATAAGGATCGCCACGAGAAGATCGGGAAAGGCTTTATCGGACTGGAAGCGATGATACGTATCATCAGCCATCCTGCCTTGAGAAAGTTGCCCTTTTATCTGGAGACGCCGAATGAGTTGGAGGGATATGCCGAAGAAATCAGGATATTGAGAGAATACTATATTGATTGATATAAAATCATGATTGCTTAAGACGGTGATCTTCCATTACAAAGTTGAAATGTAAAAATGTGGCACTTTAACCTAAATAAGTAATATATACCAGGAAATTATATTGCAGCGTTTGAAGGAGTAGAGTATATTGTACTGGTAGAGACGTAAAATTATGGTAATCTGACTGTAAAGAAAGAGAAAGTCCTATGAGAAGATAAGCTTCTCTGCGCTTGAGCATGTTGAGATGCTATATATCAAACGAGTGGTGGATACTTTACTTCAGAAGGATAATTATGATACTTCCGGAATCTATGGTTTAAGAACACAGGAAATTCTGGAGACTTTTGAGAACAGTGGCACGATCTGCTACAGGAGCAAAAGGTAAGAAAGGAAGATATCTTTTTTAGGAAACCTGCTTCGAAAAGGAAGAACAGGAAGAGGATATCGCTGATAGGAGGTAAATGTAAATATGAAATTTTGGGTAATGAAAAAGAGAAAAGATCAACACACGATCCAAACAATAGTAATAAAATATCTTGCAATCGCTGTCTGCTTCATGCTTGCAATTGGATTAATGATCCCTGTCATGTCAGTACAGGCTGCGGAAGAACCTTCAGGGCATGAACTGCATGCCTTTTATCCTTCAAATGCAATATTTTCCGAGAAGCTTCAAAGCTATATCGATGATGTGGATTCGGTAAGCTTTGCCTGGAGCAGAATCGATTCGGAGGAACCGGGAACGATCAATACAATGAAGGGTAAGAATGATAACTTTAGCTTTTACTATCCGAACGACTACTTATCTCCCGTGGAATATGCCAAGAGTCAGGGGAAATCGATACAGCTTAACATCTATATGGATGGAAGCGACAGCAGTGAATTACTGCCTTATGAAGAGAAACGCGGGGCTATGGTGCAGGCCATACATGATTATCTTCTAACGGACATTTCTGATGGGAAGGGGATCTATTATGACGGTGTAGTGATTGATTTTGAAGGACTTCGTAATTCTTCGATAGAAAATACTGCAATATTGTATGACGGTCAGCCGATCAGTGTTTATTATTCCAGTTTTTTAGCAGAACTAAGAGTACAGCTCAAGGCCATTGATAAGAAGCTGTATGTCGCTGTGAATCCGGGGATTTATTATGACGGCTATGATTATGCTTCTATTTTAGACCTTGCTGACCGGGTGATACTTATGGCACACGATTACGAGCCTACGCAAAAGCTGGAGAAGAGCCAGGTTCAACAATATACCGGTTATAATGCTCTGGAACCGATCAACAGTATGGCTCCGATTCAATTAATCCGTCAGGCTCTTTATGAGATGCAGACTGCGGCGTCCGATACTTCACAGCTATCGAAGGTCTGGCTGCAGATTACCTTTGATAGTGCCCAGTGGAGGTTTGGTGTTAATGGAGAGAACGGATGGGAAGCATTATCAAGTTCAAGTCTAAGCCGGGAAGGGAGACTGACTCCCTTATACAAGTCAATAAAATCACGTATTGACAATACGGACGGAAAAGGGAAACGGATTACCTACGGATATAATAATGAGCTGCAAACACCGTATATCGAGTATTATAACAGCTCCGATCAATCCTTTAATGTCATCCTATATGAAGACAGTAACAGTATCGACGCAAAGATCCAGGCTGCAAAGGAGTTTGGCCTGGGTGGAATATCACTGTGGAGCCTTGCAAATGTACCGGATTACACCGATGCAAAGGGCAAAGAATATCATCTGGACGGGTGGACAACACTTCTTGACCGAATGTCCTCTTTCGATCAACCGACAGAGACTGGCCAATCAATTCATTTTAGCGATGCGTCCGTAGAAAAGGCAGTCCGAGAGAAACTATATAAGCCAACCGGCAAGATCACTACCACAGAAGTAAAGGACATCTATCGTCTGAAATTAACTGCAGGGGTGAAAAGCCTGAAAGATCTGAAATACCTTACGAATCTTGAATATCTGGATGCGCAGCAGCTTGGGATCAAGGATATCTCAGGACTTGGCAGTCTGACAAAGTTACGAGCCCTTTACCTGCAGCGAAATACGATTACGGATCTTAGTACACTGAAAAAGCTTACAAAGCTGGAGATATTGTCTCTGAATGGAAACGGGGTGACCTCAGTCACTTCATTATCAGGACTTAGTAAGCTTCAGGAACTTTATCTCAGAGAAAATAAAATAACGGATATATCGCCACTTGCAAAACTCTATGGACTCAAGGTCCTTGAACTCGGAAAGAATGGTATTCGTAAAGCAGATGCAGTAAAAAAATTAAAGCAGTTGCAGGTTCTTTCTTTGGACAATAATAAGTTAAACGATATTACGCCGCTGCGCAGTTTGACCGGACTTAAGTCTCTCTATCTTCAGCGTAATCAGATCAGCGATATTACTGCAATCGCTACGTTAAAAAACATTACACTGTTATCGCTCAACGGCAATAAGATCGTGGATATCAAGCCGATCAGTAAGCTGACGAAATTGGAAAAGCTGTACCTGAAGGACAATAGAATTGTTGGAATTACCTCTTTGAAGGATCTGCCTAAGCTTAAGGAACTGTATCTTAGCGGTAATAACATCACAAAGTTCAGTGTACTGAATACTCTGCTACAAAAAAACGGCTTTCTTTGTGATTTTAAATAATATCATCTGAAGCGCAGGATTGATCAAAGGCACGAGCCGATCTGTTCTGACAGGTGCTTTGGATAGGAGGAATTAACTTGGTTGTTACATATATCGGTCATAGTGGCTTTCTGATCGAGTGGGAGAACTGTTATTGGCTGTTTGACTATTATACGGGAGAGATTCCCACACTGGACCATAACAAAAAGCTAATGGTATTCTCAAGCCATAAACACGGCGATCATTTTAATCCGGAGATCTTTCGTCTGGAAGGTAAATGCTTTCAGACAGAGTATATGCTGTCCTCGGATATAAGAATAGGTAAGACATATGCGGATAAATATGGTGTTAGCGATGAAGTTATGAAAAGGCTCACCATGGTTCAGCCTCATAAGGAATATCTTCTTCAGGATTCAAATCAGAAGCAGATACGGCTGCATACACTAAAATCTACGGATTGTGGAGTTGCCTTTCTTCTTGAATATAAGGGTAAAACGATCTATCATGCCGGCGATCTGAACCATTGGGTCTGGAAGGAAGAGACAAAGCAGAGTAATAATGATATGACAGCGAAATTCAATCAGGAGATAAGCTTACTTCAGAATAAACCGATTGATATAGCCTTTGCACCTATGGATCCACGGCAGGAGGAATGGTATTATCTTGGATTTGAGAAGCTTCTCAATACGGCGATAGTAAAATATGCGTTTCCGATGCACTTTTGGGATAAACCGGAGATCATTCAGCAATTTAAGAAGGAACGAAGTGCATTTCTAAACGATGCAGCGATTATCGAGGTATCACGGGGTGGGCAAAGCTGGACCTTTGACCTTCAATAAAATAGGGTTTATCTGATACTTAAGTATTACTTGTATTATTATCTTGACACCAGTAAAATAAAGGAATATAAAGGAAATGGATTATTATCCGGTAATACCTTAATAGAAATAGCATATACTGAAGAAAAATTATTTATTTTGTTCAGAAAGTGTCAGCTTGCTTACACTTATGTTTGATAAATAAAGTATAAAAGGAGAATTACATATGAACGAGAACAAACATAGAACCATAGGGAACATTATAGTCGCACTGATACTTGCAACGGGCTTCGTGGCTTCTGCTTTCATCGGAATCAACGGCCTGGTAGAGATCAAAAGTACCAGGACCAGTATCGTAGTGACAGGGTCAGCAAAGCAACAGATTACTTCAGATCTGATCGTTTGGACAGGATACTTTCATGCACAATCCGCTGTACTCAAGGATGCTTATACAGAGCTTGAGACAAGCCGAGATAAGGTAAAGAAATACTTGGCCGGGAAGGGGATAAAAGAAGAGGATCTTGTATTCGCAGCTATCTCAACGAATATCTTTTATATAACAAATGAATATGGTGTTACTACCAATCAGGTAGATTACTATGATTTGAGTCAAACGGTAACGATAAGGTCCGGTGAAATTGATAAGGTGACTGAGATTTCGAGAAATGCAACAGAACTTCTGAATGACGGTGTTCAATTCCAATCCTACGAACCACAATATCTGTATACCAAGCTGGCTGATCTGAAGGTTGAGATGCTTGCTGCAGCTACAAAGGATGCCAGAAATCGTGCAGAAATGATTGCTAAGAATGCAGGCAGTGAGTTGGGTGACTTGACCTATGCCGATATGGGTGTGATGCAGATCACTCCGCTCTATTCCAATGAAATATCCGATTACGGTATCAGTGATACCACTTCTCTTGAAAAGGAGATTACGGCTGTCGTACACTGTACCTTTAAAATAAAGTAGCAAGGATAAAAAAGATTGAGCCCTAAACCCTTACTCCGGTTTGGGGCTCTTATATTAAATAAGATACATAGACAGAGAATAAAACAAATTTAGGAGACAAGCAAATGATGAATTATATTACACAAATGTTGGACTTAAGCTTATTTCAATGGGTTGCAGTAATTATCACAGCATTTTTAGTTGGTTTCTCAAAGACAGGAATCGGTGGGATGGTAATGATTGCGATTCCGCTGCTCGCTTCAGCCTTTGGAGGTAAGGATTCAACCGGGGTTCTGCTGCCAATGCTGCTGGTGGGTGATCTTTTTGCAATCTGGTATTATCGTCGAAGTGTACAGTGGAAAAATGTATTTACCCCGTTGCCCTGGGCTCTGGTCGGACTTGCTTTGGGAGTGGTAATCGGTAATTTTATCAGCGATAAGACGTTTGTTCTGTTGATCGGAATTATTGTGCTGCTCTGCACCGGAATTCTTGTTTATACGGAAATCAAGGGTAAAAATTTTCACGTACCCAATGATGCCTGGTTTTATATCCTGGTAGGAATACTCAGCGGCTTTGCTTCTATGATGGGCAATGCGGCTGGTCCAATCTTCAGTATCTATTTACTGGCACTAGGCTTTCAGAAGAATAATTACATGGGAACCAATGCCTGGTTTTTCTTTCTTATCAATTTCAGCAAGCTGCCCCTTCAAATATTTGCATGGCATAATATTGGAATAAAAAATCTGACCATTACATTGACACTGCTTCCGGTAATAACCATTGGAGCAGTTTTGGGTTATTTTATCCTGAAGAAGATTAATGATAAATATTTCCGTTATATTGTGATAGGCATGACGGCGATATCCGCATTACGGCTCCTAATATAAAGAAAATTTGTCATTTGGATATTACCCGGCATAGGTGAACCAGAAAAACTTCGAAGCAAGTAACTCGACTGGTGAGATCAATAAGATATTAAAGATCCTTTTACTAATATTGATTGCAAATCTGATCGGTGCCATCCTGGTTGCATTATTGTCCACTGGAGCGGAGATCTTTAACGATAAGACATTGGAACTGATCCTCGATAAAGCAGTACATAAGGTGCATATACCCTTCGGAAAGCTGCTTCTTAGCAGTATTCTGTGTAACTTCATCGTATCCACCGGTGTATGCCTGGCCTACAGCTGCAGGGAAGAGATCAGCAAGGTCGTTGTGGTATGGCTTGCTATTACAGTATTTGTACTCAGCCAGACGGAACACGTGGTAGCAAATATGTATTATCTTTTTTTAGCCTTTTTTAACGGAGCGGATATTACTTTATTACAAATATTCTATAGCCTGTCAGTGGCTGCTCTCGGTAATTTCATCGGCGGTGGGATCATCGTCTCCGGAGCGAATTACCTGCTTGCATTTCGTGATATTGAAAAGAATATAAAACCGGAGAATTCAGAAGTAGAAGAATAACTACCTATCACTGAAGCTATTGCGTGTCAAACGCAGGCTTCAGTTTTTTAATTCATAATAGATATAATCCTCAGTCAACCACATTCTATAGTTCACTCCTTCCGAGGATTTTTCATGTTTTTATTTTTTATAATTGTGCTATAATAGTACAAATATTATTAATATTAGGGAAACTAAGTTGATCTGGCAAACAGCACGAATATTAATTGCAGGAAAGATAGTTTTATTTATAGATTGCATATCAGTTTGTAATCAGGAAAGGATGGTCAGATATGAGCAGCAAAGAAAAATCTTTGAAATCGTTTAACATGAATGGAAAAACCTTTCATTACTATTCAATCAAGACTCTGGCGGAGGAAGGTTATGAGATTAATCGGTTGCCTTACTCCATCAAGGTATTGCTAGAATCAGTATTAAGACAGCAGGATGATTATATTATCAAAGAGAACCATATCAGAAGCCTAGCAGACTGGGCAGGAAGCAGGACGGAGGAAGAGGTTCCGTTTAAACCGGCGCGTGTCATCCTTCAGGATTTTACCGGAGTACCGGCGGTACTTGATCTGGCAGCAATGAGAGCGGCAATTAATGAATTAGGTGGACATAACGAGGAATATAATAACCGAATTAATCCAGAAGTAGCAGTAGATCTGATTATCGACCATTCCGTGCAGGTGGACTGCTATGGCAGCGCAGATGCACTTAGGAACAACAACAGATTAGAATTTGAACGCAATAAGGAACGATATCAGTTCCTAAGCTGGGCAAAGAAGGCGTTTGATAATTTTTCGGTTGTCCCTCCGGCGAACGGAATCGTACATCAGGTGAATCTGGAATATTTGGCAAAGGTTGTGCTTACAAAGGAAGTAGAAGGAAAGACCGTGATCTATCCGGATACCTTGGTAGGAACGGACTCTCATACAACGATGATCAATGGTCTTGGCGTTCTCGGCTGGGGTGTGGGAGGCATCGAAGCAGAAGCGGGTATGCTGGGACAGCCGTCCTATCTGCCGTTGCCACAAGTGATCGGTGTCCGGATGGTAGGAGCATTACCTGCCGGAACAACAGCTACCGATCTTGCACTTCGGCTGACTAAGCTGTTACGAGATCATGGTGTGGTAGATAAATTTGTTGAGTATTTTGGAGAAGGGGTAAAACAGTTGTCCTTGGCAGATAGGGCAACGATTGCAAATATGGCACCGGAGTATGGTGCAACCTGCGGCTTTTTCCCGGTTGACCAGACCACTCTTGACTATTTGAAATTAACGAACCGAAGCACTGAACAGATCCAGCTGGTAGAAGTATACCTAAAAGAAAATGGTATGTTCAATGATTATCTGGAGGAACCAATCTATTCTCAGATCATAGAGCTTGACTTATCTACGATAAACACAGCTTTGGCTGGACCGAAGCGTCCACAGGATCTCATTTTACTGGAAGACATGAAGGAGCAATTTGTTCGATCCGTTACTGCACCCAAAGGAAATCAAGGGCACGGCTTAAGTGACGATGTATTTGAAAACAAGGTGGAGATACACTTGGAGGATGGCAGAAGCTCTCGGATGGAGACCGGTTCTGTCGTGATTGCTTCTATTACCTCCTGCACAAATACATCGAATCCCTCGGTTATGCTGGGTGCAGGTATTTTAGCAAAGAAAGCAGTGGAGAAGGGACTAAAGGTGCCTGCTCATGTGAAGACCTCCCTTGCTCCAGGCTCTAAGGTAGTTACTGAGTATCTTAAGGCAGCAGGTCTGCAGAATTATCTTGATGATCTGGGCTTTCAGATAGTCGGTTATGGCTGCGCAACCTGTATCGGCAATTCCGGTCCGTTGCTTCCTGAGATATCAGAGGCAATCAGTGATCATGACTTACTGGTAACCTCCGTATTATCCGGTAATCGTAACTTTGAAGGACGAATTCATGCCCAGGTGAAGGCGAATTATCTTGCATCTCCACCACTTGTCATTGCGTATGCATTGGCAGGCACGGTGAATATTGATCTGATTAACGAACCATTGGGGACTGCTCCCGATGGAAAGGCAGTTTATCTGAAGGAACTATGGCCGACCTCGGAGGAGTTGAAGAATGCTATAGCGGCTTATGTAACTCCGGAGATCTACAATGAGGTATATCAATTGATCTATGAGAATGAGATGTGGAATGAGATCAATGCAAAAGAGAGCAGGCAGTATGAGTTTGAAGAGACTTCAACCTATATCAGAAGACCTCCATTCTTTACAGATTTTTCAATGAACCAGAAGGAGATTAGAAAGCTGACAGGGATCAGAGCGATAGCGAAATTCGGAGACTCCATCACTACGGATCATATCTCACCGGCAGGAAATATCGGTAAGAATACGCCGGCAGCGAAGTATCTTATGGAACAAGGAGTAATACCTTCGCATTTCAATACCTATGGATCAAGAAGAGGAAACCATGAGGTAATGATGAGAGGTACCTTTGCTAATGTTCGCATCAGAAACCTGCTGGCAGCCGGAACGGAAGGTGGATATACCACCTATTGGCCAACCAATGAGCTGATGTCTATCTATGATGCCTGCATGAGATATAAAGAGGCGGGTACCGGTCTTCTGGTGTTAGCGGGTAAGGATTATGGTATGGGCTCCTCAAGAGATTGGGCAGCGAAAGGTCCGAGTCTGCTGGGAGTACAGGTAGTGATCGCAGAGAGCTATGAACGAATTCACCGGTCCAATCTGGTAATGATGGGAATACTTCCCCTTCAATATGCATACGGGGAGAACGCGGATAGTCTTGGATTAAACGGAGATGAAATATTTGAGATACAACTCGAGGATACGCTTAAGCCACGAGAGCAGGTTACGGTGATTGCAACAGGTGCGGATGGTCGAGCAATAAAGTTTAGTGCGACCGTACGTTTTGATTCCTATGTGGACATTGATTATTACAGACATGGCGGAATTCTCCCAATGGTACTTCGACAGAAGCTCCGTTCCTAACCAGAGGTGATATGACGTCGGATGAATGACACAGAAAATACGTAAGAATGAGGATAACTATGGAATTTTATTTTGCACCACTTGAAGGAATTACGGGATATACTTATCGTAACGCACATCATGCTGACTTCGACAGAATTGATAAATATTTCTCGCCCTTTATCTTTGCCAATCAGCATGAGGGAATCAAAGGAAAGGATGTAAGGGATATTCTTCCGGAAAACAATCACGAAATCCCTCTGATACCGCAACTACTTACAAATAATGCACAGGATTTTATTTATACCGCGAAAAAATTCAAACAGCTCGGTTATAATGAGATAAATCTCAATCTGGGATGCCCCTCGGGCACCGTTGTATCAAGATATCGGGGCTCCGGATTTCTTGCTAAGAAAGCGGAGCTGGATGCATTCTTGGAGGAGATCTTCTCGGATTCGGTAACCAAGATCTCGATTAAGACCAGGATTGGGAAGGACCAGCCGGAGGAGTTCTATGAGCTGATCGATATCTATAATAAATATCCAATGGAGGAATTGATTATCCATCCAAGAATTCAGAAGGATTTTTATAAGAATACACCGAACATGGAGATATTTCGCCATGCAGTGAAACAGAGTAAAAATCCGGTCTGTTATAATGGGGATTTGTTTACCGTAAGTGACTATCAAAGATTTCAGAAGGAATTCCCGGAGGTATCAAGAATCATGCTGGGGAGAGGCTTGATCTCTAATCCGGGCTTGCTTCGCGAGCTGACAGAAGATATGAGGATTGATAAAAGGAGCCTGCGAAGCTTTCATGATAAAGTATATGCTGATTATAAAGCAATTCTCTTTGGTGATCGCAACGTATTGTTCAAGATGAAAGAAATCTGGTTCTACATGATCGCACAGTTTACGAACAACGAGAAATACTGGAAGAAAATTAAAAAAGCTAATTATTGCAGCGAATATGATATCGCTGTGAACAGCTTGTTTGAAGAGCAGGAGATCTGTGATAAGCCGGATTTCTCAGCATGGAAGAAATAACATAATAATCTAAATCGTGAGGATACTTTATGATAGACTTCCGAAGTGATAAAAATCTTTGGAAGGATGAACTAAAGTGTCCTCTTACTTATTGTATAGAAATTACGACTAAAACATTGGCATAAAAGGTCTGAGTCAATGTATAAATTACATGATAATTCCCTCTGTACGGATTGATTTTGGTTCATTATACACAAAAAAAGAGTGGTTAGTTCATTTTTTAAGACATTTTTGCCGGAAATTAGGTTTTTTCCCCCGCATAATTACGTTAAAATGAACCTACAAACAAAATAAAAGAAAAGGGGATTAAAAAATGAAAAAAATTTTATCTATTTGTTTGGTACTATGTATGGTGTTATCCTTAGCAGCATGTGGTAATTCGAAAAAAGAAACAACAAGTACAGAAACAAACAACGCAACAACTGAAACAAAAGAAGAAGCAGCAGAAACAGCAGCAGCTACCGAGGCTCCTAAGGCAAGTGGTGATCTGGTTGTTTATTGTCCTCATCCCTTGGAGTTCATTAATCCATTGGTCAGTGAATTTGAATCTCAGACTGGAATTAAGGTGGAAGTAATTGCTGCCGGTACCGGAGAGCTTCTCAAAAGAGTAGAATCCGAGCAGGCAAATCCGCTGGGGGATATTTTCTGGGGTGGTTCTCTTTCCACAATGAAACCTCAGATGGCTTTGTTTGAAAACTATCAGTCAGTAAATGAAGAATTCGTTAGAGAGGACATGAAGAACGTAGAAGGACCTCTGACAAGATTTACAGATATTCCGAGTGTTATTATGGTAAATACAGACTTGATTGGTGACATTGAGATCAATGGCTATGAAGATTTATTAAATCCGGAATTAAAAGGTAAGATCGCTCACTGTGATCCCTCCAAATCCTCCTCTTCTTATGAGCATTTAATCAATATGCTTTATGCAATGGGTAAAGGTAATCCGGATGATGGTTGGGATTATGTGAACAAGCTCTGTGAGAACCTGGATGGTAAATTATTAAGCGGCTCTTCCGCAGTTTACAAGGGTGTTGCTGATGGTGAATATGTTGTCGGACTTACCTTTGAAGAAGGTGCAGCGAAATACGTAGCAGACGGAGCACCGGTTAAAATTGTCTATATGGAAGAAGGCGTAATCTCCAAGCCTGACGGTGTTTATATTATTAAAAATGCGAAAAACATTGATAATGCAAAGCTTTTTATTGATTTTATTACAGGTAAGGATGCTCAGACAATTATCGTAGAACAGTTAAATCGTCGTTCTGTAAGAACCGATGTTGCAGCACCCAGCTATTTATTACCCAAGGAAGATATGAATATCATTTTTGATGAAGAAGAAGTAGTTATTGAGAAGAAGACCGAATGGTTAGAAAAATTCAATGACATATTTACAAGCTATTAAATCTTTGCATTAAGTACAAACAGATTTAGAGACAAAGGGCTGCCGCTTAATCAAATTATGCTCTGTGAAGATGAGGCTTTACATCGAAGCAGTTCAAAGCTTATTTTGCGACAGTCCCTTACTATATCAGAATATCCCCGATGATTAAAGGAGAAAAATATGAGTAATTCAATTAATATAGACAGAGTAGTAAAAAAATATGGCGATACTACAATTATTCCGGATTTATCCGTTCAGATCAAAAATGGAGAATTCTTTACATTATTAGGTCCTTCCGGCTGTGGTAAGACAACTTTGCTCCGTATGATCGCCGGCTTTAATAGTATTGAAGGCGGAACAATCAAATTTGATGATAAAGAGATTAATAATATATCAGCACATAAGAGAAATATAGGCATGGTGTTTCAAAATTATGCGATTTTCCCTCATCTTACCGTAAGACAGAATGTAGAGTATGGTTTGAAAATCAGAAAGATAAAAAAACCTGAGATGAAGAAAAAAGTGGATGATATATTAGAAGTCGTAAAAATCAGCGACTATCAGGACCGACTTCCGGAACGATTATCCGGCGGTCAGCAGCAAAGAGTTGCTCTTGCAAGAGCAATTGTTATCCATCCAAGCGTACTTCTGATGGATGAACCTCTCTCAAATCTGGATGCAAAATTGAGAATTGAGATGAGAAGTGCGATCAGAGAAGTACAAAAACAGGTAGGTATCACAACGGTATACGTAACTCATGATCAGGAGGAAGCACTTGCAATATCAGATCGAATCGCAATCATGAACGAAGGCGTGATCCAGCAGATCGGTACACCGGAGCAAATATATACGAGACCGAATAATGTATTTGTATCTACCTTCATCGGACATTCGAATCTGTTCCATGGTACCTATCATAAAGATAGTAAGGGAGCATTCGTTCAGTTTAGGGACGGTTATAAAGTATATGTAAATGATCTGAAGCAGGATCTGGAGGAAGGAAGAAAAGTAATCATTTCGGTACGTCCGGAGGAGTTTTTGATCAGTGAAGAGGGACTTAAGGTTAAGATCAAGAATAGAACCTTTTTAGGAAAATATACAAACTATGAAATGGAATTTGAAAAGGGAATGGTAATCGATAACCAGCCGTCCATAGAATATTCACAGGATTTAGGTCAATCCTCAAAAATCTATGAGGTCGGTGAAAGACTGACACTAAAACCGAATGTTTTTAAGATCAATGTCTTTGCCGAAGACGGTAAATCAAGCTTAATTAAAGGATGTGAATAAAAATGATGAAGGAAAGACGCTTCAAATTCGATTTTTGGACGATAGTTACCCTTATAATAGCAATTATTTTTGCATTGTTTTTAGTTTATCCATTGCTTTCCTTATTCGCAAGTGGTTTCAAGGACCCGGATACTCAGAGCTTCACTCTGGATAATTTTCTTAAGTTTTTTGAGAAAAAGTACTATTACAGAACCCTTTGGCACAGCTTTCTGGTTACCACCTGTACCACGGTTTTAGCAGTGGCAATTGGTGCTCCGCTGGCATACTTTTCCACCGTATACAAAGTTAAGCTCAAAGGCTTAATGGATATTCTAATCATTATTTCCATGCTGTCACCGCCGTTTATCGGTGCTTATTCCTGGATCGTCCTTGGCGGACGAAGCGGAGTAATTACAAAGTTCTTTATGAATACCTTTGGAATTGAGACCCCCTCGGTCTATGGTTTTGGTGGTATTCTGCTGGTACTGACTCTGAAGCTCTATCCCTATATCTATCTTTATACCAAGGGTGCTTTGAAGAAGGTTGACAGCTCGTTAAGTGAAGCGGCAGAAAGCCTTGGCTGCAGTCCCTTCCGTAAAATCACTACGGTAATCATTCCACTGATAGCTCCGACCATATTAGCCGGCTCCTTATTAGTGTTTATGAATGCTCTTGCAGATTTCGGTACACCTATGTTAATCGGCGAAGGCTACACTGTTATGCCGGTATTGATTTACAATGAATTTATCAGTGAGGTCGGAGGAAAAGCAAACTTTGCAGCGGCGCTTGCAGTCATACTCGTAATTATCACTGGTGTTATGTTCTTAGGACAGAAATATGTTGTAAATAAAAAATCCTTTACGATGAGCTCTTTGCGGCCGATACAGGAAAAACAGCTGCATGGTTTCAAAAATATAATCTTACATGTAGCGATCGGTTTTATCGTATTTTTATCCATCATCCCTCAGCTAACCGTTATTTATACCTCCTTTAAAGCTACTAAGGGTGCAATGTTTACCGATGGCTTCTCCCTGGAAAGCTATAAAACCATCTTTGATAACCTGGGTAAATCCATCCTCAATACTTATAAGTTCGGTATTATCGCTATCATAATTATTGTACTTATGGCGATGTTTATTGCTTATATTACAACACGGAGAAAAAGCTGGCTGACAAACATCATCGACTCAATGACAATGTTTCCCTACATTATTCCCGGTTCTGTCTTAGGTATTACCTTGTTGCTGGCGTTTAACAAAAAGCCGATGCTGCTTAGCGGTACTGCAGTCATTATCATCATTGCATTCGTAGTTCGCCGTCTACCCTATACCTTACGTTCCAGTGCGGCAATTCTTTATCAAATCAGCACCAGTATGGAGGAGGCAGCAATCAGCTTAGGAGATTCACCGCTAAAAACCTTTTTCAAGGTTACTGCAATTATGATGATGCCCGGTGTGATATCAGGTGCGATCCTTAGCTGGATTACAGTTATTAATGAATTAAGTGCATCGGTTATTCTATATACCGGTGATACAAGAACGATGTCAGTTGCGATCTATACGGAAGTTATCCGGTCCAGCTACGGAACAGCCGCCGCCTTAGCAAGTATCCTGACATTAACAACAGTAATATCACTCTTGCTATTTTTTAAGTTATCTGGTAAAAAGGAGATAAGCTTATAGATTTAATTGGAGGTGATTGAATGAAGAAGAAGCATAGCTACTATAAAGAAGGAATACGAAGAATGCTTTTGATTTATTCAATCATCCCGGTAGCTCTTTTGACTCTGGTGTGTTTACTTATATTCCTGGGAATATGGCGTTATTCAACCGAGAGTGCTACTGTAAGCGAGAATAAGAACATCACGAATGAAATAGAAGAAACCGTGAATTCTTATATTGATCTCATATTAAAGCTGGAAGAGGAGCAGACAATCTTTGAAGGTGAATTGGATGTTAAAACGAGGGTCGAACTCTTTGAGCATATCTATCAAGTAGCAAATAAATTAGATATACAAGCAAATGTTTATGTATTCGATCAAGCAATAACACCGATCATTACCGGAACTAAGACAGTTCCGGAATACCTCGATGGCAGATATGCAAGCAATTGGGGTATATTTCGTATCATGAAGCAAAGGCCTACAGAGATAGCGATTAAGCTTTTAGGGGATTCCGGAGAAGATAATATGCAGTTAGTCATCGGTAAGGCTATGGTACAAAATAATGAGATTAAAGGCTATACTATATTTGTAATTGATAACAGACAATTTCAGATTGATATTGCAAGGCTTACTTCTCAGACGGTTATTACGGATGAAAATGGATGGATTTATTACACAAATAATTTCAACTTTTTAGACACATTAGATCGATTTGACCTAACCACGGAAAAGGCAAAGAGTAATGTCGAAAATGATGCCGGTAAATTCTTCGTCGCCTCGAGTGATTTACTGAATCATCATATCAAAGTCTATTCGATCTTACCGCTGAGTAATCAGCTGCTAATCATTAAATATATCATATTAATTTTGCTTTTTGTCTTTGCAATGATGATTTTCTTTGTATTCATCAGCTCTAAGAGTATGGCAGCTAAAAAAACGAAGGACCTATATGTCATTATCGACTCCTTTGATAAAGCAAAGGAGGGAGACCTGAATACACATATTGAAATAAACAGCAAGGATGAGTTTGAGACAATCGCAGATGCCTATAATCAGATGTTGGATAGCTTGAAGGAACAGATAGAAAGAAACACAGAGATGGCTAAATTAGTAGCTTTCTCACAAACAAAGCAATTGGAATCTCAGTTTAATCCTCATTTTTTATTCAATACACTGGAAAATATCAGATTTATGTGTAAGATGGAGCCGGATATTGCGAGTAAGATGGTACTTAATTTATCCATCCTGCTTCGGTATAGTATCAGTAATACGCAAGAAGAAGTGACAGTGAATGAAGATATAGCTTATATGGAAAATTATATGAGCATACTAAAATTCCGTTTTAACCAACGCTTTCAATATACGATCGATATTTCACCTGAGATTGAGGAGTGTATTATTCCGAAGCTTTTGCTGCAGCCGATGGTTGAGAATTCAATTAAGTACGGATTTGCAGGACGGGAACACTTAGTCGTTGAAATCAGCGGTTACAAGGAAGAGGGCAAGCTGGTCATGATCTGTAGTGATGATGGTGCCGGTATGGAACCTGAGATATTAGAAGAAATTCAGCAGGTGCTTAAATGTTCTGTAAATAAGAGCAGCCATTCCGGACTCTATAATATCAATCGAAGATTACAGCTCAAATACGGTGATGAGTTTGGTATTCAGATACAAAGCGAACTTGGAAAAGGCACAGAGTTAAAAATTATTTTACCTGCAAGATATGTAGAGAGTTCTGGAGGTAGCGATGCTTAAAATTTTAATTGCGGAAGACGAGGATATCATTCGTAAAGGTTTGGTGTTCACAATAGACTGGCTTAGTATGGACTGTGTTGTTGTTGCTGAGGCAGCAGACGGAGAAGAGGGACTTCAAAAGATTATAGAACATAAGCCGGATATTGTAATTACAGATATAAAAATGCCCAAAATGGATGGAATCGAGATGGTTCGTCAGGGCTTAGAGTATGTAAACTTCAAAAGTATAATTTTAACAAGCTACACTGAGTTCGAATATGCAAAAAAAGCAATTGAATTAAAGGCCTATGAATATCTTGTAAAACCAATCGATGAAAATAAGATCGTTGAGGTGATTCAAGGACTTCACGACCAACTCGATAAGAACAAAGAAGTAGAATTGGTACTGGAAAATAGAAATAATCCATCCTCCAGAATGGATTTGAATTATTACATGGAACTGGATCATTCAGAATGCGGTTATGTAGCAAAATCAATTGAAAAAATAAAAGAAAAGTACACGCAGAAGATTGGAATCGAGGCCATTTCTGAGGAATTAGGAGTCAGTGCCAGCTATTTAAGCCGTAAGTTTAAAGAGGTTACCAATCATTCCTTCCTGGATGTATTAAATGCTTATCGTGTGCAGCAAGCGATTAAGCTGCTGAATACAGGCAGGTATCGCGTTTATGAGATCTCTGATATGACAGGCTTCTCGGATTATAAGCATTTTTGTACTGTATTCAAAAGATATACTTCCATGTCTCCGACGGGATTTGTAAAGAAGCGTAACTAGTTCATGTTTAGATGACAAGAAAGATAGTAGGTATATATGAAAAAATTCGCCAATATACTACTGCTTAGTGATATGGATGGAACGCTGCTGAACTCACAAAGTGTTGTCTCCAAGGAAAATCAGGAAGCAGTAAAGTACTTCATAGAAAATGGTGGACGGTTTGGTATTGCAACCGGAAGAAGCCAATTAAATTCTGTTCTATTTCTTGATGCGGTTAAGATAAATACACCATGTATCTTATATAACGGATGCGGTATCTATGACTTTGCAGTCAACCGCTTCTTAGCCTTATCCGAATTGCCGAAATCAGGATTGAAAGTATTTCTTGAATATTGTCTGAAGAAATTTTCTGAAATTGCGATCCAAATTTATTGTCCTGAAATGTGTTATTTTATATCCCCAGAATCGAAAGCAGACCCATACATAATCTCAATACATCAGCCTTGCGAGTTTTGTCAGATGGACGATATTAGGGACCTACTTTGGATTAAAATCCTCTTTTGCGGTAAGTCTGAGGATTTAAAAGCACTCAATGCTGCAATGCCTGAGTTTGATCTTGAAGGGGAGATAAACTGGGTCTTTTCTTCCGAGGTATATTTGGAGTATCTGCCCTTCGGAGTCAGCAAAGGCAGTGCACTTCAGTATATGAAGGAACGGCTGAACTCTGACTGCAGGGTATATGCTGTGGGAGATTATAACAATGATGTTGAAATGTTACAGGTAGCAGATGTCGGTATAGCTACAAAGAATGCAATTTCATCTTTAAAGGAGTTGGCTGATATCATTACGGTCAGTAATGATGAAAATGCAATTGCTGATATCATCTATAATATATTATAGAAGAAGAGGTATAAGACATGAAGCTTGGTAAGAGTAGAAACAATATATTTTCAAACCGGAACTTACGATATAATGATCAAAACAGTGTGAGCGGTCAGCTGAAGAATTCTTTCAATAATGCAATCCGTTTATTATCCGTAATGATCCTTCTGCTGATGGCATTATGCATAACGATGACCTTAGTGAATAAATCAGTATTTGAAATTTATGGTTCGGGGCAAGGCAAAGTAGGAAGTCTTGAATTGAAATTCAACTCTTTGCATGCGGAACTTCGTTATCTTGTCTATGATTCCTCCTCCAATACACAGAAAGATAGCATCGGACGTATCGAAGCGTTATCGGATGAACTAGAGAAAGCTGCAAATGCTTTAGCGGTTCTCATGAAAAAGAAGGAAAGCAAAGAAGCATATGATGCAATGATGGCATTGCTTAAAGAATACATACCGGTAAAAGACAGGATTATTAAGTACGAAGAGGATCAAGGAAAGTATAATTCAACCAAGTTATATAGCAGTGAGGCAACCGGATTGGCAGTTGATCTGGAAAGTACGATAAGTACATTATTTACCTTTATGAGTAAGCAAGGTGCCTCCTACAGTCACCAAACACTTTTGTTCAGCATCCTTGTAACAATAGCAGCGTTACTGATCATAATTTACTCTATAATGATTCTACTGAGAAGGGTAAACAAAACAATCTTATCCATCTGTGGTCCGTTGGAGCAATTGACCGATGCCTCCAGAGAGATCGCACAGGGAAATCTGCAGGTTCAAATAAAAAGAGAAGGTGATAACGAAATCGGTGTATTAGCACAGGGGTTATCCAATACGGTGGATTCCTTAAATATTTATATTCATGACATTTCGGACAAGCTTCAGCATATTGTTGATT
Organism: Bacillota bacterium; assembly: GCA_023415055.1. Classification (GTDB taxonomy): domain Bacteria; phylum Bacillota; class Clostridia; order Lachnospirales; family Lachnospiraceae; genus Mobilitalea. Next base: position 47,648 of record JAEZLZ010000068.1, on the reverse strand, counting down.
GTGATTTGACGATAGATTTAAATCAAGAATATGCAGGTGATTTTAAGCCAATTCAAAGATCCTTGACAAAGATACTGGATTTTCTGAATGACGTATTCCGGCAGATAGAGCAAGCTTCCTATGAAGTATATGCGGGTGCGAGTCAGGTATCGGATGGGGCAATGAATCTTGCAGAGGGTACCGGAAGTCAAAATTCCGCCATTCTTGAAATCTCAGAATCTATGCAGAACATATCAAATAATGCGAAGTCAAATGAAGCTCTTTGCGAGACGGCAGACAAATTATCAAAAGAGGCATTAAGCAGTGCAGAAATCGGCATAGAAAGAATGAGCAGCTTAGTAACGACGATGTCTGTCATCAATAATACAAGTGAGCAGATATCCATCGTTCTCCAAAGTATTAATGATATTGCTGATCAAACTAATCTGCTGGCATTAAATGCTCAGATTGAAGCTGCCAGAGCAGGAGATGCAGGAAAAGGTTTCACAGTAGTTGCAAATGAAGTGGCAAAGCTGGCAGAAAAATGTTCGATCGCTTCTAAACAAACGGAAATTATGATTCGAGATATCCTGAATGTTGTCCATAAGGGAGATAATGAAGTCAAGATAACAGCTCGGGTCCTGAAGGATACAGAGAATCATATCGAGATTGCTGCTAATGCTGTAAATCAAATCCTTGAAGAAACCAATAAGCAGCAAAGAGCAGTCGGACTGGTTCATGAGCAGATCAATCATATCTCAGACATTGTAAGAAACAATTCTGCTACAGCTCAGGAAAGCGCAGCTGCCAGTGAACAGTTAACAGCGCAGTCTGATCTGTTAAGAACTCTGTTGCAACGAATGAGGTTAAGGGAATGTAATTAAAAGAATCATTGCATATAAGGAAAATAAGTGATAGTATAGAATCAACTATTTCTGGAAAGGAGATAATTTATGAGCTTATTTGGTTATACGCCAATATGCAGCAGCAGTTCGTTAATAAAAGCATTTATCAAAGTGCAGTTACGGGACTACTGCGCCCTTTTTTAGGGAAGCCCATGAATTGTTTCTAATTCAAGACAAGAAAAATTCGTAAGAGTACTTTCGTCCTTAAATTCGCAGTAGCTCCGTAGGAACATAAATCTAGAGAATAGATCTATGTTCCTTTTTTGATTCAATCAATGCAAAATGCACTCGAACTTTTTTATCAGACCTCAATCGATGTTTGTGAGAAGAGCAGCAGAATAGGAAGAAGAGAAAGAATAAGGAGCGAAATTATGATAGCAGAGATAAGCAAAAACTTGAATAAAAGAATAAAAGAAAATAGTAGCAGGAATTTGAATATAAGAAGTAATGTAAGAAACGATTATATTTTTTGTTTTCTGAAAAATTTTGATATATCCAGTTCAATTTGGGTGTTATATATGATCTTCAAAGGTATGTCCTTGTGGCAGATTGGAGTGGTGGAGGGAATCTATCATCTGACAAGTCTGCTATGTGAGGTCCCTACGGGAGCCTTGGCTGACCTTTTGGGACGTAAAAAGGTAATTCTGATTGGTAGGATCTGCAGTGCGATATCTTCTCTGATCTGTCTGTTCGGTGGAAATATGTGGCATTTTGCTATCGCCTTTGCTGTTTCCGCAATTGGTCAAAACCTAAACTCCGGATCGGAGGAAGCATTGGTTTATGACAGTATGAAGATGCTGGGACAGGAAAATCGATATATTAAAGTAAACAGCCGTTTGAATGTAATCATTGAAATAGCACAGGGAATTGCGACTGTATCAGGCGGAGTGATAGCCGAGTATTCCTTCACTTGGTGCTATATAATATCCGTTATTACTGCTGTGCTTGCACTAATACCTGCTTTTTTGTTTGTAGAGCCGGAGGAAGAGAATGAAATAAAGTCGGAACCGAAAACCATAGAGGATGGTTCAGTGCTTGGTTTTCATGTCTTGAAGGAGCATTTTAATATCAGTATTACCATTATTCGCAGTGACGCAAAGCTTAGAAATATACTGTTATACTATCCCTTTGTCTTTACTTTTCATACAATCGTATTCTTTTATGGACAGGAGTTCTTCAGTTCACTTGGGTTGAATATGATTGAAATCAGCATTATTATGCTTTTTGCAAGTATAATTTCAATTCTTGGAGCTCTCAGTAGCGAAAAGATACTGACACTGTTCAAACATAGGGCAAGGTATTTTGCATCTGTACTTATGGGAGCAGGAATCATTGCGATGAGCGGGCATAATCTGATCGTATCTGTCATAGCATTTGGAGTAATCAACTATGCCAATTCTGTCCTGTATCCGATTCAATCTACAGCAATCAATGAATTGATACCGTCGGGACAGCGGGCAACCATTATTTCGGTGAACAGTATGTTGTTTTCAGTCATTATGATAGTTTTATTCCCCATCTGCGGATTAATTGCGGATCAGATGAATCTGCATCTCACCTTTCTCCTGTTAGGATTATTACAATTAATAGTAATGGTAGTGCTCGGTAGGCGAAGAAGAAAAAAGGACATAGGAATACTTTAATATTACTTAAGTTTCACATGTAATCATGTATCACATGTAATATAATAGAATTATGATTGACAAGGAGGTAACTTTATTATGGTCAAAATGCCTGTTCTATTTATCGGCCATGGATCACCAATGAATGCAATTGAGGAGAATGAATTTACCGAGACCTGGGCTGATCTTGGGGCAACATTACCGAGACCGAAGGCAATATTAGCGGTCTCAGCTCACTGGTATACCGATGGAACCCGAATCTGTGACGCCCTATATCCGACTCAAATATATGATATGTATGGCTTCCCAAGAGAGCTCTATGAGTTGAAATACCCGGTAAAAGGTTCACCGGAGCTTGCTCATCACACCAAAGAGCTTTTAAATGGTAAGGTACAGTTTGATAATCGTTGGGGAATCGACCATGGTACCTGGTCCGTGCTATGTCGGATGTATCCGGAGGCAGATATTCCTGTCTGTCAACTTAGTATCGATAGAAATGCACCGGCGGTCGAGCATTACCGGATGGGTCAGAAGCTTCATTCCCTGCGGGAGCAGGGCGTACTCATTCTCGGTAGCGGGAATGTAGTTCATAATCTATCCAAAATAAACTGGGAGCTGGAAGGCGGATATCCTTGGGCAGAGGAGTTTGATGCTTATATCAAAAAAGCAATACTAAGTAGACAATATGAGGAAGTAATTCATTACGAAAAAGCCGGGAAGGCTGCAGAACTATCTTTCTATACACCGGATCACTTCTATCCGCTGCTAAATATTCTTGGTGCGCTGGATGAGAAGGATCAAGGCTGTGCTTATAATGATTCTTGTATTCTTGGTTCCCTGTCAATGACAAGTTATCTGTTCACATAAAAAAGACTCAAAATAGTGAAGCTTCATCAGGATGCGAACCGCTATGTATTGGAGCTCAGCAATGATAAACGTATACATTTTCCGGTAAATCAAAGAAGACAAGCATATTTAGTTCAGATCGAAGGCAAAACTCATGTGAATGGTCAACACTTAGAGGCGAGAGATGCATTGGAGATCGTCGAAGAAGAGATCGACATCACAGCATCAGAGACTTCACATTTTATGCTTATAGAAATAGTGAAGAGAGCATTTTAAGGTTCTTTAAAGAATAAGTTTTTAACAGAATAATGTTTCAGGGATAATGGTTTCAATAATAATTTCAGAAAAAAAGAATAAAAAAGAATAAAAAGAATAAAAAAGAATAATTAAGAACGAGAATAATTAAGAAAATGCTTGACTTAAAGTTAAGTTTAAATGCTATCATGAAAGGCAGGAAAGTAATTGTTACTTTACTATCGGAATTGATAGCATTTATACTAATGTTTAGGAGGGTTATTCTTGACTTATTTAGAAGAAAATATTAAAAAATTAGGGTTTGGTCTGATGAGACTTCCCATGATCGGCGATGAGGTGGATATTGAACAAACGAAACAGATGGTAGACTTATTCATGGAAAAGGGCTTTACCTATTTTGATACCGCCTATGGATATATCGGCGGAAAGTCTGAGGAGGCAGCAAAAATTGCATTGGTAGACCGCTATCCAAGAGAGAGCTTTCAGTTAGCAACGAAGCTTCCGGCCTGGGCAGGTCCAAAGACTGCAGAGGAAGCGAAGGAAATGTTTTGGACCTCGTTAAAACGAACTGGAGCAGGCTACTTTGATTTTTATCTTTTACATAACCTGGGAGATAGCAGAACAAAGTCCTTTGACGATTTCGGTATCTGGGACTTTCTTGCGGAGCAAAAGGAAAAGGGATTAATTAAACACCTGGGATTTTCACTTCATGACAAGGCAGATGTTTTAGATGAGATTCTGACGAAGCATCCTGAGATGGACTTTGTACAGCTTCAGATTAATTATGCTGACTGGGAAAGTGCTACGATTGAATCCCGTAAATGCTATGAGGTTGCCAGAAAGCATAATAAACCTGTTGTTATCATGGAGCCTGTAAAAGGCGGAAACTTAGCTAACCTTTCTGATGACGTGGCGACAATCTTTAAGAAAGAAAATGAAACGGCGTCGCTTTCCTCCTGGGCAATCAGATTCGCAGCTTCTCTTGAAGGTATCGTAACAGTGCTCAGCGGAATGTCAACCTTGGATCAGATGAAGGATAACCTATCCTTTATGGAAAACTTCAAGCCCTTGAATCTTAAGGAAAGAGAAACCATTGACAAGGTACGGGAGGCATTAGCAAATATTCCGACGATCCCCTGTACCGATTGCCAATATTGTATGAAGGGATGTCCGCAGGATATTGTAATCCCTAAAATATTTGGTGCAATGAATACGTATCTTATTTATCAGAATCTGGCCGGTGCAAAGGGTAATTACAGTTGGGAAACCAGAGACGGCGGAGTTGCTACCAAATGCATCGAATGTGGTCAGTGTGAAGAGGTCTGTCCTCAGCATATCCATATAATTGATGAATTAAAAAAGACAGCAGCTTTGTTGGAAGCATAACTAGAATAGTAGAATAGGTAAGAATTTAAAGATTATTAGACATATAAACGCGGTTAGATTTACTCATAAAGGAGGTAACAATTAATGAAAACAGTTAAATTAGGTGTTTCCAATTTAGAAGTGCCTGTACTGGCAGTGGGATGTATGCGTATTAATGGATTAAGTAAACCAGAGGCAGAAAAATTTGTTCAGACTGCTCTGGATCATAGTGCTAATTTCTTTGATCATGCGGATATTTACGGCGGAGGAACCTGTGAGGAGATCTTTGCAGATGCGATTCATATGAATCCTACTGTAAGAGAAAAGATATTTCTGCAATCTAAGTGCGGAATCAGAAAGGGAATGTTCGATTTTTCGAAGGAGCATATCCTGGGTAGCGTGGATGGTATATTAAAACGTCTTAAGACCGAATATCTTGATGTACTTTTACTGCATCGTCCGGATGCACTGGTTGAGCCGGAGGAGGTTGCTGAAGCATTCGATCAGTTGGAACAAAGCGGCAAGGTTCGTAATTTTGGTGTATCGAATCAGAATCCGATGCAGATACAGCTTCTCAAGAAGTATGTGAAGCAGCCAATCATTGTAAACCAGCTGCAGCTTAGTATCACGAATGCAACGATGATATCGGCAGGAGTTCATGTTAACATGCTCGATGAAGCAGCGGTAAGCCGGGATGGAAGCATCCTCGATTATTGTCGGTTGAATGATATAACAATTCAACCCTGGTCACCTTTCCAATACGGTTTCTTTGAAGGAGTATTCCTAAATAATGATAAGTTCCCCGAGCTTAATGCTAAGATTGATGAGATTGCAGCTCTCCATGGTGTAACCAATACTACGATTGCTATGGCGTGGCTATTACGTCACCCTGCAAAGATGCAGCCGGTAACCGGAACGATGAATCCGGAGCGTTTACTGGATTGTATCAAGGCAGCCGATATTTATCTATCCCGTGAGGAATGGTATGAAATCTATCGTGCAGCCGGTAATATATTACCGTAATGAACGGAAGCAACTTAATAATAAATTAAACAAATTAAGGGCAATCTGTTTTCAGAATATAAGTTGAGGAAAGCAGATTGCTCTTCCTTCGTTTTGTTGTTTTAATATCAAAGACAGGTATGCAAAAAGGAAAATATTACTTGACGAAACTATTGATATTGTATACAATTAAATCGCAATCAATACATATGTGAAAGAAGTACAAATGTAGCAATTGATATTATGAAATGTAAAAGATGAAAAGGAGAATGAATTATGGGAGCAATCCATATAAAAACTAATGAATACGAACAGGAAGTTATTAATTCTGCTATCCCAGTATTGGTAGATTTTTGGGCATCCTGGTGCGGACCCTGCAAGATGCTGTTACCGACTATCGAGGAATTGGCAGGAGAGCTTACGGATGTGAAGGTATGCAAGGTCAATGTAGACGAAGAGAGTACTTTGGCAGAGCGCTATAAGATTATGACGATCCCCACACTCTTAGTAATTAAGAATGGCCAGGTAGTAAATAAATCCGTCGGTGTGAAGTCCAAAACAGAAATACTTACCATGTTAAATGCCTAAGTAACTGATTGATATTATGTATTATATTCTTGATGAACAAAGGAATTGTAAACAAGCCCCGTCTAATATACTGTATTAATGTAGATTAGACGGGGTATTTTTATGAAGATACAATTTAAGAAAAAATGGCTTCTCCTGGTCTTTGCTTTTATTTTATTCTATTTTCTGGGTGGAGGAATTGCTTTAATCGGGAATGCCTATGCCAGAGATAAAATCATAGAACCGGAGGCTGCGAACTGGGGACTTGGCTTCGGCGCGGAAGGACAGCCACCGACGGGCAATGCGACAAAGGATGAGCTGAAAAAATATGATGCCTATTATATCGGAGATACTAACTGTAAGGTAATCTATTTGACCTTTGATGCCGGATACGAGAACGGTTATACACCTGCGATCCTGGATGCCTTAAAAAAGCATAATGTCAAAGTCACCTTTTTCCTGGTAGGAAATTATATCTCAACCCAGCCTGAGCTGGTTAAGAGAATGCTGGAGGAAGGACATCAGGTAGCAAATCACACCTTTTCCCACCCTAATATGGCTAACATTTCCTCAAAGGACTCCTTCCAAAAGGAGTTACAGAAGCTGGAGGATTCTTTTACTGCAGTAACCGGTAAGCAGATGATTAAATATTATCGTCCTCCGCAGGGAAAATACAGTGTTGAGAATCTGAAAATGGCAAAGGAGCTTGGTTACAAGACCTTCTTCTGGAGCCTTGCTTATGTGGACTGGTATGTAGATAAACAGCCTACCAAAGAGCAGGCTTTTAAAAAGTTGTTGGGTCGAATTCATCCCGGAGCAGTTGTCTTGCTGCACAGTACCTCCAAAACAAATTCTGAGATACTGGATGAGCTGCTAACAAAATGGGAGGAGATGGGTTATACCTTCGGCGAATTGCAGGATGTTGTGCAACAATAACAATTTTACCACTTAAATGATAAGAGAAATGAATAAACTCCAAACTTAGGACTCCTCTTTTTTGAAGTTATGTGATAGAATAGTGGAAATGTGAGGACGAAAGGAAAAAATAAGATGCCAATGACAAGAAAAATCAATATCGGAACAGTTTATGTATTCCTATCTGCGGCTTGCTTCAGTCTAGCGGGTGTATTGATTAAGATGATAACCTGGTCCTCTCTGACCATTAATGGAGTACGTAATCTATTTGCTTTTCTGGTAATGGCGATCTACCTTAAAAGAATCGGTCATAAGATTGTCATTAACCGTGTTGTTATAATAGGAGCTGCCTGCAATCTGCTGATGAACCTGACTTTTGTTGTTGCAACGAAATTAACTTCGGCTGCCAATGCGATTGTACTCCAGTTTACAGAACCGATCTTTTTGATCTTGCTCTTATGGGTTTGCTTTAAACACAAGCCGGACCGAAAAGCAATCCTGGCATGTATCTTTGTGTTTTGCGGTATCCTATGCTTCTTCTTTGACCAATTGTCCTTTGACGGACTACTTGGAAATATCATTGCCATTCTGTCAGGAATATTATATGCTTTAGTATTTCTTATGAAAAAGGTGAAAGATGCGGATCTGGAATCCTCTGTAATACTGTCTCAGCTCATAAGCTTTTTCCTGTTTATGCCCTCTTATCTGAAGGAGACAGATGCTTCCTCGGGGAATTTTATCATGATTATTATTCTAGGCGTTGTACAGATGGGCTTTGGTTATGTTTTGCTGGCAAAGGGACTGGAGAAGGTTACACCGGTCAGTGCATCACTAACCTCAACGATTGAACCAATCCTTAATCCGATCTGGGTTGCTATGTTTTACGGTGAGATGATCACTCCGGTAGCGATCGTGGGTGCAGCTATCGTAATTATCTCCTCCACTCTTTATAACATCTTAAGCTCGAACAAAGCCCCAGCGATACACGAGGCAATGAAACAATAGATTCAAAACACATTGTTTCTTTGAAATATAGCCAAAACGATGTAGCTTCCATATCCATAGTGAGAAAATGCATCGTAGCGACAGGAGGAAGATAATTCTATGCCAAGAAAACATATTGTTGTCTCCGGGAGAGTTCAGGGAGTCGGCTTTCGTTATCATTGCGTTCAGCTTGCCGATGCCTGCAAACTGACTGGATGGGTATGTAATCTGGACAGTGGAGAGGTGGAACTTGAGATTCAGGGTAAGGAGGAGGACATAGAGAAGTTTTTCGCTTTGCTTGATAAAAGGTCTATGTTCATTCGTATCGATCAGATACAGTCGCAGGATTGTGAAGAGATCAGAGAAGATAGCTTTATTGTTCGTTACTGATAGCAAGACCTGTGTTCAGAGGGTGGATGATTATAGTATGATAAAAAAATGTCGAAGATGATATAGTTAAAAATATAATACTGGATTATCCTGCATATTAATGGTACAATAGTAACAAATATAGTTCCTTGGAACTATATGAAAGTACGTGGGTGTAGTAAATAATCTGCAGGGAGCGATACCATATGGAAACTAATCAATTTGAAAAGTATCAGGAATTTACTGAAAAAACGATCTTTAATCTCTCACAGAAGGTAACATTACTGGAGAAAAAGCTGGATATGTTTACAAACCTTCTGGAGATAAGTAAATATATAAATCAGTATATTAAGGACCCCAATCTATTTACTTTGATTAATGATATGTTGGTCGGCGTCTTTGGTGCAGAACATTCTACTATTTATATGCGTATGAATAATGAATACTATGAGGCGGTATCTCAGAATATCCCTGACGATAGAATGGAAGCCGAGAAAAGTCTTATCCTACAGTACAATCAGGAGGAGTTTTTTGCAAGCAGTGCTTCTCCGTTATATGAAGCGAAACAGGAGGGTGGAGGAATTCACTCCTGTCTTGGTGTACCGGTGAAGGTAGAGAACCGATTGATTGGTTTTATTTTGATACAGCATACAGAGAAAGATTATTTTACGAAGGATCATGCCGTATTCCTATCACTGATCGGTAATCATATCGGAGTGGCTATTGAGAATAACTTCCTGTACAAACAGATCAGAGACAGCGCATTCCATGATGGACTGACGGATATCTTTAACAAGCGATATTTCTTTGAAACTCTGAACTTGGTTACCAACCTGACGGAGCAGAATTACTGCATAGCAATCGTAGACTTGGATAATTTTAAAAGAATCAACGATACCTACGGTCATCCGATGGGAGATGAGGTTCTTAAGAAGGTATCGAAGGTGATGCAGAAGGCAACACGAGCAAACGATATTGTTGCAAGATATGGCGGTGATGAGATTATTATGTTCTTCCAGAATTTCACCGACCGGGAAAAGGTATATCAGCGTATCGAAGCAATTCGAAAAGAAATCGAGCAAACAATTATCACCTATGATAAAGATGCCATATCCGTAACAGTAAGTATTGGTGTGTATATTAAACATGATGAGTATATGACTCTCAATGATGTGATAAAAAAAGCGGATGAGATTATGTATCTGAGCAAGAACAGCGGGAAAAACAGAGTAACAATCGGCGGCTGATGAATAGGAAAGCTTGAATTAAACTTTTTACTTGACAAGAAGTACAAAAATGATAGAATTAAACTTATTCATGACAAGAGGAACCGATTCATCGGTTCCTCTTCAATAAAGAAATACTGTATCGCCGATGGTTCGGTATAAACATCAAATTTCATATGGAATTATGACTGGGAAGAGGAGTAGTAAAAGAATTCTGTCTTATAGAGAGTCACGGTCGGTGGAAAGTGACAGATAAGAGCTTTGAACTCGCCTTGGAGTTCTCTGACTGAAGTAAAGTAGGCAGAGCGGGATATCCCGTTACAGATGAATTGAGTACATTGATTAATAATTACAATCAATGGACTAGAGTGGTACCGCGGATTGCAGTTCAAGGATATTTGAGCCTCTTCGTCTCTAGATTGAGATGAAGAGGCTTTTTAATAGACAAATATGTTAGGAGGAATTTTATAATGAGTGAGTATTATTCACCGAATGAAGTGGAAAAGAAGTGGCAGGATATATGGGAAAAGGAACAGGCATTTAAAGTGGGAAGTGACAAATCCAAGCCGAAATTCTATGCGTTGGTTGAGTTCCCTTATCCCTCCGGACAGGGATTACATGTAGGTCATCCCAGACCGTATACCGCTCTCGATATCATTGCTAGAAAGCGAAGACTTGAGGGTTATAATGTATTATATCCGATGGGCTGGGACGCATTTGGTCTTCCAACAGAAAATTATGCAATTAAGAATCATATTCACCCTAAGATTGTTACCAAGAAGAATGTGGAACGTTTTACTGAACAGCTAAAATCACTGGGCTATTCCTTTGATTGGGACAGAGAGATCAATACAACGGATCCGAATTATTACAAATGGACTCAATGGATTTTCCTTCAGTTATTTAAGAAGGGTCTTGCCTATAAGACGGAAATGCCGATCAATTGGTGTACCTCCTGTAAGGTCGGATTAGCGAATGAAGAGGTAGTTGGCGGTGTATGTGAGCGTTGTGGTGGAGAAGTCGTTCGTAAGGTGAAGAGCCAATGGATGTTAAAAATCACAGAGTATGCAGATAAATTAATCGATGATCTGGAGCTTGTTAATTATATTGATAAGATTAAGGTATCCCAGATTAACTGGATTGGCCGAAGTGTTGGTGCTGAGGTGGACTTTAAGATCGCCGGTAAGGAAGAAAGCCTTAGAGTATTTACCACCAGACCAGACACCTTATTTGGTGCGACCTATATGGTTATCTCTCCGGAGCATCCGATGATCGATAAGTTTAAGGATGAGCTTAGCAATTATGACGACTTGATCAGCTACCGCGAACAGGCTGCTAAGAAATCTGACTTTGAGAGAACTGAGCTTGTGAAGGATAAGACCGGTGTACAGCTTCAGGGACTTTCAGCAATCAATCCGGTAAACGGTAAAGAGATACCAATCTGGATCTCCGATTATGTATTGATGACCTATGGTACCGGTGCAATTATGGCGGTCCCCGGACATGATGAACGTGACTGGGAGTTCGCAAAAAAATTCAATTTACCGATCATTGAGGTTGTAGCCGGAGGGGATGTAAATGAAGCGGCCTTTACCAATACTTCAACCGGTAAATTAGTTAATTCCGATTTCTTAAACGGTCTTGAAGTAGCCGATGCGAAAAAGAAGATCTTAGAATGGTTAGAGGAAAAGGGAATCGGCGCTAAGAAGGTAAACTTTAAATTAAGAGACTGGGTATTCTCACGTCAGAGATATTGGGGAGAGCCTATCCCGTTGGTACATTGTGATAAATGCGGCTATGTTCCAATTCCGGAGAGTGAGCTTCCCTTAATGCTTCCGGAGGTTGAGAGTTATGAGCCTACAGATAACGGTGAATCGCCCCTGGCTACGATGACGGATTGGGTTGAGACTACCTGCCCCTGTTGTGGAGGCAAGGCACACAGAGAGACGGACACCATGCCTCAATGGGCTGGCTCCTCCTGGTATTTCTTAAGATATATCGATCCTCATAATAAGGAAGCCTTTGCAAGCAAGGAAGAACTGGATTACTGGCTTCCGGTTGACTGGTACAACGGCGGTATGGAGCATACAACACTTCATCTTTTATATTCCCGTTTCTGGCATAAGTTCCTTTACGATCAAGGATTGGTAAGTTCTCCGGAGCCTTATGCAAAGAGAACCTCCCATGGTATGATTCTCGGTGAAAACGGCGAGAAGATGTCAAAGTCCAGAGGTAATGTGGTTAATCCGGATGAAATCGTGAATGAATTCGGTGCTGACACACTTCGTACCTATGAGATGTTCATCGGTGCCTTCGATTTAAGTGCTGCATGGTCAAACGAAGGGGTAAAGGGCTGCCGCCGCTTCTTGGATCGTGTATGGAAGCTAAAGGAAATGGTAAACGACAAGGAAGGTTATTCCACAAGCCTTGAGACAAAGATGCATCAGACGATCAAGAAGGTAGGAGCGGATTATGAGAGCCTGAAATATAATACAGCGATTGCTGCGATGATGTCCCTGGTAAATGAATTCTATAAGCAGGGAGCGGTAACCAAAGGAGAATTAAAGACCTTAATTATCCTGCTCAATCCAGTAGCTCCCCATATCACAGAAGAAATGTGGGAATTACTCGGAGAAAAGGGCAGAGTATATCAGCAGACATGGCCGGTCTATGACGAGCAGAAGACCATAGAGGATACCGTAGAGATCGCGGTTCAGATTAATGGTAAAGTGAAGGCAAACTTAACGATTGCCATTGATGAGAAACAGGATGAGGTTGCACCGAAGGCAATGGAGATACCTGTAATTAAGGCGGCTTTGGAAGGCAAGACAGTAGTAAAGGTAATCTATGTTCCCGGAAGAATCTTTAATATTGTAGTGAAATAATTTGCGAGGGGATCGTAAGATGAAGCTATTATGTATATCGGCATCCAATACACGATTGACTAGAGAGAATAGTACTTCAACCAAGGTGGGGTATCTGATTAAGAATATTGTTCAGAGGACACGAGAGGATCTATCCGTAGAAATACTACCTCTGTCGGACTATGATCTCAAAGTATGTCAGCTTTGTGGGGAATGCAGGGAAAGCGGACGGTGCTTTAACGATGGTGCTTTTAATCAGGTCTTGAAAAAGATTGAGGAAGCAGACGGAATCTTTTTCATTATTCCACATTATTCTCCCATCCCAGCTAAACTGATTATGATCTTTGAGAAACTGAATGAGATCATGTATGGCGGATGGCTGAATAAATCAGAGTACCAGGCAGTCTGGGAAAGTATTCCTGTGGCTGTCATAGGACATGGCGGTATGGCCGAGACGGCCGAAAGTCTTAGATATTATCATGATCAGCTGGTGACTACGGTTGCTAAAACCTTACGTTCCTTCTCCTTCTTGACCATAGGACTTGATGAGGAGTTCCCGGACGGAGCCTGCTTTGGATTAAGGGACGAGTCCTGCTTAAAGAAGCGTGAAGGGGCTGTGTTCCCGGATATTCTTCAAGACTGGGATAGGATTGAACGAAGAATAGAGCCCTTGATTCATAAGATGCTTGTTCAGATGGAGAAAAAGAAGTAGGTAAGTTGAATTAATAGTAATTTGTACTAAAATAGTAACAGGCTTTCATCACATGGATCCGGAAGGGATATGAGATGAAGGCCTGTATTTTATATTATGTCGTATTAACTTTCGTAATCTTTAGCCATAATGATAGACCTAGCGTATTCCTTTCTTATGCAAGTAAATCAATTACACTCTGCTTATTTGTATAAGCCTGAAGGAGTGCTGAACTCGGATTTGATTTAATACTTTTGATGCGATCCTGCAGCTGATCGGAATTATAGGGTGGTATTCATATAAAAAAGCTTTAGCAGAGCTTTCCGACAACTTCATTGATTAATTTTCCATCTGCTTTGCCCTTCAGGTCAGCCATGACACCTTTCATGATCATACCTTTATTCTTAGTAGCGAGAAGATCAGCATATTTCTCCGTGATAAATGCTCTGATCTCATCTTCACTCATCATAGAGGGAGCATATTCCTTAATGATCTCATAGGTAGCCTGATATCCGGCTTTCAGTTCAGTACGTTCCTCCGGGCAGGTATCCAACTGCTCCTTCACCAGTTTCAGCTCCTTTAATATAGCACGGTCAACCAATTCCTCTTGAATATTATCACGACAGCCCTCATCAATGGCTATTTTCTTGACAGCGGAGATCAAAGAGGAGATGGCATCCTTACGAACTCTGTCATGTGCCTTCATTGCTGCGATCATATCTTTTTGTAATTGTTCCATTTGCATAAGCATACCTCCTGTGTTTATATACTTCAATACCAAGTCGGAAGATAATATATTAAGTCATCTTCACTAGTAATCAGTATATTGCATCCGGCTGTGAAATTCAAGCTCAATCCTAATCCTTTATGGTGGCGACCAGAACATGCTGAAGTACGGAGATGATGAAGGCTGCAAGAAGAGAATTCAAAAAGCCATTCATATTGATACCCTTAACAAAAAGATCCGCTAGCATAATAGTCCATGCATTAACCACAAAGCTGAAGAGGTTAAGAGTGATGATATTAATCGGAAGCGTTAGCAATAATAGGAGTGGTTTTATCAACAGATTCACCAGCAGCAGAACCAGTCCCATGAGTAGTAAGGCTGGAATATTCTTGATAATGATACTATCGATTGCCATGGACAATAGATAGATGGTTGCCACTGAGGACAAATATTTTAATCCAAGTTTTGACATAGTAACCTCCGTTGTTTATCTGATTTTTATTGAAACCGCAATGTTTTTAACATTGACTTCTACAAGATCGTAAGGTTCGCTGCCAGTGATGGAATGAAAAAGCTTGTCAGTTGCCTTGATTAATTCCTTCACCTGTCTTGTCGTGACAGCCTGGGGAGAATTCGTAGGGGTGTACCTCGGAACAAAGATACAGACAAACTCCATTAAGTCCAGAACACAATCAAGGAGCTCGCTAAATACAGTGAGGGATACGGGGATGTTGAAATAGAAATGTCGCTCTCCGGTGCTATGAACTTTAACCCATAAGATACGAAATCCCCTATTCCACATAGATCTTCACCTTAACCATGGCATGATGCTCCTCAGACCACGCTTCCACATCTACGATACTGGGATCATCCAGAGTACCGTTTACGATTTCTTCGATAATCTTGGCAAAATCGATGCTTGTGATATCGATTCCCTTACTTTCCATTTCTTTTCTTGCATCCGTAGGAATGACAGCCGTCATCTTAGTAGCAATCTCACCGAGTGTTGTTAAAAGACGCAAGGGAACATTGACGTTGACATTAATATTACTGCTGTCAGAGGTA
This sequence comes from Bacillota bacterium, assembly GCA_023415055.1. Lineage (GTDB taxonomy): Bacteria > Bacillota > Clostridia > Lachnospirales > Lachnospiraceae > Mobilitalea. The sequence goes on along the minus strand of JAEZLZ010000068.1, from coordinate 32,266 downwards.
ACTCTTATCTTTAAAAACTTATAATTATTTCTGCGTATTAAGGACGGTGCTTCCATATTTGCACCGGTCTCGTTCTCATTGGCAAGATTCAGAGCCTCCAGTAAATCCATTCCCTCGGTTGCGGTGATCTGCCCTTTCTCAATCATTTCTAAAATTCTTAATTGTTCACTCATCCTTCTACCTCCAACTATTAAAGATTCTTTATTCTATCTGTAGCTTCCTTTGCAGAGATTTCTCCGCGGGAGAGCTGCTCCAGTATACTAGCCTTTGCTGTTTCCTTCTGTTCCTTATCTTTAACTTCTACCTTAGTGGGAACCTCATAGCCCAGACCTCGGATAGCGGAATCGAGCTTGCCACGCACGGTAGGGTAGGAGATACCAAGCTCCTTTTCCACATCCTTGATATTACCTCTGCATCGAAGAAAAACCTTAACAAATTCAAGATCCTCCTCTGGTAACCTGCAGAATTCACAAGGTTGGAAATCTCCTTCGATTGCTGTGGAACATTTCGGGCAGCCTAATTTTGTAATGGTCAGCTTCTCACCGCATACCGGGCACTTGCCAGGTGCTTTATATTTCATTTATCTCACCTTCCTGTTGTTCTTTGATGCCTTTAATATACTCCTGTATTTCAATAATGTCAATAATATAATTAATAATATTAATATAAATATTAAAATAATTAACTTTAAGATTAAAATAGTTAAATTGATTTTTAAAAAATCGTTATTTTTTATCTGGAACCTGTGATAGAATTCATTATTCCCATCCGGCAGAATAATTTTTGTTGTCTCTGTGACGGAAAAATGGTAAGATAATTGCAGTAAAACCATAAAAATACCGGTGCTTAGAACTGTTTTAAATCAGAGTTTGCAGTGTGTAAAGTTAGAAAGGACGTTATTTCATGAATTATAACATGCTTGAGAAGGTGATTTGTGATACCATCAAGGAAGAACAAATTAAGCTTGGCTACGAAAAGGAAACCATCCGATTATATTATCCGATGCGCTCCCTTGCACATATCCTGGAGGAAAATATCACAGAGTCGCAGAGAATGGACGAAGCGCTGAGAGCTTTTGCAGAATTGATTAAGGAAAAGCTCGGGAAGCTTGAGATCAGTCATAACGGAGATCGTTATTGTATTCTGATACCTCCCTCCGGTGCTGCTTATGTAAAAGAAGCCTATGAGGACAACCCCTTTCTATCCGCTTTTATCGATGTCGTCAGAAAGCATGACTGTACCTTGGAGCAGGTCATTGAGGTGTTTTATGCCTTTTCGGACCAGGTCGAATGCATTAAGTCTGATTCGGATGAGTTTGATTATATTATCTACTTCAAGGATAATAATGAGGATGATTACCGCTATTGCATAAAATTTGATTATGGTCACACCAGTTATCATCGCTTTCTAAAGAGAGACTTTGAAGCCTTGATGGAAGAAACAGCGGAAAATCAATCGGTAACCAGTGAAGAATCGACCGAAGAGACTGAAGTCGAGGAGGTCATTGATTTATCAAAGGAAGAGAACTATCAGCGAAATCTTAAGCTGATGAAAGCAATCCGTTGCATGACGGCCTGCGATGAGAAGCTGGACATGTATAAAAAAGTAGCAAAGCGCTTTACGGTTATGGCGGATTATAAGGACAGTACTTCACTGGCAGAAGAGTGTAAGCAGCTGATCAAGGATACCCGGAAAAAGATCAAGAAAAAGCTTTATAAAAATGCCTTGATTATGAAGGAAAAAGCAAAGAATGCAGCAGAATATAAGCTGTCAGCAGAGGAATTTAAAAAGCTTAGCGGCTATAAGGATTCCGATGATCTGGCGGCAGAATGTATAACCCTAAGTAACCGCATGGATAAGAAAATGATCAGAATCAGACTGGTTGGCTTTGGACTATTGTTTATCGGCATAGCAGCCATGCTGGCTGTGGGTGTTTTATGGGTTGTAAAATAATAACAGCCAGTTTGTAGAATTAATAATATAGTAAGGGCACTTTATGAACAGTAGAATTTTTAAAGCGGTTAATGTATGTAGTTGACTTCAAAGAAACATTTAATAAAGATACAGAAGCCGATTGATAAAGTTCTAGAACAAGCTAAAGTTTAGAGAGTTTTAAACTTAGCTTGTTTTTTAATTCATAAATATTGTTGTATGACTCATGAGGAATAATCTGGTAATAGACAACTATTTGTATTATAATGTTAGAAATACATTTTGAACAAACTGCTTAAAAAGGGGAATTGCTTGATGAAAAGAATCATTATAGGAGCTGGTAAGACTTCTTATGAGGGATGGATTCCGACACAAGAAACAGAGCTGAATCTACTGGACATTCAAGATTTTTACAAGCTATTTATTTATGAAGAATCTGTTGATGCTTTCTTGGCTGAACATGTATTTGAACATTTAAGCTTCGAAGAGGGTATAGAAGCAGGCAAAAATCTTTACAGATTCTTAAAACCGAATGGATATGTTAGGTTAGCCGTACCGGATAACAATTTTAAAAATGAATGGTATCACAATATGTGTAAGCCGGGCGGACCTGGTCCTGTAGACCATCCTGCGTATACTCATAAAGTATTCTATGATTATGAATTGCTCGTAAAGGTTTTTGAAGCGGCTGGCTTTTCGGTAGATATTCTTGAATACTGTGACAACGATGGGAGATTTCATTTCAATTACTGGAGCCCAGAGCAAGGTATGATTGGAAGATCGTTAAGATTTGATACCAGAAACAGCGATGGTAAATTAGGTATGGTATCAATTATTATTGATGCTTATAAGAGATAGATAAACTATTATTAGTCCCATTTTATCATTTTACATGGAGAAAAATAGTAATTGAGTTATTTCTCAGCCGTTAAAAACAACGAAGCAAGTATCCAAATTATGGTGGAGGTCAAATTAATGATTGAATTATTCCAAGTCATATCTCTTTTTGAAGTTCAACAGCAAAGAGAATGTTATATGAATGAACTTCTTTATGCCCAAGAGTTAAATACTGAAGAAAATGTACAGGTATGTGAATATTATAAGATAAAAAAAGACTCAATCTGGGTGGGGTATCTATGTGTTGATTCAAATAAAACTCTATGGGAATTTTATTTAGTAAAAAATGAAAGGATTCACTCCCAAGAAATATTTAAATTCTTAATTGATATGAATTACATAAACTCAGCAGAATGTATTACTTATGACCATATTTTAATGTCGCTATGTTTAGATTTTAAAAAGAAATCATCATGCAGTGCTTATGTTTTTAGAGACAATATTGATGTTAATTACCCTGCGATTAAGTATGATAGTATAAGTATGAGATTGGCTACAAAAGAAGATTATAACAGCCTTTTAGAAATAAACAAAATTGCAGAAGGTTGGAATGATTTCTTTTCTGATATAGATGAACAAATTCATATGAAAGAAGTGTTTGTTTTCCACTCAGGTAATGAACTCTTAGGTGCAGGAACTTGTAAAAGGACATGGATGTGCAGAAATTACTATGACATAGGAATGGTAGTTGCAGGTAAATATAGAAATAAGGGAATTGGAACCTATATTATTTTGAAACTTAAAGAATACTGTTATAGCAACAATCAAATACCAGTTTGCGGTTGCTGGTATCCTAATTATCCATCGAAAAAGACTTTAGAAAAAGCAGGTTTTATAGCTAACCATCGAGTGATAAGATTTGAATTTAATGAGCAATAAACTTGGTAAGGAAATAATGGCTTGTAGTTGTTAGAAAATGTGAATGAAAGATTTAGTTATATATTGATAAATATGAATTGAGCGAGCCGAAAGTGAGGGATACTTCTTGAACGAAAACTCAAGAAGGCATATTCAAAGATCAATCAGAATTTGTGGAGGATTAAGGCGTGGAAATAAAATTAATTCAGGCTAATCTTGGGGATTGTCCAGAAATATATAATTTACAGGTAAAGTCATTTGAAACACTTCTTAAAAAGTATCAAGACTATGATTTTAGTCCTGGAGCAGAGAAAATAGAGCGTACATATGAGAGATTCAACCAATCAGAAACTGATTATTGGATGATTTCACTGAATGATAAGAATATCGGTGCAGTTCGTATAAGTAACTATGGTGAACTATGTTCACTTAAACAAATATTTATTTTGCCTGAATTTCAGAAAAATGGGTATGCACAAGATGCAATAAGGGCTGTTGAAGATTTATATTCTAATGCACTAAGATGGGAATTAGATACAATTTTGCAAGAAGAAAAACTTTGCTATCTGTATGAAAAAATGGGGTACACAAAAACAGGAAGGGTGGAAAATATAAAGGACGGTATGGATTTAGTTTATTATGCAAAAGAAAAAATCAAATAGCATAAGAACAAATAAAAAAGATAAAAGCTTCCAATTTTATGGATTTGATTTGCGTCGTCATTTTTAGAAATTGCCTCTTAATTGTTAGATATTGCGAAAAATAAATTTTATATAACGGAGAGATGGGATTATGAAAGATAATAGAGTATTAGCTCAAAATAAGACAAGTTGGGATTTTATAGCTGATGAATGGTTTGGAGCAACTTCTCTACCTACATACGGTCCAACTTTACCATATGAAGACACTTTGAATTTGTTTGATTCTTTAGATAATAAAAAAGTTTTAGAGATTGGTTGTGGAAGTGGACATTCTTTGTTATATACAGCTAAACAAGGGGCTAAAGAGTTATGGGGTTTAGATTTATCTTCAAAGCAGATAGAAAATGCAGGAAAACTGCTAACAGAAAATAAAGTTAATGCAAATTTATTCGTGTCACCTATGGAAGATAACCCAGGTATACCAGAAAATTACTTTGATTTTGTTTACTCGATATATGCATTTGGGTGGACTACCGATTTAAGGCAATCTATAGATTTGGTTTATAAATACTTGAAGAAATCTGGCGCTTTTATATTCTCTTGGGATAACCCATTGATGCAGTGTATAGAAGCAGAAGGAAATAAGTATACAATTTTCAGGTCGTATTTGGATGAAGCAACTATTGATTTAGCAAAAGGCAATCAGACAATGGCAATAAAAAACTGGAAATTATCTTCATATATCAATGAACTGGCAGTTGCAGGTTTTAAAATTGATAAGTTGATAGAAGAAACAGATAAGGACATACTTACCCAGGAATATGATTTTACACAAAAATACTATTCAAAGCATAAGGCTAAATTAATTAATACATCGTTTATTATAAAAGCAATTAAATTATAAAACTTGTATGCGAATAGTTTTGGTTCACTATTGTTTGAAACAGCGTACTATAAATTTTTTTTACTTGATTAAGGAGAACTTAAAATAATGTTAGAATTAAAAAGATTATCAGCTGATGATGGTTTAGATATTTATAAACTGTTGCAAGAAATTCCAACTGAAGAAAATGGATTACTTAATAAAGCTAACGGATTAACATTTGATGAATATAAAGAATGGTTAATTGCAAAACAGAGAGATTCTGAACAAGAAGGTATTGTAGATGGCTGGAAAGTACCTACTACAACTTTTTGGTTATATGCTGATGGTATTCCGGTTGGATTTGGTAGTGTCAGACATTTTTTAACTGAGGCATTGAGAAAAGTAGGAGGACATATAGGATATGGAATTGCACCTTCGTTTCGTGGAAAAGGATATGGAAAAGAAATACTAAGATTATTGCTTAATGAGGCAAAAGAAATTGGAATAGAAAAAGTATTAGTAACTGTTCATTTAGATAATATAGCATCTCAAACTGTAGCATTGGCAAACGGAGGTGTTATTACTGAAAGAACTGACGAGAGAGTTTTAATTTGGATTAACACTAAGAAATAGAAGGGGATTTAAAGTCCAATTTGTAGATTTGATTGCTTCACTTTCTTTATATATAGCGTATTACTGAAGTGATTTATTATTGAATATAATTTTATCTTCATATTACAGCAATGAGAAGATGAGTTGATTCACAAAACGAAAAGGAGATATGAGATATGAAAAAGAATCGTACGATACAGCTGCTGTCTGCAATCATTTTGTTCCTTGGTTTTGTGTTATGCAGATATATATTATTTACCGCCCATGGAATGAAGCAATGGCCTTTTGTCCTTTTGATGTTCGGGTGTATTGTCTTGGGCATCTCCGCTCTTTTGAGTAGAAAGTGGGTATCTCTATTCACTTCCCTTGGTTATTCTCTTGGTTTTGCAATCGGATCATTTTTGCAATCGGATGTTCCCGATGCACGTGGCGTATTGTCAAACAATCTTTGGAAGATATGGACATTATCCTATTTAGTAATCATTCTGTTGGGAATTGTGTTTGAGTTAGTCAATCAAAAACGAAAAAGGGCATAGTTGGATTCTGAAGCGATTGTATAGCTGGATTTAAGTGATGAATTGCTTGCAGAGCATTGAAAAAAAGGGGGAGTATCTTCCAAGATGAAAAATTAGTATTACGATGTTGATTCATATGGTAATATAAGGAGAACTAAGGTTATTTAAGGAGAGAGAGTATGGGAATGAATAATGGAATGGGATGGGAACGTAATAATAGGACGGTCTTTGACGAGATTGTCACGAATTACGATAAGGTACGGTGGGGATATCCCGATGAGCTGTATATGGACATTATTCGATATTCAGGACCGGGAAAAGGTAAAAAAGCCCTTGAGATTGGCGCGGGGACAGGGAAAGCGACAGCCCGCTTCCTCAACATGGGGTACGATGTAACTGCGGTAGAGATGGGTATAAATATGACAGATTTTTTATTGGATAGATTTAGAGAGTATACAAATTTTAACGTGGTAACAGCTACTTTTGAGGATGCTTTATTGGAAGATAACGACTACGATTTAATATATGCTGCCTCTGCTTTCCATTGGGTGGATGCGGAAATAGGGTGTCCAAAAGTATATCATCATTTAAAAAATGGAGGAGCATTTGTCCTGTTCCGCAACAACCCTGTTCCGGCTGTAGGAGAAGAACTCTATGAGGAGATACAAACTGTATACGAGAAATATTACTATTGTTATTATACATCAAGAAAAAGGCCGGTAAGAAAATCCAGAGAAGATTTTTGGAAACCCTCAGAGATTTATAATTCATTCCGCTTCGAGGGGTTAGAGCGGTACGGGTTTCATGAGGTAACGATGAAATTATACGATGCATCGCAGATATACAGCGCGGATGAATACATAGCTCTGTTAGACACTTACTCAGACCACAGAGGCTTGCCGAAGGATAATAGAACAGCATTGTATTCAGGAATAAGGGAAGCTATATTAAGGCATGGAGGGTATCACAAGGTTGATTATATTTATCAATTGTATATGGGGAAAAGTTAGGTGATTTATGGTAAATTATGCAATATCAAAGGAGAATATTAATTCAAAGGAAGCAATAGAGCTGATTAATGAATTATCTCATGAATTAAGCAAAATTACGGGGGATAGTGGGCGAGATAGCTTTATGAATTCTGATATTGATAATCCAAGGTCTATGTTTATAATTGTTAGAGAAGAAGGTAAAGCAGTTGGATGTGGAGCATTTAGGGAAATATCAAGTGAAATAGCTGAAATTAAGAGAATGTATTCAAGAAAAAAATCATGTGGTATTGGAGATAAAATGCTTCAGTATTTAGAAGAACAGGCAAAAGAATTTGGATATAAGAAAATAGTTCTTTAGACTTCGCGAACTTTCTTTTGTCACGAATTAAAAATAGTAAAGGTCATCGAATAGCCTCCGGCTGTTGATGACCTTTACTATGTAATAAGATTACAGGCCTGCTCTTTGTAATTAAGCTTGCTCATCTATTCCTCCGGCTAGATTATTTATTTTCGGTTACATTTACGACGCACCGGACCTTAGTGCCATCTTCTGCCGCATAGACGTACGCCCGGCCTTTTTGCCAGGCGGTGATCGTTGCGTCAGATGCGACGGAGAGGACTTTTTCATTGCTTGTTGACCAGGTAACGGGGTTACCGGAGGAAGTCTTCGCAGAAAGCTGTGTCACATCTCCAACAGTCAGGTGAAGCTCCGTATCACTGATATCAATGGTTGGTGGTTCTACAATGACCTCACAGCTACGCGAAATTCCGTCCACTGTTGCAGTAATCACTGCAGATCCATGCTTCATTGCGGTGATCATTCCGTTTTCGTCTACCTTGGCAACACTGGATTTATTAGATTTCCAGACAGGTTTTACAGAAGAAGAAACTGTAGCATTCAGATTGACGGTTTGCCCTCGGAATAGATGTACCGAAGACTTATTCAATTTGATAGTCGGAGTCTTTACCGTAACATTGCAGGTCTTACTGGTACCATCAACCGATGCGGTAATGGTAGCTTCACCTGGCTTCTTTCCAGTAATTATGCCGTTTTCATCAATGACGGCTACACTTTTTTTACTGCTTTTCCAGGTGACGGTAGATGAACCGGAGGAAGAGGCAGTTAATTGATAGGTACCGTTTCGTTCGATTGAAACCCGGGTGTCACTTATGGTGAGCTTAGTCTGTTTTACCGTTACCTTACAGGAAGCCTCACCATTCTTGATTTTTGCTGTAATGGTTACGGAACCTGCTTTTTTGGCGGTTATCTTTCCATAAGTATTTACCGATGCAATTGTGGAGGAACTACTTTTCCACGTGGGCATATCACCATTTGTGGTGATAGCAAGCAAATATCGTTCCTCTCCGATATTCAAGGTCTCCTTGTAGCTTGACAAAAGAATGAATTGTATGGAGTCCGCTTTAGCCAGATTGTCGGGTAATGATAGGGATGTAAAGAGAAGCAGAAAGCAAAATAGAATTGTTTTAGTGAATTTAATCATATGAGTAAACAGATCCTCCTTCCATAGACGGAGGAATAGATGCTTTAGAAAAGCAAGCCTGTCCTTTATTATATCATAAGGTAGACCGAGATTATATTAGGCAAAACAGAAAAATTTGACAATAAAACGGGTGATTATAGATAAAGCTTTTTCACAGCAAAGCTAATTCTAACAAAAATAAAATAAATAAAGATCATATCTACCCCAAAAATATCCTATGTCAATTCGAATATTATACTATGACATTAGAGGAAACTGTATCTTTTATCCTGAAACTCTTTCGATTGCCATAAACAGCTCCTTTTGGCTTTTTTGAGTAGAGATACAACAGTCTGTATTTGCATTTCCGATATTACTTTTCGTATGATTTCGGAGAGAAGGCAGCCCGAATAAACTTTAAGAGCTGCTCGATTACAAATTCGTCCTGATTCAGGATAGTATCACCGGCGTATAGCTTAAAACGTTCGCTGTAATAATCGCTGGAATAGGAGAATTGCAGCATCATGAAGATATTATCAAGTAAAAATGCAAACATTCCCGGATCGCAATCCGATCGTACTTGCTGCTCTTGTTGAGCCTTTTGAATAAGCTCAAAGTAGAGATTTGCGGTCAGAGCCTCAATCTCTGTCACAATTTCGCCGATGATCTCTGAATTGCTTTGTGTGGTCATCTCCTGATACAGTCGTAACATATTGGTATTCTTTCTGGAATGCTTCATCAATGCGCGAAGCAGTTTTTCCACCTTTACCATAATATCTTCTTCCTCAGTCATAATTAACTCAAGAGCTGCTTTCATCTCAGCGGCGATATACTTTACCGTCGTTAAAAAAAGATCTTCTTTATTTTCAAAATATTGAAAAAGACTTCCGACACTAATCCCGGCATTATGGGCGATTTTATTGGTATTCGCATTACGATAGCCAAATATGGCAAATTCATTTATTGCAGCTTCAATAATACGATTTCTCTTTTCTTCTGGAATTCTACCAAACAATTCAGTCATAATATTCTCCATTCTGCCATTAAACACATATTCAGGCAACAGCATAAATTTATTTATGAGTGATGACTCACTATAAGTTTATCATACATCCTTAAAAAAGCAACCATATCCTATTCAAAGATATGATATAATAGTAAAACAATAGCATTTATCTCAATCACTTTTATTATGGGAGTCATAAAAGAAGGAGACGAATTTATGAATATTGGGGTACCAAAGGAGATCAAGAATAATGAGAACCGAGTAGGTTTAACACCTGGAGGAGTTAGTGTACTGGTCAGGCATGGACATCAGGTATCCGTAGAAACGATGGCCGGTATTGGCAGTAGTTTTACGGCTCCAAACCGACCTTTGACAGAAGCACTCCTATGCAATAAAGTAACAGGAATCGCCTATGAGACCGTAGAATGAAAAACTTACAGAAATAAAGGAATTATTAAAATTCTGTTATTTTTTCCGTAATCATTTTACTTATGAAAAATCTATGATATACTGAAAAAATTCAATGATATTTTAATGTAAAATCAGGAAATGAGATAATTAAGTTCAATCTCAAGTAAGTACAGTATGGAGGAATTATGTTTGGCTATGTGAATGTATATAAGCCCGAACTGAAGATGAAGGATTTTTATAAGTATAAAGCATATTATTGCGGCTTATGTAAAACCTTAAAAGATAAGTATGGGCGTTTTGGACAGATGACATTGTCCTACGATATGACATTTCTCATTCTGCTACTTACCTCACTATATGAAAGTGAAACAACACGACTGCAGAATCACTGTCTTGTCCATCCGGTGAAGAAGCACGATACCTTAGTAAATGAGATAACGGAATATGTTGCGGATATGAATATTGCGTTGACCTATCATCACCTTATGGATGACTGGAAGGACGAGAAGAGCCTTGCAGGATTTGCCGGTGCCGGCCTATTGAAGCAGCAATACAGACGAATTAGTAAGAAATATCCAAGACAATGCAAGGTGATTGAGGAAAGCCTTAAGAAGCTGCAGGAATGTGAAAAACAGAAGGAAACAAATATAGATCTTGTGTCTCGCTGCTTCGGAGAGCTGATGGCGGAACTGTTCGTCTATCAGGAGGACAGATGGGAGCAAAGCCTTCGAACCATTGGCTTTTATCTTGGTAAGTATATCTATATCCTGGATGCATATGATGATATGGAGAAGGATAGGAAAAAAAAGAGTTTTAATCCGCTCCTTGCATTCGGGGAAAGAGAGACCTTTGATGAGGATTGCCGTAATATGCTGACTATGATGATGGCACAGTGTACAAGAGAGTTTGAAAGGCTCCCTTGTCTTTTGGACATTGATATACTTCACAATATTTTATACGATGGAGTATGGACTAAATTTGATGAAATACAAAAAGAGAGAAATCAAAGGAAGGAACAAAAACATGATAGCTAATCCGTACAAGGTACTTGAAGTATCACCAAATGCCTCGAATGAGGAAATAAAGAAGGCTTACCGGGAGCTTAGCCGGAAATACCATCCAGATTCCTACGCGAATAATCCTCTTGCAGGGTTGGCAGAGGAGAAGTTCAAAGAGGTCCAGGAAGCCTATGATCAGATTATGAAGGAACGGGAGAATGGTGGTAATCCTTACGGCAACAGCTATTCTGCTTATGGACATTCCGGATATGGAGAGAGTAGTGAGGGTGATAACGGCCAGATGAACGCAGCTGCTTCCTATATCAATGCTGGAAGATACCGGGAAGCATTGAATGTGCTGGCAGGAATCCCAATACACAATGCCAGATGGTATTATTATAGTGCAGTGGCCAATGCCGGGATAGGGAATAATGTTATGGCAAATGACCACATTACCCAAGCAATGAATATGGAGCCAAATAATCCCGAATACACAAGACTATATAACCAACTGCAATGGCAGAACCAAAGATATACCGGTACCAGATATAACAATACCGGTTATGGAGGCTATAATGCAGGAAATCTGTGCTGTGACTTGTGGTGTGCGGATTCCCTGTGCGAATGTATGGGAGGAGATCTTATTTCATGCTGTTAAACGCAAAAAAGATGGCGTTTCTCGGATTGTTGCTTGCAGTGACCGAGCTGCTGATCATTCTCAGCAGCGTGTTGGAATTCAATACTTTGTTTCTCCTGGGAGCAGCCTCCTTCGGAGTAGGAATAGCAATACGGGAAAGCAATATCCGTTATGGAACCGGGTTTTATCTGGGAGCTATTTTACTGGGCCTTATCATGGCTCCAAATAAGCTTTATTGTATCACCTTTGCAGCGATGGGCTTCTATATTATAGTGATCGAATATTCCTATGACAGGCTGACCCATATGAAAAGCAGACTGGACAGGGTAAAGCTGTACTGGATGATCAAGTACATTGCCTTCAATGCGGTGTTTATTCCGATGCTTATTTTCCTTCCCAAACTCATCTATCAGGGGGAGATCAACCGGCTTATGATACTTGCTATGTTGATTATCGGACAGATCGTGTTGTATCTCTATGATTTGGTATATTGTTATTTTCAAAGTAACATCTGGGGTAAAGTCAGAAATAAGCTTAATCTAAAATAAGAATGCTGAAAGTAGGTCCAATGACTTACTTTCTTTTTCATAAAAAGAAATGTCGAATTGTAGCGTAATGGACAGGGATGCGGTATAATGAAAGCAGTTTAACCTTATATAGAAGCAGGAGAAACCACTATGAGCGACTTAGGAGAAGGTATTGTAATTTTAGATGAAGTAAGTATAATGAGGCGCAGAATCGGAAACTTACTGAATGGGTATAATCTTCGGGTGTATGAGGCGGCTAATGATGTTGAATTATTTAATCTGCTCGCGGATGAGAATATAGAGATTCGCCTCGTTATCATGGATCTTGGGTATGATATCAATAAGGGCTTTGATATCCTGGCTAAGATTAAGAATAAAAAACCGTACATACCTGTCTTTGTAGTAACAGCCTATAATAAGAGACCGGATTTTATCCGCGCAATGGCTGAGGGAGCAACAGACTATATATTAAAGCCTTTTGATGATACTATGCTACGGGATAAAATTTTAGCAGAATTAAAGGCGAAGAATCCAGTTGTTTCGGACAATATCAATATCAGCTTTAATATCCATAACTATTTGAAAATAGAAATGAAAAAGGCAAAGAAGGGTAATTATGAGCTTACCCTATTGATGTGTACTTTATATGAAGCCGGAAGCGAATTCCGTAATAAATCGAAAACAAATATTTTGAGGCAGTAGAGCGCTTCTACCATAACAGTAAGATCAATTTGTGGGAAACCGATGTATTCGAACCATATGGTTCTCAAACCTTTCTTGGAGTATTCCCTTACTGTACAGCGAAGAATGTAGAATTGATACACAAAAAGACCATGGACTATTTTGAGGAGGTAACGAAGCAGGATAAAGGCTTATCCTCCTTAAACATAGCAATGGCGACAATTACCTATCCGGTGGAGGATATGGAGGAGAAGGATCTGCTCTTAGCACTTGGCATGCGTATGAATCGAGCAATCGAGGAACAGAAGAAGCAAGAGGCTGCCAGGCGGATAGAACAGGATGAATAAAAAATTATTATAATCAAAGGGGGAAATGGTATGAGTATGATGGAGCTTCAACGAAGCATACCGGAATTACAAGGGGTTAGTTCTAAGGCAATTATGGAATTTATTGAGGAAGCAGAGAAGATACGAACAGCGGATATGAATCAGGATTTCCACAGTTTTATGCTCTTAAGGCATGGTTATGTTATCGCGGAAGGCTGGTGGGAGCCTTATTTAAGCAAATCGCCCCATGTTCTGTTTTCTTTAAGCAAGAGCTTTACCTCCACTGCAATAGGCTTTGCGGTTCAGGAGGGTCTACTCACAGTAGAGGACAGTGTTGTCTCATATTTCAAGGAGGAATGCCCGCAACCGGGAGAACTTCTTAAAAAGATGAAGATTAAACATCTTTTATCGATGAATACGGGACATGTTATAGATACTACCGATACTATGACAACAAGAGAGGATGGTAACTGGGTAGCGGGCTTTTTCCAGGTGCCTGTGGAAAAAGAGCCCGGCTCACACTTCCTGTATAATACGGGAGCTACTTATATGCTTTCCGTCATTCTCCAGAAGCTTACCGGAAGCAAGCTGATTGATTATCTAACCCCAAGATTGTTTGCACCCTTGGGAATCACCGGAGCTAGCTGGGATGAATGCCCGAGGGGGTATAATACCGGTGGCTTCGGACTCAGAGTGAAAACGGAGGATATCGCAAAACTTGGCCAGTTCTACCTGAAACAAGGGAAACTGGATGAACATACTCTGCTTTCTCCGGATTGGATCGCAGCTGCAACCGGTGTTCAAAGTGATAATTCAGTCAATGGTAACGGTGACTGGGGACAAGGATATGGTTATCAGTTCTGGAGATGCAGGCACAATGCTTATCGCGGAGACGGAGCCTTCGGTCAGTACTGTGTTGTGATGCCGGAGTATGATGCGGTTTTGGCTATTACCGGCGGCATGAAAGACTTGCAAAAGCCGCTTGAGATTGTATGGGATAAACTCCTGCCCGGCTTCTTTGAAGGAACGCTTGAGGAAAGTTTGGAATATGAAGAATTGAAGAATAAGCTGGCATCCCTTAAGCTTTTACTGCCGCAGGGCAGTGAGCATTCACCATGGGAAAAGATTTTGGATGGAAGACATTATCAGATGGAAACAAATCCGTTTGATATCAGTGAGGTGTCCTTCCAGTTCACCATTGACCAATTTATATTGTCGGTTAAGGCTGGGGGTGAGGTGCTTAAATATCCTGTTGGAATCGGCAAATGGCAGCCTGGAACCTTCCAGTTTGAAGGCAAAGCAGAACCAATTGTCTTTACCGGCAGCTGGGAGAAGGATGAGGTCTTATTGATTCAAGGACGCTTGACAGAGATGCCCTTTGCCATCAGCCTTCGCTTTGAATTCGGAGAGGAAAAGCTTATGCTGGAGCAAAGGCTGAATGTAGGTTTTGAGGAACAGGCACCGATCATCACGAACGGTACAATCATCAACTAACCATTTTCTCAAGGAATGTCTAGCGCTGTTTTATAATCGAATAATCTTAAGAATTTATAAAGATTAATAAAGGATATCATGTGATAGAGGAAACACGCCGATATCATTTATGATGTCCTTTTCTTTTGTAAAAGAATGTATTACAATAGGAAGGCAAGGAAATGAATACATAATTAACAGCTTATACAATCAGGAAGCTTGTTAACAGAGAAAGGTTAAAGGAAGAAATATGCGCGTACATAAGAAGGAAACGGAAGTTTTGTGCAGGATTTTTGGGTTAACTATAGCTCTTTTGATAATGTTGATCTTGATTTCTTTATCTCCCCAAAAAGCAGAAGCTGCAACAACCATCTCAGTCAAGGAGATCAATTATCAGAACAGTACAATCACGCTTTTACTGGGGGATGGTGATACAACAGCTTACTTCTCCGACACCTCGAAGAAAAATTGGGATGAGGTACCCGGAGTGGTGAGCAGCAGTAGAACTATGGTGATGGATATCTCCTGGATCCCTGTTACTAAGAATTATGTTCTTAATCTCAAAGGGACTTCTTCAAATACAGTAGTTTCGGTTACCATTCCGAAGCAGGCTACGAATTTTGGGGTAACTTTTAATAAAGTTAAGGGTAGCATGACCTTTAAAAATGCAGGAAGCCGGAGTATCGAATGGAGAAAGAAAGGAAGCACCCTCTGGAAATCGGTAAATACTGAGACGATTGCTACCCAGATGAGCCTGATGTATACGAATGGTGCTACCGTTTATTTCCGTCTGGCACCGATGAACGGAACCGGAACTGCAAGTGTTGGTTTTCGCCCGAGTAAAGAGGTTACGGTTACGATACCCAAGAAGGCATCAGCTCCTTCTGTTTCTATCAACGGTTCCAAATTCAGTATAGCAGTAAAAAAAGGGATGGCTTATCGAACCCTTCATAACGATGGAACTGCTACGGATTGGATTTATATAAGCAGGAATTCAGAACTGTTATTAAAAAATGTTGCACCGAGCGTTTTATATGTGGCAAGCAGCGTTACTCAGTCGGCTATTACTTTCCAATTCAGAACAAATGCAACGAGCTCTGCATTAGAATCGAAAACCTCCTCCGTAACAGTACCGGTTCAGGAGGGACCTCCGAGTACGGATACCTACGGCATCTCTCTTGTCTATACCAGTTCAAGCACATTATCCTTGCAGGTGAAGGCAGCCAGCAATAACGTTCCCTTTGAATATACGATTGTAAGTGAAGGAGGAGAACTGAATGATCAGAATGCGGGTTGGACAGCAATCACCTCGAGTAGTGCAGTAACCTTAGATAGTAAGGATGTAATGCAAGGAAGTCATATTTATATCCGCAAGAAGTCGGTTGGATCCACGGGCAGTTCAGATTTTACTCTGGCTAGTGCAGTGACAGATATCACCGGTACAAGTGGGGTGGCATATCCGGGAGCACCAGTACCGACCACTCTGACGACATTAATAACCACCGCCGGAGTATGCAAAACAAATAAAGCTTCAAGCCATCTTGCCTTTTCAATATACAGCTCCACCTCGACAACGGTTTCTTCCATCAGTCTGGTGGATACCTACGGTATTGTCAGAGGCAGCGTAAGCAGCAAGAGTACGGTGGCTAAGAATCCGAACAGCACGGGTACTGCAGATAAATATATTATTACAACGAAAATAACTTCGACAGAGAGTATTGATTCGGTCACAGAAGAGATATTGTACGCAAAAATTACTTTAGCAAATTCTGATGTCATAACAAGTACATCAAGCGCTGGGGTAAGATTATATCTCTATCCGAAGACTACAATACATAATCCTTCGGATACCGGTTTCACAAATAATTTTAAGCGAGTATATCAATCCGTAGATTCAAACGATGCAGCTAGCTTTAAATTCCGTTTGGATCTAGGCACTTTGAATGTAATCGATACAACAGAGGTTGGCAAATACACGCAGATCAAGACGGTAATCAATATGCTGAAATATGATGGCTATACCTTAACCTCCGGTACCGATTATACGGTAGAGTATGGTTCTTATGTAAACGATGAGGAAGATACCATAGCAACTGCAACCGTTACGGTGAATGTAGCAAGCTTTGAGAACTCTAATCTGATTGATACAACAGGGGAAGCAGTTCCGCTGGAAATCTATCTGAATAATAATGAGGTACTAGATGAAGAGGTTACAGTCACTCTGATCAATACGGCAACGCTGAAGGATATTCCGATCGCCTGGTCGATTACGGAGGGTAGTCTAAAGGAGACGAAGACTTCTACGGTAACGAACTCGGATAACAGCACTACAACCGTCACAGAGGAAGTAATTACATATACGCTGGAATTAAATCTGTTCAGTAGCAGTTATAGTGTCAGTGTCTCCGATGTGACCTGGGGTGGCACATCCATCTTTGGTTCTGCGAAGATCTCTGGAGGTAAAGCAACCATATATCTATCCAATGCTAAGATTAATAAGCTTTCCACGGCTTCCACTACCACGAACAACGTGGTCATCACCCTGAGTAATGGTTATGCAATCAGGACTGGTTGCAAATTGACCATCCTGAATGCAAACTAGGATACAGTATAGGAGGACGCAAGATGAAAACAAAAACTTTAATAATCTGTATCATTGTTACCTTACTGTTAAGCTGCCTACCGATGGGACGGGCATATGCGGCAGAAGCCTCTGCGATTAGTTTTGGAACGATTGATTATGAGAATTTGACTTTGCAGATTTATAATAATAACAACGGTATTGTATATTATTCGACTGATAATAGTACTTGGTCCGAGCTGGAGGGTGGCTTTGATGCTACGACCAAATCCTACATGATGGATATTTCCTGGGTGTCACTAAGTACTGATATGACCTTGTATTTTAAGGGAGATTCGGTGAAGACAGTAAAATCGATTACACTGCCGATGCAGAATTCCTCTATCGGAGTGGAATATGATAAAGCAGAGGGTGAATTTACCTTCAGCGAAGTGGAAGAAGCCGACTATTTCCAGTGGAGAAAGATTACCGATTATAATTGGAATACCGTTAGTTTTAATGAAAATTCATCCAGCTATAAGAGTTTTTTAGCAACCATGGAGTCCTTAAGAATCAAAGGTGCTAAAATACTTTTTCGTACACCGCAGGTGATTGGAACAGGCGCTGGGAATACCGGCATACGCCCAAGTGCAGAGATAACTATTACCATTCCTGCGAGAGGTGCAGCTCCGTCAGTGAAGATCAATACTTCAAAGCTCACATTATCCACAACCTCTTCGATCGAGTATTATGATGCGGAAAATGACCTCTGGATGGAGTGTGACGGAGTAATGTCAATCGAAGATATTGCACCGAAGGCGCTATATGAAAATGGAGGGAAAACAGTAACTTTGCAGCTTCGTAAAGCAGCTACCTCCTCCGCATCGAATTCTAAGGTTCAGAAGCTTGTCATACCCGGTCAGTCAGCAGCACCGACGATCGGAGGAAGCATAAACGACGTAACCTATTATTACATTAATTCCAAGTTGGTACTGCAGTTCAATAAGGCCTCAGAGAAAAATGTCTTTGAATATACCATCGTAAAAGCTGAGAATGATTATAACTCCAGAAGTGTAGTCTGGAAGTCGGTCAACTCTTCTAAGATATTGAATATTTCAACAATAGCTGCTCCTGATGGCAGTACGGTTTATGTACGCAGAAAGGGAACAGATGAGAATATAGCCAAGAAGCTTAGTGCCGTTCTCCCTTCCGCAACAAACAGCTTCACAGTCAGCTACTAATCGTATTCTATTTAAGGGTCATATTCTTCAATGCAATAGGAAAGGATATGATCCTTTGTTATATATTCCTTACAGTAAGGTAGTTATTTACTTTTTTAGGCTTTTTATGAAAGTTGTAGATAATTTATTATCCATAATTTATAATTATTTTATAAAACTGTGAAATTTCTCACAAAAGGAACACAGAATGTTCATTATTTTAATTTAGAATAATCTGGTAGGTACATACATTTATACCATTATTAAAGGAGAGGAAATATGAGAAAAGTAATAGCTTTTATTTTGGTTACAATATTGCTGCTGCCTGTATGGATGACGGAACCGGGAGCAAAGCAGGCTTTTGCCGCCACAAAAGCGCAGAAGGCAATCAGTGCGCTTGACATTATGAATACAGACAAAGGAGAGATCAGTCCGAATACGGTTAAGATTACTAGAAGCCAATATGCGCAGCTGCTAGTGAATATGTCATCGTTAAAGGATTCGGTTGCTGCTTCCAGTAATGTTTCGCTATTTAGTGATGTTTCGAAGAAACACTGGGCTGCAGGCTATATTAAGACGGCAGTAACGAACGGCTGGATGTATGGCTATCTTGATGGAAGCTTTAAGCCAGATAAGGGAGTAACCTTAATCGAAGCAGTCAGCGGTGTATTGAAGCTGTTAGGCTATACCGACAGTGATTTTGCGGGAAACATTACATCAAATAAGATGGCCTTGTACAACTCAAAGAAACTGAATAAGAATGTTACAGTATCTTATAAATATTCTAATCTCAGTTATTCCAATTGTGTTAATTTATTTTATAATGTGCTGAATACCACAACAAAGGATGGTAAAGTGTATGCACAGACATTGGGCTATACATTGGATGAAAACGGTGAGCTGGATTATCTGTCCATAGTGAATACCGGAACCGAAGGACCGGTAATTGCACAGAATAATTGGACTAACATTCTGCCTTTCTCAATTACAGGAGCTACCGTTTATAAAAATGATAAGAAATGCAGTTATTATGATATCAATAAGTATGATGTGTTTTATTATTCTGAAAGCTCAGAGACCGTATGGGCATATGATTCCAAAGTGACCGGTGTTCTCAGCGCAGTCAGTCCGGACCTTTTAAATCCTACCTCGGTTAAGGTGGCAGGTACTACCTACAGCTTTGAAACCAGAGAAGCGGCACAGGAATTCTCCTCCGTCGGATCGGTATCAAAGGGTGATATCGTTACCTTATTACTTGGTAAGAATAATTCCATTGCCGGAGTACTCACGCAAGACGAGTATAATACGACGATTACCGGTATCATAACTGCCACGGGCAATCATCGGGTAGAAGCCACTGACGGTAGCTTTGTCAATACCGACTATGTAGAATTTATTGATGCGGCCGGTAATACCTACTCTCAGGACTATAAGAGCGGATCTCTGTCATTCTACATCGGAGATGTTGTAAGAGTAGCCTATGAGGATGGGAAGGTTACCGTAAGTGAAGTGGATGCCTCTTCCATAACCTTTAACGACGCCGCCTTTGATAGTACAGGAACCTACATCGGAGGTATGAGATTGGCTGCAAATGTTAAAATTTTGGATTATTATAAAGGTAATTACATTAAAGTATATCCGATTCGGCTGGCGAACATGATACTGATGGACAATATGGTATCTTATTATGATACCAATGCCGGTGGAGAGATAGAGAACCTCATCTTAAATAATGCAACCGGAGATATGGACTCCTACGGCATCTTTACTGGTTTAAACTTTGCAGGTAATTCCGGCTCCTATGGATATATCTTAAATGGGTCAGCAGGATCATTAAATAAATCAAGCTTTAAGGACTTTAGTGTTACCGTAGGACCCATCGGCTTCCGCTACGAGAAGGATGCTATTATTTCTTCCTATACTTTGACAAAGATAGATGTTGATGCGATCGGTACCACCTCAATTACCTCCGGCACGGTTAAGTACCCAATGGCAGAAAAGTACAGTGTATATTATCTGTCAGATCAGGAGTATGTGGCAACGACTCTGGATAAGGTTTCTGACTTGTCAAAGTATAAGATAACTGCTTACTGTGATAAAGCGATTACACTTGGCGGAAGAGTACGTGTGATCGTCGCCGAGAGCATCAACTAAATGGAGCGAGGTAAAAATAATGAAGCGAATACTCAATAAAATAAGTTGGAAAAAAATTATCGTATGGGTTGTAATTATCGCTGTTATTCTCATCGGTATCAATGTGGGACTGCAGCAACTGAGAAAACGGGTTACTGCAAACACAGCAGGGAAAAATGTGGTTAGTACAGCTAGTGTCGAGACAAGAGATATCCAGAATGTACTTTCCTCCTCCGGTACAATTGAGCCTTTGAATACCTATGAGGTAACAACCCTAGTGGAGGGTGAGATAATCGCCGCTGATTTTGAAGAAGGAGATGAAGTGAAGGAAGGACAGGTATTGTATCAGGTTGCAACTGATAACCTGGATTCGGAAATTGAGACTTCACAGACATCAGTTGATAGAGCAGAAAAGAATCTGGCGAAAGCCCAGAATAATTACTCCGATGCTCAGAAGGATTATGAAGAAGCCAAAGCGGATTATGAGGATGCTTTATTAAAATACGGAGATCCGAAGATGAAGGCCGACGAAAGCGGCTTTGTAAAGACAGTATTTGTGAAGGAAGGGGATACGGTTCAGGCAGGAACTCAGATTGCACAGATCTATGATAACAGCACTATGCTTTTAGTCGTTCCTTTCTCCGCTTCAGAAGCAGATTCATCACTGATCGGTAAAAAAGCCACGATTACAATCGATGCAACCGAGGAGACATTAACTGGAACCGTAACCAAGGTTAGCAGCATTGATGAGGTACTGGGAGGTAATCGCCTTGTGAACCAAGTAACTATTCAAGTGAAAAATCCTGGAGGTTTGAGTACCTCTACATCAGCAACCGCAGTCATCGGTAATATCTACAGCAGCGGTGAAGGTACCTTCAGTGTACTTACGGATACAGTTATAAAGGCAGAAGTTGCTGGAGAGATTGAAACTCTGAATATTTCAGAGGGTAGCAAAATCAAGGCTGGTGAGGTAATCTATACCTTGACGGATAAGTCAGTAGAAAACCAATTAGAGAACTACAAGAATAAAGTGGATTCTGCACAGAATGCCATGGAGAACGCCAAGGATAATGTGGAGAGTGCCGAGGAGTCCATTGAGGACTCTGAGACTAAGCTGCAGGATGTAATTGATAAACGAACCGATTATAGTATCACTGCACCGATCTCAGGTAAGATCATCAGCAAGGATGCCCTGGTAGGGGATACAATCAAATCCAACAGTATAAACAGTTCCTTATGCACTATTTATGACTTATCGGCAGTAAGCTTTGAGATGAGCGTGGATGAGCTTGATGTCAGCAAGGTTGAGGTAGGGCAGGAGGTTGAGGTAGTAGCCGATGCCTATGAAGATGTTACTTATCATGGAGTAGTAACTAATATAAGCTTGAAAAGCTCGACCAGTCAGGGTGTAACTCAATATCCCGTCACCGTAAAAATTACAGAGGTGGGAGATTTGTTACCGGGAATGAATGTTACAGGCAAAATTATTGTAGAAAAAGTCGAAAAGGTTTTGGCAATACCAAGCGATGCTTTGATGCGCGGTAATGTAGTATATGTGGAAGACGCATCCGTAACTGAAGCGGTCGATGGTGTTCCTGCAGGCTTTAAGAAAGTAGCGGTTGAGACTGGTATTACAGACGGTGATTACATTCAGATTATCAGCGGTCTGAAGGGCAATGAAAAGGTATATGTGCAGCGAGTCTCTGAGGCAGTGAATATGATGATGATGATGCCAGGAGGCGACTTCCAGATGCCGGGCGGTGGAGCACCGCGTGGGGAAAGACCAAGTGGAGCAAACGCTTCGTTTGGTCCAGGAAGAATGCCGCAGGGCAACGGACAATAGGAGGCAAGGTATGATAAATGAGCAGATATATGATAAAACAAAAGTGCCTCTGATTCGGCTCATCGATATTTATAAAATATATAAGATGGGTACTGCCGAGGTTCGTGCCAACGACGGAATCAATCTCGAAATCATGGAGGGAGAGTTTGTAGCTATTGTTGGAAAGAGTGGCAGCGGTAAATCAACAATCATGAATATCATCGGTGCACTTGATGTTCCGACCTCAGGGCAATATATCTTAAAGGGGATCGATGTCAGTAAGATGAAGAGTGATGCACTGGCAGAGGTACGTAATAAGACGATAGGCTTTATCTTTCAGCAGTATAATCTCCTCACAAAACAGAACCTTTTAGAGAATGTTGAGCTTCCGCTATTATATGCCGGTATTCATAAGCGAGAGAGAAAACAGTTAGCGATGGAAGCATTAAAGCGTGTCGGAATTGAGGATAAGTGGAGAAACTTTCCGAGTCAGCTCTCCGGCGGTCAGCAGCAAAGAGGTGCGGTAGCAAGAGCACTGGTTGGAAAACCATCTCTCATTCTGGCAGATGAACCTACCGGAGCATTGGATTCCCGAACGAGCCGTGAGCTGCTGGACTTTCTCAAGCAGCTGAATGAGGAAGGCAATACAATTGTACTGATCACTCATGATCGCTCCATTGCAGAGGAAGCAGAGAGGATTGTTACCTTGAAGGATGGTAAGATTACTTTTGACGGATCTGTCGAGGAGTACAGGAAGCAGGTGCAGCTATGAAATTCAACCAAGCATGGAAATTAGCGCTAAAAAGCATCCTGGGAAGCAAGATGCGTTCCTTTCTCACTATGTTAGGTATGATCATAGGTGTAGCTTCCGTTATTACATTACTTGGACTGGTCACCGGTGTAACGAACTATCTGGTGGACTCCTTTGCTGATATGGGTACGAACATGGTTACTGTATCCGTCTTCAGTACGGATACCCGTAAGGTAGATGTGGAAGATGTGTACGCTTTTGCAAAGGAGCATGACGACATTTTCATCGGAGTTACTCCGAATGTATCCGCTAACTATACCGTTAAGAACGGCAGTACCTCCATGACAACCTCCGTCATCGGCGTCGGTGAGGATTATATGGAGATTAATGCTCTGGAATTATCCTCCGGACGATTTATCCATTATGCGGATATTGCAAACCGGTATGATGCCTGTGTAATCGGTACCTATGTAGCAGATGAACTGTTTGATGGTAAGGTGAATATAGGCGATACAATTAAGATTAAGGGGAAGATATTCAAGATCGTTGGTATTCAGGAAGAACAAGCCGATTCAGAGGAAGGCTCCAAGGATGATCGGATCTATATTCCTTATTCGACAGCAACCAGACTATCCCAATCCTCGGATATCTCCAGCTACACCTTTGCAACTACGGATACGGATTATTCGGAACAGGCGAAGGTTCTATTAGATAATTATCTCTATGGAATCATGAAGAACGAAGAGCTATATCAGGTAAACAGTATGACGGAGCTTCTTGATATGATTAATCAAATGACTACTATGTTATCTGCCGTGCTCGGAGGTATCGCAGGAATATCCTTGTTGGTTGCCGGTATCGGTATCATGAATATCATGCTGGTATCCGTAGTAGAGAGGACAAAAGAAATTGGTATTCGTAAATCTCTCGGTGCAAAGAAAAGGGATATCATGTCCCAATTTGTGATTGAAGCGATTACAATCAGTACCACCGGAGGCATAATAGGTATTATTATCGGCAGTATTGCCACCAATGCCCTTGGTAAAGCCTTCGGTATTGAAGCAGCACCGACAGCAGGAGCAATTCTTCTGGCCTTTGGTGTATCTGCCGGTATCGGTATCTGCTTTGGCTATATGCCTGCAAATAAAGCAGCAAAATTGAATCCGATTGATGCACTACGAAGCGAATAAGCAGTTTAGTGCTATCCCCGGCACAAATGTAAACAGAGATTAGTGTGTGAAGTCAGAAGTGAATGATTATTAAGAACGTGCTTTATTAAAATACATGCATCAGACAAAGGGAAGAATTAGGCTATAGACTAATTCTTCCCTTTTTATTTTCCATTTGGCTTTATCATTATATTTTCGAATGAAAGAAAGGAATTTCGATGCTTTGGCTGTAGCAATTCTAAAGGGTCGGATTGGGTATTTTTCTAAGGTTTCGTAGTTTTCGATAAAAATGCAGCCATTCTTTACTATTTATATATTATCCTTTATAATAAACATGTTTTACTCGATGCCTGTGATACGAAAATTATACGAGGATTGATAAGAGTATTTTCAGAAGTGTTAAAGCGCATGGATAAAACTATAATATCTAAGGGGGAATATTTTGTGTTCAAATCGTTAACAGGAAGAATGCTGGCAGTCATATTACTACTTATTGCTCTCTGCTGTGCATGCTTAATGGGAGTATCCTATTATGAAATCTATCAATCTGCAACTAGTCAGATGAAGAGTGATGGTTCCACCTTGATTCACAATATAAAGAGGGACATCAAGGAGGAACAGATTACACGTCTGGATGCTCTTCAGGAGGTATTTAAGAAGATAAAGGAAGACAGTAATGCAAATATTGTCTATGTTTCCCTCTCTGATGAAAGTGCTCAGGTTATTGTATCCAATGATGTATTAACGGATGACGGTACGGGTAACGGTGCTGATGCGGCTTCCTCAGCGACGTCAAAGGGAGACGTAAGTGAGGTTCTGGAGCAACAGACTACTTTGGGACAGATAATTACGACTGAGGGCGGTGAGAAGGTCTATAATGTATCCACGGATTTTGAACTGAACGATGAGATAAAGGGAGCTCTGAATCTCGGAATCTCTCTGGATAGCATGTATAAACAGATCCGACAGGCGATAATACAAACTATACTTTTATCCTTGGCAATTATGCTGATTGCGATGGGAGCTGCAGTTGGTACGGCAAGAAGGATTATACGCCCCATAACAATGATGTCCGATAGACTGAAGGCCTTTGCTGAAGGTGACTTTACCGTTGGATTTGCAAGTGATCGTAAGGATGAAATCGGTGTGATGGGTAAAGCTATGAATGAAATGCAGCAAACCCTGAGAAGTATGGTAAGTGATATTAGTCAAAGCGCGGGCAGTGTGGCACAGAGCTCTCAAAGTCTGAATTCAATCTGTAGCGAAACTTCGACAATGGCCGAAGGAATCGCGAGAGCCACAGGAGAGTTGGCAAACGCCTCTACTTCGTTGGCAACTAATTCTGTAGAAGGCTTTGAACGGCTGAATACGTTGGCGAATGAGATTACTATGATCTCACAGCGTGCGGATGGGATGAGGGACAGCATTACCCGGACCAGGCAGGCTAATGAAACCGGCTTAAGTAATATTGGCAGCCTGTTAGAGGCTGTTTCAGCAAATGAACAGGTCACTTTGAAAATAAAGGATATGGTTGATATACTGGGTCAGAAATCAGATGCAATTACAGTAATTACCGATGTTATCAAAAATATCTCGGATCAGACGAAGCTTCTGGCTCTCAATGCTATGATAGAAAGTGCAAGGGCAGGAGAGAGCGGTAAAGGTTTTGCTGTAGTAGCTAAGGAAATAAGCAAACTGTCGGAGCAGACCGCATACTCGATTGACGGAATTGAGAAAATCGTTGAGGAAGTAAGTACGGCAATCAATGAGACACAAGTCTATGTTGATCAAGGTTCAGAGGTCATTATTAAAACCACAAAGGTATCGAAGGAAACAGAAGAGGCTTTCCGCCGGATTGATCAGTCTATAGTCCATATTATTCGGGAAATTCAGACTATGATTGATAGTATAAATAAAGTTAATCATGATAAGAATGAGGTGGTGGGTGCCATAGAGAGTATTTCTGCAATTGCAGAGGAGACCACTTCATCAACTCAGGAGATCGCTTCTTCTCTAGAGCAGCAGTTGAATACGATTGAACATGCAACAAGTGCTGCGGGCAAACTGGAGATAATAGCGGCAGAGTTGGAGAAGCTGGTCGGAAGATTCACTATTTAGCAAAAGTACAACGATAGGATCCAAGGAGTGAGGATTATTATGGCTGAGTACACAACAATTGACGAATATATTGCAACCTTTCCACAGGAGATACAAATTATTCTGAATAATATCAGAAACATCATAAAGGAACTAGTGCCCGAAGCAACAGAGAAGATCAGCTATCAGATGCCTACCTTCTATTTGAACGGTAATTTGGTGCATTTTGCTGCTTTTAAGAAGCACATAGGCTTCTATCCGACACCAAGCGGAATTGAGGCATTTCAGGAGGAACTTAGCAAATATAAGGGTGCTAAGGGCTCAGTACAATTTCCTCTCGATCAGCCGATGCCATATGAGCTAATACGTAGAATTGTTCTATATCGTCTGGAGGAGAGCCGCAATAAGAAGAAATAAAAGAATCAGCTTGAAAGAGGTGATGGAATTGGGTAACACTGGTCGGGATTTATATCAGATCAAAAGTATATTAGAGCATTTTCAGGAAGGCTATACACATCGGGACGCAGAAGAAGCTGTAAGTTTTACAGAGGAGTTCTACTCTGAGCATGCTTATGTACTTGGTACGGGGACCGGAGAACTGTTCCTGGGAAGAGAACGAATTGTTGAATTAATCAGAGATGATTGGACTTATTGGGGTGATGTCCGGTTAAATACCGAAAATCCGTATATAAATATAGAGCAGGATATAGCATGGATCTTAACGGAGGGTACCGTAAAATACAGCTTTGAGGATACAACAGAGCGTTATGAAAGCTATCTTAATTTTATTCGGAAGAAGTTGGATGAACCGGAATTAACCGCAAAGCAGAAACTGACCTTCCTTAACTGGGCATTGACGCTGACTTATCATCAACGGGAGGATAAGAAGAGAGAATATCTATGGCCGATATGTCTGTCGGGAGTACTGAAAAAGACAGGTAAAAAATGGAGGTTTGTTCAGCAGCATTTTTCCATACCGGTTGCCGATTATCCGGATGAACGACTGGAGGCTTCGAAGGATTATGTACAGGCATATGAGAAACAGAATGCCATGGTCTCGGAACATAACTTAAATGATCTGACAGAGAATGAAAAGCGATTTATGCAGGAGTTAGAACAAACCTTATTTGGACAGGATAAAATTACGGATGAAGTGATAAAACGATGGTTTCATACATCGGATTTTCTCATCGTCGGACCGGATCATAAAGATTATTCAAATTTTAAACAGGCAAGAGAGTTTTTCAGCGGTTTTCACAAGAATAAGCTCTCACTGTCTACAGAACAGGCTATCGTGACAAAAGAAGAGAACCTTACCTGGATTACGGTTACCGGAGTACTACATAGTGAGCATAAGGAAGAGGATGAAGTGGAGCAAACTGTGCAGATACTTAAGAAGTTGACGGAGAGTGAAGCATCGGTAGAAAAAAAGATATTTATGATTCAGAGACGGATTACCTATCTTTTGAAGGAGATTAGCATTGGTGAAAATCAATCATATCCTGTTCGGCTATCTATGATTCTTTGCGAGAACAAAAATACGACCGTGATCCGGCTGCTCCACCTTTCCTTTCCCTCATATTGGGTATTTGAAGGAAAGCTGGATGGCTGGAGATAACAATAAACAAAGGTGCGGCTGCATATATATTTGCAGCTGCACCTTTGTTTGTTAATGTGTGTTATGAGATATATCTCTACAAGTGATCTTTATTTTATTACCTTGAGACCACCCATGTAGGGCTGTAGTGCAACCGGGATATTCACGGAACCATCTTCGTTCAGGTTATTCTCTAAGAATGCAATCAGCATTCTGGGAGGAGCTACCACAGTATTATTCAAGGTGTGTGCAAAGTACTTACCGCCTTCGCCAACTACACGGATCTTAAGGCGTCTGGCCTGTGCATCACCGAGATTGGAGCAGCTGCCTACCTCAAAGTATTTCTTCTGTCTCGGAGACCATGCTTCTACATCCACGGATTTTACCTTCAGGTCAGCCAGGTCACCGGAACAGCACTCTAAGGTTCTTACCGGGATATCTAGCGTACGGAAGAGATCAACTGTATTCTGCCATAGCTTATCGAACCAAGCCATACTATCCTCAGGTTTACATACAACAATCATTTCCTGCTTTTCGAATTGATGAATTCGGTATACACCTCTTTCTTCAAGACCATGTGCTCCTTTTTCTTTACGGAAGCAGGGAGAGTAGCTGGTAAGAGCATGGGGAAGTGTATCCTCGGGAACGATAGTATCAATGTATTTACCGATCATAGAATGCTCACTGGTTCCGATCAGGTACAAATCTTCGCCTTCGATCTTATACATCATCGCATCCATCTCTGCAAAGCTCATAACACCGGTTACTACTTCGCTTCGAATCATAAACGGAGGAATACAATAAGTAAAACCACGATCAATCATAAAATCTCTTGCATAGGAGATTACTGCGGAATGCAATCTGGCAATGTTACCCATCAGGTAATAGAAGCCGTTACCAGCAACCTTTCTGGCACTGTCAAGATCGATACCGTTCAGTTTCTCCATGATCTCAGTATGATAAGGAATCTCGAAAGCAGGTACAAACGGTTCGCCGTAACGCTGTACTTCGACATTTTCACTGTCATCTTTACCGATCGGTACACTAGGATCGATGATGTTTGGAATAGTCATCATGATCTTCTTGATTCTTTCTTCCAGCTCCGTCTCCTTAGCTTCCAGTTCGGCGAGTCTTTCGGAATCAGCTGTAACGCGTTTCTTTACCTCCTCTGCTTCCTCCTTTTTACCTTGACCCATCAAAGCCCCAATTTCCTTGGATAATTTGTTACGTTCAAATCTTAAATTGTCAGCCTCAGTCTTGGCAGCTCTGCTTTCCACATCCAGTGCAATAACTTCATCCACTAAGGGAAGCTTATTATCCTGAAATTTGTTACGGATATTCTGTTTTACTACTTCGGGATTTTCTCTTACAAATTTTAAATCTAACATGGTTGCCTCCATTCTGCCGACCACGCGGCGCTTCATAATTTTTGCTCTGATTGCATAATTGCGATCAGACTTGCTGCATGTTCATCGTGCTTAAAATGACTCTGTATGGGAAAGTAAATGATACAATAAAAAAATTCCTCCAGCCCATACAAATATATGGGACGAAAGGAATCCGCGTTGCCACCCAAATTGCTGAAGAACATCTTCAGCCACTCATAAGTACGATAAAGGGTACTAGCCTTTCGGTTTATCACCGACAGCTCCAAAAGTGGAAGGATTTACTCGTTCACCGGTTCACACCAACCACCGGCTCTCTGAAGAAATTCATAAATCGTAGCTTTTATCATCGCTGGATACCATAAAAACCTGTAAAAAAGGAAGTTATGATGTATTTTTACTTATTATATAACCTATTATTCAGATTATCAAGTAAAATCTAATTTATGGATACTATATTCTTATCTTTATTGAATTTAATCTGTTGCAGCTGCTACTGACAGAAAGATAAGCGGGAGCTGCAATATGGGAAAGACTAGGTGATCTGACAATAATCTTTATAGGATATTAACTTGTTTAGTTACATTAGAAGTAGTAAAATTATTTTCAGACCGAATCAGTAGGAAATAAGGGACAAGCCCCCAAATAATGAAATATAGATGGTTTGTCAATAAAATAACAATGGTTGCTTATGAAATACTACGGTGCTATAATACATAAGGTTTGTCAATGATGCAGAGAGGTGTCGAGTGGGCTGATATCCTCTTGCGCTGTTGATTTTTTTTTGCCAAATAATATAAGTAAGGTGACGTGAGTATGTATGCTATTTCAGGATTAATCTTATTCCCAATCATAGCAGCGCTTCTTGTTCGAATAGTGAAGTCGGACCCGGCGCGGGATATGGTTGTGCGAATCAGTGCTGTGATTACCGCTGTAATAACCTTGACAGTTGTATTCCTGTACTTTAGGAAGGGAATTGCCTTCAATTTTCCTCACGAGGAGATCATCGATTACATAATCGCTGTCCTCGAAGGGGCAATCGCATTATTCATTATTATCATCGGTATCAAAAACAAAAAGTATCTTGTATCTGTTTTTTCGGCCATTCAAACCCCATTGATTTTATGGTTTGAGTTCTCGCAAAAGCATGATATAACAGTAGCAAACAGTATTGTTTTTGATAAGCTTACAGCCATTATGGTATTAATCATCGGTATCGTAGGCAGTTTGATCTGTATTTATGCAATCGGTTACATGAAATGGTATCATTACCATCATGAGGATTATCCCGTAAGAAAGAATTATTTTATGTCGGTACTATTCCTCTTCTTATCCGCTATGTTTGGTCTGGTATTAAGCAATAATCTGACCTGGCTGTATTTTTGCTGGGAGATTACTACGCTTTGTTCCTTCCTTTTAATCGGATATACAAAGACGAAGGAAGCAAAGAAAAATTCCTTCCGAGCTCTGGTGATTAATCTTGGCGGCGGTCTTGCTTTTGCCTGTGCCATTGTTTTCATCGGAATGAATTTTAAGACGCTGGAATTATCGGTTCTGATTGATATGAAACCGGAGGCAATGGTATTGATACCGGTATTCCTATTATCCTTTGCGGCACTGACAAAATCAGCGCAATTACCCTTCTCATCCTGGCTGCTCGGTGCAATGGTAGCACCCACACCATCCTCTGCATTACTGCATTCTGCGACGATGGTAAAGGCTGGAGTGTATTTAATCATACGGCTTGCTCCGTTGCTTGGTACCTCTTCGGTAGGCAGAATCGTAACTTTAGTGGGTGGGGTAACGTTTTTGGCCTGTTCCCTGATGGCTATCTCGCAAAGTGATGCAAAGAAGATACTTGCTTACTCTACATTGGCGAATCTTGGGCTGATTGTAATCTGTGCAAGCATCGGTACACAGGAATCACTGTGGGCAGCAATCCTGCTTGTTATATTCCATGCAGTATCCAAATCTCTCTTATTCATCTGTGTCGGCTCTATCGAGCACCAGATCGGAAGCAGAAATGTGGAGGATATGGATATCCTTCTTGATGTCTCAAGAAAGCTGTCACTCTATATGATGATTGGTATTGCGGGAATGTTCTTAGCGCCCTTCGGAATGCTGATATCAAAATGGGTTGCAATGAAGGCATTTATAGATTCGAATAATATACTTATCGTAATTATTCTTGCATACGGGAGTGCGGCTACCTTGTTCTATTGGTCCAAGTGGATGGGTAAGCTGGTATCCAATGCTAACGTTAAGAACCATACAAAACAAACCTTCCGTAAGGATGAAGAAATTCCGATTACGATACATGCAATCCTTGTAGTTATTTCCTGCTTTGGATTTCCGTTAATTTCGAAATATGCTTTAATTCCCTATCTGACCTTCCTGTTCCATACAGAAGCCTTAGTTCCGATTGGGACAAGTGATGTTAAGATCATGCTTTATATGCTCAG
Source organism: Bacillota bacterium (assembly GCA_023415055.1). Taxonomy (GTDB): domain Bacteria; phylum Bacillota; class Clostridia; order Lachnospirales; family Lachnospiraceae; genus Mobilitalea. Next base: position 218 of record JAEZLZ010000068.1, on the reverse strand, counting down.
TGCACTGCTCATTCTTCCCATCAGCTTTATTCCGATCTATAAAGGAGATAAACGCCGCAGAGTTCCGATGTATATGGCAGGAGAGAACGTCGGCGATAACGAAAATTTCCATGCTTCCATGGGGATAACCCGTAAGGTGGAATTGAGAAACTGGTATATGGAGAGCTATTTCGGTACTAAGAGACTCACTTTGTGGAGTAATTTGATCTGTGTCGGAC